>NZ_JBEYZX010000017.1:0-120155 GCF_040646255.1 Streptomyces sp. NPDC046203 | reverse complement strand
GACCCGCTGCCCCTCGATGTAGGCCACGTGTTCGTGGTCAGGCGTTTCGATGAGCAGCGGGGTCGTGCAGCTCGGCCAGGGTCGGCGCGTCGAGCCCGGGGTGTTCGGCGAGGGCGTTGTGCAGGATCGCGGCGCCGCTGCCGGGCAGTCCGGTGACGAAGAGCGGGGCCCGGATGTCGTTGAGGGCGATCTCGGGCCGGTCGCGTAACAGCCGGATCATCTGCTGCTGCTTCATCAGTGCGGACACCAGTTCGATACGGGCTGACCCGCGCCCTTCCGGGTGCAGATCGGCCTCGGTGTCCAGGGAGTGCAGCAGCCGGTCCAGCGCGGGCAGGAAGCGCAGCCCGACACCGTCCGCCCCGCCGACGTCGCCGGGGTCGCCGTCGGCGTCGCTGTCGTCCCGGACCCGCTCCAGCAGGTCGTCCACGGCGAGGACGTCACGCCCGCGGCCGCCCGCGCGACCGGGCGGCCGGACCGTTCCGACGGCCCCCGCCGTGCGCACCGAGCCGGCCGGGCCCACCGGCCCCGCCGCTCCCGTCGTTCCCGCCGATCCCTCGGTACGGACGGTCCGCACGGTCGTACCGGGAGCCCGCGACGGGGCCGTGCCGCCCCTGCCCCACGCGGGGCCGCCCCCGGATCCGCCCCAGGGAACAGCCGACTCGCGTGCGAGGACAGGAGGTTCGCTCCGTGTGCTCACCGATCCACCTTCCAGATACGTGCGGGACTTCCCTTGGATCCGTACGCGCGCCGTGCCCCCGACCTGCCCTGTGCCGCCCCCGTGCTGCCCCGTCCTGCCTTCGTTCCCGCTGTGGGGCCACCCCTCAGGGGATCACTCCGCCTCGGGCGGCCCGGTCAGGCTGGGCAGGACGAGCGCCCAGAGACGGGAGAGGTGCTGTTCCACGCTGTCGCCGCCCCCGTCCCGGTCCCCGTCGCCGTCGCCGCCCCTGGCCGGCAGGCCGGGCAGCGGCCCGCCGAGGCGGGACTCGGCGCCCGCCACGAGGTACTCGGCGAGGAGCACCACATCGTGCTCGCTGACGGCCGGATCGAGCCCGTCCCGGCCCGCGCGGGCGAGGGTCTCCGTCACGGCCGGCAGCCAGAGCGTGGTCCAGGTGCCGTCCCCGTCGGGCAGTTCGCGCCACAGCCGTACGGCCGCCCGCGCCACCTCGTCGTCCTCGAGCAGCCGCGCGAGGTCCAGGGTCAGGGCGACCACGGTGTCCAGCGGCGGCGTCGCGGCGTCGGCCGCCTCCGCCACGCGGGCGCGTACGGCGGCGTCGCCGCGCGCCCGCACGGCCTGGGCCAGGTTGGCCTTGGCGGGGAAGTGGAAGGTGAGGGCGCCGATCGAGATTCCGGCGGCTCTGGCCACCCGGCTCAACGACGTGCCCTCGTACCCCGCACGCGCGAACTCGCCGGCCGCCGCGCGGACCAGGGACTCGCGGGTCCTCTCGGCCCGCTCCTGCTTCACCATCTGGTTCTTCTCCATCCCCCGGTCCCACACCGACCGGCCTGTCGCCCCAACAGCCACTTTGGGCACCGGCCGCGTGCCGGACAACGCCGACTTCCGAAAGTCGGCCCCCGTGTCCCCCCGCGTAGGCGGGACTTGGCCAAGTAGCGATCGGGCCGTTCACGGACTACAAAAGAAAACGAACGTTCTCTATTCTTTCTGGAGTCAGGCACGCATCACGGGGAGGGAACGCCATGCCACAGCCCCAGGAACACCGGCTGCCCGGACTCCAGGGCCGCGGACTGGCCGGGGTGCGGGAACACCGGCTGCCCGAGCTGGTCGAGGACGCCTCGATCACCTCGTACACCGAGACCGTCTTCGGCCATCTGCGCCGCGCGGACCAGCGGCGCTGGGCCGCCGCCTTCGTGGCGGGGGTGCTCGCGACGCCCGGCCGGAAGTCGGTGAAGCGGCTCGCCGCCCAGCTGCACGCCGGCCCGACGGCCGCGCAGTCGCTGCACCAGTTCGTCAACGCCAGTCCCTGGGACTGGAATCCGGCCCGCCACGAGCTGCTGCGCCTGGCCGAACGCCGCTCCCGGGTCCGCGCCTGGACCATCGGCGTCGCGGTGCTGCCGAAGCGCGGCAACCACTCCTGCGGTGTGCACCAGCGCTTCGAACGAGCCACCGGCCGGACCGTCAACTGTCAGGTGGGAATGGGCTTGTTCCTTTCCTCGGACAGCGCGCACATCCCCGTCGACTGGCGGCTGCTGCTCACCAAGGAGTGGCAGGTGGACCAGGAGCTGCGGGCCCGGACCCGCATCCCCGACACCGAGCCGCACCGCTCCCCCACGGAGCAGATACTCGACCTGGTCGACACGCTCACCCCGCTCACCGGCCGCGATCCGGTCCCGGTGGTCGCCGACATGAGCAACCACCCGACGGCCGGTTCCCACCTCGCGGCCGAACTGACCGCACGGGGAAGGGACTTCGTCATAGCCGTGCCGCACGGACTGCCGGTCGTCCCGGAGGGCCAGCGGGGCGCCTCGCCCGGGTCACCGGACGGGGTGCTCTCCGCCGGGCAGCTCCTCCAGCTGCTCTCGCCCAAGGGGACACCGTCCACCGCGATCGACTTCACGCACGGACCGCAGCACCAGCGCGGCGCGGCCGGATCGCCCGGAGTCCCCGGATCGCTGGGAGCCCCCGGGACGCCCGGGACGCTCAGATCGCCGGGGACGCTCAGATCACCCGGCGGGCTCGGCTCGCTCGGGTCGCCGCGCGCCGATCGGCTCGTCTCCGCACTGGTGCGACTGCCCGGCCGGCACGGCAACTCCCTTGGCCTGTACCGGGTGTTCGCGCGCTGGCGGCCCGGGATCCCCGGCGTCGGAAGGATCTGGCTCACCACGCTGGTGAACCCGCGCCTGCACGATCTGCTGCCCCTGGTGCAGTCGCAGTCCGGCACCATCGCCGCTCTCACGGACCTCACCGAGCACTACGGTCTGCGCGACTTCGAGGGGCGGTCGTTCCCGGGCTGGCACCACCACATGACGCTGGCGTCCGCCGCGTACGCGTACGACCGGCTCGTCGCGCCGGGCCGCGCGGCGGCCCGGCAGCCGGCCCGCCGGATCGCCTGAGCGGGACGTACCGCCCTGGTGCGGCGGGGCGGGGCGCCTGTGCGGGGCGTGCCGCCCGGGTGCGGCGGGGCGGTACGACCATCCGGGGCGCGGCGCCTGTGCGGGGCGCGGCGCCTGTGCGGGGCGCGGCGCCGGAGCGCGGTGCGGAGCCTGTGCGCGGTGCGGCGCGCGGGGCAGGGCACCGGCGCGGCACCCGGGTGCGGCACGCGGCCGCCGCGTACCGCCCGGGCGCGATGCGCCGCGAGCCGTCCGGGGCTCCCCCACGGGGCCCCGGCCGGCTCGCGGCGCGTCAGTGAACTGCCGGGCGGACGACGCCAGACGGGCAACAGGCGGACGTCACACGGACCTCACGCGCCCGTCCAGCCTCCGTCGACCGGCACCGCCGCGCCCGTGACGAACGAGGACCGCTCGCTGAGCAGCCACGCCGCGGCCTGCGCGACCTCGACCGGGTCCGCCATCCGCTTCTGCATGGAACGGGAGACGAAGCTCTCCTCCAGGGAAGGAGTGTCGTTGAGTACCTGCTCCATGAGCTCCGTCCGCGTGCTGCCCACCACCAGGGCGTTCACCCGGATCCCGCGCTCGCCGTACTCGTGCCCGCCCGCCTTCGTCAGGCCGATCACCGCGTGCTTCGCCGCGATGTACGAGGCCGTGGCACCCGTCGCGACCACGCCCGCGCAGCTCGCGGTGTTGACCACGGCGCCTCCTCGGCCGTCCGCCAGCATCGCCCCGATCTGGGCCTTCATGCAGTTCCAGACACCCCGCACGTTGACGTCCATGACCTGGTCGAAGACGGAGTCGTCGGTCTCGTGCAGCGGGGTGCCGGCGGTGGCCCAGCCCGCGTTGTTGAAGCCGCCGTCGAGCCGGCCGTACGTGCGCACCGCGGCCTCGACGACCCGCGCGACGTCCGCGGGGACGGTCACGTCGCCGGCGACCGCGAGGGCCCTGCCGCCCGCGCCCGTTATCTCCTCGGCCAGCTTCTCGATGGACCGCTCCCGGCGCGCCATGACGACCACGGCCGCCCCTTCCGCGGCGAACAGCCGTGCGGCGGCCGCGCCGATCCCGCTCGACGCTCCGGTGATCATGATCGTCTTGTCGGCCAGCATGCCCTGCCCGCTATTGGTGCCATGGGTTCCGTTGCTGCCGTGTGCGCTGTTCATAGGTGGTGAGGTCCTCTCGTATCCGCTGGAATCGGGCTCGGGACGTACGGGGTTCGTATGGCCGTCAGTTCGCGCTCGCGGCGGGCCAGAGCGTGCCCGCGGCTGCCTCCGCGTCGAGCGTCCGCAGCAGCTCCTCGTCGATCGCGTCGAGCGAGTCGACGATGTGCCGCACCTCCAGCTCCTTCATGAACGTGCCCTGGAAACTGCTGGGATGGCCGATGAACGGAACGCCGAGCGTCTTGGCCGCCTCGGCGACCCGGGCGACGTCGTCCACGAACAGCGCCTCGTCGAGGCCGAGATCGAAGACGTCCATGACGATCTCCTTGATGCCCGGCCGGAAGGAGTCCGTGCAGACGTAGCCGGGGCCGTCGAAGAGGTGGGCCCAGGCACCCAGATGGGTGTCGAAGTGGGGCTTGCTCAGACCGCCGTAGCAGACCACCTGGACGCCCAGGCTCCGTACCCGCTCGATCAGTTCGGGCGCGCCGGGGTTGGGGGCCACCGGGTGGTCGGCGACATGGCGGGCGCGCTCGGCGAAGTAGATCTCCAGGGCTTCCTCGCCCGTGATGTCGAGGCCGGCCGCGCGGGCCATCTCGCCGCCCGCGACACGGCGCGGCTGGGAGAGGATGCGGCGCTCGGTCTCGGCGTCGTACACACCACCCCGACTGGTGACGAAGTTGCCGATGACGGGGCTGAACGTGTCGTTGAGCAGGACACCGTCGATGTTCAGCGCCACGAGGCGCAGGCGGTCCAGGGGCCGGTTCATGGTTCGTCCTTGTCCGAGTCGGGTTCAGGCAGATGGAACGGTCATGGGTGGTGCGCCGCCGGGCAGGTTCGCCGCCGGTCGTGCTCGTACTCGTGCTGGTGCTCGTGCTCGCGCTCGTACTCGCGCTGGTGCACGCGCTGGTGCTCGTACTCGTGCTTGCCGGAGGGGGCGGGGGTCGGGGCCACGGTCGTTCGGGGACCAGGCGATCGGGGCCGTATCGGATGGAGGGTCGTCGCGGATCGGAGCCGTAATGGATCAAGGTCTTCAGGGGTCGGCATCCTCGCCGATCCGGGCCGCCGCCGACGGGTTTTTACCGGATCCGGTGGATCACCGGCCGGGCCTCCCCGGCCGGTGACCCGGCGCCGCGATCGCGGGGCCACGCCAACGGGCCCCGGAACATCAGGCGTTGACGGCGATCTCCCGCGCCTCGCTGATGTCGGTCCGGCCGATGCCCTCCGGCGTGGCGATGGCGGGCATGAGCAGCCGCCACATGCCGCGCGTCCGGGCGGGCAGGTCCTCGCGGCCGTTCGCCAGGAGGGAGTACTCCTGGAGCCCGGTACACGCGGACACGATGAACTCGGCGAGCTCGGGGACGTACACATCGGTGCGAACGTCACCCACGTCGCGGCCCTCGACCAGGCACTCCTCCATGATCTGGGCCCACTGGCGGTACGGGGTGATGTCGTCGAAGCCGAAACCCGTCTGCTCACTGGTGAGCCGGACGCCCGCGCGCAGCATCAGGTCGGTCCGCAGCTTGTGCGACCAGACGAGGGTGATGTCCACCAGCCGCTGCAGACCCTTTGACTCCAGGGCGGGCACTATGCTCGTCGGCTGCGCCCGCATGACGGCCAGGGCCAGCGCTTCCTTGTTCGGGAAGTGGAAGTAGACGGCGCCGAGCGTCACTCCCGCGCGGTTCATGATCTCCCGCATCCCGGCGCCGTTGTAGCCGCGCTCGTCGAACACCTCGGCCGCCGCCCGAAGGATCTCCTCACGGGTCTTCTGTGCCCGCTCCTGCTTGGGTTTCGTCATCAGTTCCGTACCCTCCCTCGACAAACAAAAAGAACGACCGTTATTTTACGTGACGTGGTTCTGGGAGACCAGAGCCCGCGCACTTCGCACGGGCATCGACGGCACTCATCCCTGGGGGGACCCATGACTCTCGCTCCGTTCGCTTCGGCCGCTCCGCTCGCTCCGCTCACCCGGACCACGTCCGCACCGAACCTCCAACTCCGGCCTGTTCCGCAGGAGTTGGTCCACAAGCTGGATGGATCCGAGGTCCTTCTCACGGGCTGGGCACCCGCCGGCGAGGACCGCGTCACGGTCACCGCCCAATGGCCGCGCACCCACGCCTTCTACGCCCCCGCGGCCGGGAACCACGACCCGATGCTGCTCGCCGAGTCGCTGCGCCAGTGCCTGCCGCTGATCTCGCACGCGGTCTACGACGTGCCGTTCGGCCACCACCTCATCTGGCAGCACTTCTCCTTCGAGGTCGACCCCGACTCGATGTGCGTCGGCGGCGGCCCGACGGATCTCCAACTCCGGATCACCTGCTCCGACATCACCCGGCGCGGCGGCCGTCTCGCGGCGCTCACCATGGATGTCGACATCCTGCGCGACGACTGGCCGGTTGCCACGGCGCACACCCGGTTCAGCTGCAACTCGCCCGCGATATACCGCCGTCTGCGCGGCGAGCACTACACGGAGCCCGGCAGCGCCTTTCCCGTTCCGCCGGGCCCTTCGGCCCCGGTGGTGATGCCCGTCCTGGTGGACCGGGAGCAGCCCGGTGACGTCGTGCTCTCCCCCACCGCGGTGCCGGACCAGTGGCAGCTGCGCGTCGACACCTCGCACCCCGTCCTGTTCGACCACCCCGTCGACCACGCGCCGGGCATGCTGCTCCTCGAAGCCGCCCGGCAGGCGGCCCACGCACTCCACGGCCCCTTCGCGGGCGAGGTCACGCCGGTCCGCTTCGACTCGGCCTTCTTCCGCTACGTCGAGTTCGACTCGCCCTGCCTCATCACCGCCCGGGTGGAGCCGGCCGGCTCGTCCCCGGAGGGGACCCGCTGCGTCTCGGTCACCGCGATCCAGGAGGACGCCACGGCCTTCACCTGCCGGGTGACCATGGCGGAGCGCACCGGCACCCGCCATCTGCGCCACTGACGACGGCAGTTGGGGGCGCGGGGGTCGATACGGGGGTCGATGCATGGGTCGACGCGGGGCCGCCACCCCGCGGAGACGGCGAAGGGCCGGGCCGCACCCTTCGGTGCGCCCCGGCCCTGCCCGGGATCAGCCGGCGATCCCGCTCCGTCGTCTCGATCAGCCGTCCCGCTCAACGATCCCGATCAGTGATTGACGTCGACGACGATCCGGTTGGGAGCGGTCAGCTTGAAGACCTTGTAGGAGGAGTGCGGCCCGAGGGCCAGCCCGAAGGTGTTGCCGTCCTCGAAGCTGTACACCAGCGCCTGCCCCTTGAGCGAGGGGAAGGCGAAGGACGCGGAGCGCGGACTCGTGTACGTGGACTGCCAGTTCAGATCGTTCGCGTACGACGGCATCACATGGACCTTGAGATACGAGTCCCCCTTGATCGGCACCTCGGTCTGCGAGCCCTCCTCGCCCCAGTACAGCGGAGTCGTCTGCTCGCTCGTGGTCCAGCCGGGGATGGTGCCCTGACCGAGATCGATGACGAAACGGTCGTACGTGTCGTGCGTCGCCGCCCGCACCCCGAGCACGCATATGCCGGCGCAGACGGGCTCCGTCCCCACCGCCGCCGCTGCCGAGGTGGTGCCGAGCAGCGTGGCGGCCAGGACCGCGGAGCCGGTCAGGGTGCCGAGTGCCGTCTTGCGCATGAATACTCCTCAGGGGATTCGAGTTCCACAGGCAACGCGAAGAGCCCGGGGAGCCGGCCCGCGAGGATTCCGGCCGCGTGCGGGAAGCCGCGACGGCGCGCGCCGCTCGCGCCAGGCCGGAACCATCCAAACAGCAGCCCGCCGGACGCCTCAATGGATCTTCCGGACAACGTCGGTCCGGCGGGACACTTGACGGCACTCCGAGCCGGGTGACCTCGACCAGGAGAGATACGGGGCGCGTTTCGAGCGGCCACACCCGGGAACACTGGGACTCCCCTGCCGCATGCCGGCCCATCCGCCTACGGAACGACCAGCACCCGACCCAGCTGCGCGCGGCTCTCCAGCAGCCGGTGCACCTCGGGCGTCTCGGTCAGCGGCAGCCGGGCGTGGACCGCCGCGCGCAGCAGTCCCCGGGTCGCGTACGAGGTGAGCTCGGCCTGGTCCTTCCGGGCGCGCTCGGGGTCGGCCGCGTACGCGGCCAGGAGGGAGAAGCCGGTGACGGACCTCAGGGCGAACAGGTCGGCGACGGGGACGGCGCCGAGCTCGCCGCTCGCGGCTCCGTACGTCACCAGTCGTCCGTAGGGGGCCAGGACGTCCAGGCTGCGGCGCATGATGTCGCCGCCGACGGCGTCGAGGACGACGTCCACGCCGCCGGACGAGGCCGCGCGGACCTGCTGCGGCCAGTCCTCGTCGGTGTAGTCGACGCCGGCGTCGGCGCCCTGGGCGCGGGCGAAGTCCAGCTTGGCCGCCGTACTCGCGGTGGCGATGACCGTTCCCGCGCCGAGCACCTTCGCGAGCTGTACGGCGAGGTGACCGATGGCGCCCGCGGCCGAGTGCACCAGCACGGTCTCACCGCGGGCCGGCCGCCCGGCGCGCAGCGCGCCCAGGGCCACCGGAGCCATCATCGGGAGCGCGCCGGCCGTACCGATGTCGAGCCCGTCGGGCACCCGGACGAGCCCCGGCTCGTCCACGAGGACGAGGTCGCCGAACGCGTCCTCGGAGGCCGCGGCGACCCGCCGTCCGATCAGGTCCGGGTCCGCGTCCGGCCCGACCGCCTCGACCGTGCCCACCACGTCGCCGGTGAGGGGCCGGGGTAAGGGGCGCCGGTAGAGCTCGGTCTGGATCATGCCGCGCCGGAGCTGGGTGTCCACGAAGTTGGCGCCGATCGCTTCGGCCCGGATGAGCACCTGTCCCTTCTCCGGTACGGGGGCGGGGACTTCTTCCAGGGTGAGGACTTCGGGGCCACCGTGGGAGTGGTAGCGGATGCGTCGCATGACAGATCTCCTTGGACGGGTCGATGCCCTAAACTGGACCAGCGGTCCAGTTCGGCGACCGTACTGGACCGCCGGTCCAGTTGTCTATGGACCGGTCCCGGACGAGGAGAGAGCAGATGGCGGAAGTCCGCCGCGAACGCGCCGACGCGGCACGCAATCGGCAGGCGATCCTGAAGGCCACCGAGAGCCTCCTCTGCGAGCACCCCGCGGAGCAGGTCTCGATGGAGCGCATCGCCGCCGCGGCCGGGGTCGGGAAGGGCACGGTGTTCCACCGGTTCGGCAGCCGCGCGGGCCTGATGCGCGAGCTGATGCTGGAACGGGCGCACGCCCTGCGCGAAGCGGTCGTGGACGGCCCCCCGCCGCTCGGCCCGGGAGCCCCGCCCCGGCAGCGGCTGCTGGCCTTCCTCGACGCGGTCGTGGACGTGGTCGGCCGCAACAAGGGCCTGCTGGCCGCCCTCGGCCAGGCGGTTCCCCACGACGCCCCGGAGGACTCGGCCGAACAGAGCTCGGTCTACTGGTTCTGGCAAGGCCACATCAGCACCCTGATCGCCGAGGAACGCCCCGACCTCGACGCCGAGTTGCTCGCCCACATCCTGCTCGGCGCCCTGCGGAACGGATCGGTTGTGCACCTGCTGGGGCAGGGCGAGACCCGGCGACTGACGGAGTCGTTGCGCCTGCTGGTCACCGGCGCCCTGGAGGCGCCGATCCGCCGGCCGTGAGGCGGCGGCAGGGAATCCGCAAGGCAGCACGGGAGGGCCCGGGCCCGAGGCCCGCGCTCGCGGACCGCCCCGGGGTCCCGGTGCGGCCGGACCCCGGACACCACCGCATCACCCCCGACCGCCCCGACAGCCCACCGCGCGGCAGAGCCCCCAGCGCACAGCCCGAACCCTCGGCGGGCCACATCCCCCATGCGGCGAGCAAGCCACCCGCTACACTGGCGGCGGCGAGCAGCCCCTCGCGGGCCGATCGCCAACCTGTCCAAGACACGTCAGAACCGGGCTTCATATGAAGCACCGATCGAGACACGTTTCGCGGACAGATCCCCGCCTTCGTAGCTCAGGGGATAGAGCACCGCTCTCCTAAAGCGGGTGTCGCAGGTTCGAATCCTGCCGGGGGCACAGTGGAAAGGGCCACCTACGATTTTTCGTAGGTGGCCCTTTCGCCGTTCTCGACCGGTATCGGGTATCGGCGCGGGCGCCCGCCGGAGGCCCGGGGCCCGGGCTTTCCGGCGCCGGGGCCTTCCGGTTCCCGAGGCCGGAGCCGGGGCCGTCTCAGTGGGCGGTGTGTCCGCCGGCCTTCGGGATGACCTTCTCGGCGATGGCGATCAGGGCGCCGTCGTCCGGGAGGGCTCCGGACTCGCTCCACACGGTGATCTCGTAGTAGCCGCCGTGGTCCTCGGGGGCGAGGGCCACCGAAAGCGTCCTGGCCATCGGGCCTGTATTGGTCCCTCCGGTGGATCCGGTGCTGCCGAAGTCGACCCGGAACTCCATGGTCCGGTCCGAGGAGAGGAACGCGGGCCGGCCGAGGACCTTGAAGGTCTTGATGTCCTGATCGTTCCCGTACTTGAGCAGCTTCACGTACTCGCTGGTCGACAGCCTGTTGTAGGTGGCCGAGACATTCACGGTGTACGTGGGGAACGAGACCTGGGCCTCGGGCCGGGCGACCTTCTCGTCGGTCAGCGGCGCGGTGCCGCTGGAGCCGGAGGCGGCGGTCGCGGTCTCGCCGGGCGATCCGAGGAGGCCGGCCAGGTCGGGCCGGTAGAGCGCATGGCACAGCTGGTCGCCGGTCACCGGCCGGGGCGTCTTCTCGTACGCCTTGGGCAGTGCCTCGTGCGACACCTCCGGGCACGCGACGGGCTCCGGGGCGCGCTCGCCACCGGACTCCATCAGCTTGGGGATCCCCCACAGCGCGGCCGCGAACGCCGCACAGGCGACCAGGGCCGCGGCCACCTGGCCCCACATGTGGGGTTCCTTCTCCGGTACGGCCGGACCCACGGCCGGACCCGGACGCCGCTGCGCCACGGGCTGCGGCTGGGACGGGGGCTGGGGCTGGGACGGGGCGGCGATGCCGGCCATCGCCTTGGTCGCGGAGATCGCCGGTTCCGGTTTCCGGCGTGCGCGCAGGGCCTTGACCACGGCGTGGACGCGCACAGCGGTGAACACGAGGAACAGCGCGCCGATGCCCGCGCCCTGCCAACTGCGCTCGCTCACGGCGAGATACATGATGCGTACGCCGAAGACGGAGCCGACCACGATGAGCAGCGGCTCGCGGACCCAGAACGGCAGACGGCGGACGATGAATCCAAGCATTCGGTGATCTCACCAGAACCGGACCCCGAACACCATGGTGAAGATCGAAAATCTGGCGCGCACGGGCCGGGCGGGCCGGGCGGGCCGGGCGGGCCGCGCACGCCTCCCCTCGTCGGAGCAGAGGAAGCCGAAACAGGGAACACATGCGGTCCGTCCGCCGGTTGGCGGTCCACCGGAGGCATTCCGCGACGGCCGCGTCGCGCCGAGCCCGGGGCCGGGGCCGGGGGCGGGGCCCCCGGGCACCACCACGCTCGCCGGTCGTTGATGTCGATACGAGGCACCGCGAGGATCGGCACGAGGAGGACTCCACACATGGCGACGTCAGGGGATCCCGGCGTACTGGACCGCAGAACACTCAACCGGAGCCTGCTGACCCGGCAACTGCTGACCACCCGAGCGGAGTTGTCCGCCTCGCAGGCGCTCGGCCACCTGGTCGGCATGCAGTCCCAGGCGCCCAACCCGCCCTACATCGGGCTGTGGACCCGGCTCGCCGGCTTCCGCACCGACGACCTGGCCCGCCTGATCAGCGACCGCGAGGCGGTCCGGCTCGTCCTGATGCGCGGAACGATCCATCTGGTCACGGCCGACGACTGCCTGGCCCTGCGACCGGTACTCCAAAACTCCCTGGAGCGGAGCCTCAAGGGAGCCTTCGGCTGCAAGCTGGAAGAACTCGACACCGCGCAAGTAGTTTCATATGGGCGTGAATTGGTGGAGGAGGAGCCGCTGACGCTCGGCGGGCTCGGAGCCCGGCTCGCCGAACGGTGGCCGGACCGCGATCCGTTCGCCCTCGCCAACGCCGTACGCAATCTGGTGCCGCTCGTCCAAGTACCCCCTCGGGGCCTGTGGGGCGAGAGCGGCCAGGCCGTGCACACGACCGCCGAGTCCTGGCTCGGCCGGCCACTCGCGGCCGACACCGCGCCGGACACCCTGGTCGAGCGCTATCTGGCCGCGTTCGGCCCGGCCACCGTCAAGGACATCCAGGCATGGTCCGGCATGACCCGGCTCGCCGACGCCGTCACCCGACTGCGGCCCCGGCTGCGCAGCTTCCGCGACGAGAACGGACAGGAGCTGATCGACCTCGCGGACGCCCCACTTCCCGACCCGGACACCCCCGTCCCGGTACGGTTCCTGCCCGAGTTCGACAACATCCTGCTGTCCCACGCCGACCGCTCCCGCATCATCACCGAGGAGCGTCGCAAGCGCGTCTTCACCCGCAACGGACTGATCAAGTCCACCTTCCTCGTCGACGGGTTCGTCAGCGGCCTGTGGCGCATCGAGCAGCACCGCACGACCGCGACCCTGCTCCTGGAACCGTTCCAGCAACTCCGGGCGCGAGACCGGGACGCGCTCGCGGCGGAGGGCGAGCGACTGCTGTCCTTCGCGGCGGCCTCGGCCACGACGCGGGATGTCCGGTTCGACTGACGGGGCCATGGGGAGCTGGGACGGGGGCGAGGGCGGGGGCGGGGGCGGGGGCGGGGGCGAGGGCGAGGGCGAGGCCCGGACGGATGGGTGGGTGGATGGGTCCGGCTGTCGGGGCCGCCGGCTCAGGCCGGCCGCGCACCCCTCAGCGCAGCTCCTCCGGGCACGCCGTCCCCCGCGTGAACAGCGCGTACGGCGACCCCAGCCGGTACACCCCCGCCTTCGGCGCCAGCAGCTCCGTCCACTCGTCGCCCTCGGCGTCCGCCTCCACGCGCAGCAGGCAGCCCGAGACATTGGCGTACTGCTTCGGCGGCTCCTCGCCCACCGCCGTCTTCCGCGCGCGCTTCGAGGCTTCCGTCTCCTCCGGTGCCTCGATGCGGGCGCCGTGTTCGTCGAGGAGGGCGAGCCACGGGGAGTAGGGGACGCGGATCCGGACGCGGCCCGGAGCGTCGACGCGGAGGACGACCTCGTTGGCCTCGGCGCTCTGGACGCGGGCGGGCGGGTCGGCGAGCGGGGCGGGGTCGGTGACCTCGTACAGGCGCCAGTTGGCGTCCGACCAGACCTGCTTGAGGTAGGGCAGTCCGCTCTCGACGAGTTCGGTCTCCCGCTGCCCGCCCGAGTCCGGGGCGCCGGTCGGCAGGACGACGTAGTGGACGGCCCAGCGGTCGAGCCACTCGTGGTAGTTGGCCGCGTCGAGGGTGTCGTCGTAGAAGAGCGGGTTGCGTTCGAGGTCGGCCTGCCGGTTCCAGCCGCGGGCCAGGTTGATGTACGGGAGGAGGGCCGAGGACTCGCGGTGGCTGGAGGCCGGGACGACCTCGACGCGGGACTGCTGGGCGCCGCGTACCTGGAGCTGGTTGACCAGCGGGGCCAGTTCGCGCGCCCAGGAGGCGTCCGGGGCGGTGCGGACGACGTCGTCGGCGGCCTTGAAGCCGATCCAGCCGTTGAGTCCGACGAAGGCCAGCACGAGCGCGAACCAGCGCAGCGAGCGCGGGCGCGTGTACGGCAGGGCGGCGAGCAGCACCACGCCCGCGAACAGCATCGCCATGCGCGAGACGTTGGTGCCGATCTGGGAGTCGACGAGCCAGGTGAGCAGGGTGCCGGCCGCGTACACGGCCGCCGCCACGCGCACCGTACGCCAGTCCTTCGGGACCAGGACGAGCACCAGCACGCCGAAGAGGAACGGCAGCGCCGTCGACATCAGGCTCATCGGCTGGGTGCCGGAGAACGGGAACAGCCACGCCGACAGCGCCACCACCACGACCGGCGCGAGGCCGAGGGCGTACGCGCCGGGGCGCCGCTTGTTGAGGAACAGCGCCGCCGCGACCACGCCCAGGAACAGGCCCGCGACCGGGCTGCACGCGGCCGCCAGCCCGGCGAGCGGCGCGGCGACGGCGGCCTTCGCCCAGCGCCGCCGGCGCCAGCGGTGCGGCCAGCAGAAGACGGCCGCGACCGCGCCGAGCGCGAACATCATGCCGAGGCCGAAGGTGACCCGCCCCGACACCGCGTTGCAGAGGAAGGCGAACACCCCGGCGAGCGCGCACATCAGCGGATTGCGTACGGCCCGTACCCGCACCAGGATCAGCGCGGTCAGTCCGGCGGACAGCGTCCCGGCGATCATCATCGTCGTGCGGACGCCGAGCACGGACATGAGGTACGGGGACACCACGCTGTACGAGACGGGGTGCATCCCGCCGTACCAGGCGAGGTTGTACGCCGAGTCCGGGTGCCGGCCGACGAACTCCGCCCAGGCGTCCTGCGCCGCCAGGTCCCCGCCGCTGTTGGCGAGGAAGAGGACCCACAGGAGGTGGGTGAGGGCGGCGACGACCGTCGTGACGATGACCGGGTAGCGGCGGGTGCGCCGCCAGTCGCGGCGCGCGCCCGCGAGGGAGGGTTCGACGGGCGGCCTCGGTGCCGGAAGGTCTACCGGAAGATCTATTCGCGAAGGCGAAGAGGGAGAGGCAGACGGAGGAGCGCCCACGGACGCGGCCCCGGAAGTGGAAGTGGACGCGGCCTCGGCGGCGCGTGTCGGCTCGGCGGTGGTCACTGCGGCCCTTTCCCGTGCTGCCTTCTCGTGCTGCCTTCTCGTGCCGCCTTCTCGTGTTCTGCGGCTGCCCCGCGGGGCCTTCCCCGCCTACCCGTACCCCCCGGGAACGCTAACAGCGGGCGCCCGGTGGTCCCCCGGGCGCCCGCCGGATCAGCCCAGTCGGGTCAGCTTCTTGCCGATGCCGGGCTGCGCCATGTCCGTCTGCAGCGCGACCGGCGCGGTGACGGGGTCGGCACCGGGGCCGGTGCCGACCGCGACCACGCCGACGATGTCACCGGCCTTGCCGGCGTGCGGCAGGTCCTTGTCGCCGACGCCCAGCCTCAGGTCCATCTTGAGGCCCGGCCAGCCGACGGCCTTGATGTCCTTGGTCGCGACGACCGGCGTACGGCCGTCGAAGCCGTCGTCCACGTAGCCGAGGACCTGCCCCTTCTTCACCACGGTGGCGGAGGTGACCACGTCCTGGGCCTCCTTGATCACCGTGTAGCTGTTGGTGATGGCGAGGTCCAGCTTGTCCGCGAGGATCTGCGCGTCCTGGGCGCCCATCACTATGCCGAGGATCCGGCGCTTCTCGCCGTCGACGACGGTGTAGGCCGCCCACAGCAGGTTGCCGCCGGCCGGCGTCGACGAACCGGTCTTGATGCCCGCGACACCCGGCTTCAGCAGGATCGTGTTGTTGTTCTCGATGCGGTTCGGGATGCCGTCGACGGTCACGTTCGGCATGTCGACGACCTCGCGGAACACCTCGTACCGCATGACCGCCTTCGCCAGCTTCAACTGGTCGAGCGGGGTCGACACGGTCGACGACTTCAGACCGGACGGGTCCGTGTACGTCGAGCCGGTCATGCCGAGGTCCTTGGCGGCGGCGTTCATCTTGTCGATGAAGGCCGCCTCCGAACCGGCGTCCCAGCGGGCCAGCAGCCGCGCCACGTTGTTGCCGGACGGGATCATGAGGAGCTCGATCAGCTCCTTCTCGGTGAAGCTCTGGCCCTCCTGGATGGGGGCCGTCGACTCGTCCGGGGACTTCGCCTGCTCGGCGGCGATCTTGTCGACCTTGATCCGCGGACCCTCGCCGTCCCCCTTGATGGGGTGGTCGCGCAGGATCACGTACGCGGTCATCGTCTTGGCGACGCTCGCGATCGGGGCCGGCTTCTGGGGGCCGTACGTCCCCATCGAGCCGACGCCCTCGACCTCGACCGCGCCCTGGCCCTCACCCGGCCACGGCAGCTTCAGCTCGCCGCCCTCGAAGGTGTACGAGCGCTCGGCGGAGAGCACCATCCGGGGGGCCGGAAGCGGGCGGACGAACTGTGCGACCGCGAAGACGATCAGGAGCAGCAGGACCAGCGGGGTCCAGATCTTCACCCGCCGCGCGGTCGTGCGCAGGGCCGTGTCCGGCGGCGGCGGGGTGTTGGTGAGCTCGGCGAGTATCTCCAGCGGGGGGCGGGGCGGCAGCGGCTGCTGCCGGGTCCGCTCGGCCTCGACGAGCGACGCCGGCAGGGGGACCGGAGCGGTGAAGTCGCCGGCGCCGGCCTGAGCCGGAACGGAGGCCGGGTCCGGGGCCGTCTTGCCCCCCTTCGGCTCCCGCTGCCCCTTCGGCTCCCGCTGCTCCCGCGACGGCTTCGACTGCTCCTGGGTGATGTCGCCCTGGAGCGGGCGGAAGGTGGACGCCGGGGGCAGCTTCAGGGCGGTCGTCGGCTGGTCGACGGGCTGCGGCTTGATGGCCTTGAAGACCGTGGTCGGGTGATCGACCGGTTCGTCGGCGGGCGCGGGCTTCTTCCCGGCCTCGGGGGCGGACGCGGGCGCGGGCACAGACACGGCGGCGGCCTCGGGAGCCGGCTTCGTCTCCGGCTGCGACTCCGGCTCGGGTGCGGTCTTGGACTGTACGGGCTTGCGCGTGGCGAACCAGGACTCACCGGTGCCGGGCTTCTCCGCGGCCTCCGGCTTCGGCCCCGGCGTGGGCTCCGCCGTCGGCTCGGACTCCGACTCGGACTCCGACTCGGACTCCGACTCGTCCTCGGCCCGCACGGCGGCCTCGACGGCCCACGTGGGCTTCCGGGCGCCCTCGGAGGCGGTCTTGGCGGCAGCGGCTGCCTCCGGCCCGTCCGCGGCGCCCGACGCCCCCTCAGACGCCTTGCCGGCCTTGCCGGTCGCCCCGGGCGCCTCACGCCGCTCCCCGGCTTCCCGGGGGTCCCGCGGGTCCCGGGGGTCCGACGGCTCGTCCTCCGGAGCCGTGCGCGGGGTCGGGGCCCTGAAGACCGCCGTCTTCTGATCCGCGCGGTCGGCGTGATCGGCCTCGTCCTGATCGACGCGCTCCTCGCGGTCTTCGCGGTCGACCCGGTCCGCCTGGTCCACGTGGTCAACACGGGTCACGTGGACCGCGCCCCCGGCGTGATCCTCGGTGTTCTCGACGACCGACAGCCGCGGGTCCTGGCTCTCGCCCTGCTCCGCCTTGTCGGGGAACTCGCCCGCCACCGTGCCTCCTCCATGCCGCATGCCGTAAACGGCCCAACAAAAAACGCCCGGACTCGTCCGGACGTCCGAACCATGTACCAGTGTCCTGTGTGACCCCTTGGCCCCCGTGCTAGACGAGAACGACATACCGAGAGGTTCCCGTACGAACCACCCAGGCACTCTCGACAGATGAATGTGAGAGGGGTCACCCTGTCATTCATCCACGCGGGGAGGCATGGATGGGCAGGAGCCGCAGAACACTTCCGGAGGAGCTTCTGTTGCTCGCTCTGGACCCGGCCACGGGTACCACAGCGCAGCCGCAGTCGCTCGACCTCGGCCTTGCCGGAGCACAGCTAGTGGAGCTGGCTCTGGCAGGTCGGATAGCCCCTGACGGGGATCGTATCGCCGTGGTGATGCCACGGCCGACCGGAGATCCGACGCTGGACTCCGCACTGGAGCTGCTGCGCAGACGCGGCTCTCCGGTACGGGCCGTGCACTGGATCGGCGGGCCCCGGCTGGGGCTGCGCCAGACGTATCTTTCGCATCTGGAACGCTGCGGCATGGTCCATGCCGTGGAGGGCCAGATGTGCGGGGTGCTGCCGACGACTCGCTACCAGGCGACGGACACGGCGATCAGCCGGGAGATCAGGGCCCGGCTGGACAGCGCGATCCGCACCGGCGTCCCGCCGGACCCGCGGACCGCGGCGCTCGCCGCGCTGGCCCACGCGGTCGGTCTCGGCAAGCATCTGTACCCCGGCAACGAGGGACGGTCGTCGCGGTCGCGACTGCGCGACCTGATCCGGCACGACCCGATGGGCGGCCTCGTGGCGCATGCCGTCCTCGACGTGCAGAACGGCGCGGGCGCGCAGCCCCGCCGGAGTACGACCGCGGGCGGCGCCGTGCCGTCCCAGCCACGTCGCGGGAGCATGGCGCGCGCCGCCATGTGACCGGACCGCGCGCACCCGGCCCGTGCCGGGTCCGCCGGTTCCCCTCACGACGCCCGCACCACCCGACGCACCACCTCGCGCGATCCGTACGACCCGCGTGACCCCGTACACCCCCGTACGGCCTCGCGCGGTCTCGTACATCCGGCACGCCGTACATCCGGCACGCCGTACGCCCCTCGCGGCCTCACGGCCGCGCACGGCCCGCACGTTCTCGCACCACCCGGCATCACCCGGCGCCACCCGGCGCCATCCCGATCATCCACACCGGGAGCCGCATGCGTGTGCGGGACGGTCGTCCTCATGACCGTCCCGTAACCGCATCTCTCGCCGTTTTCCAGCGCACACGGCACTTTTGGTGGCAGTCTGCCAAGCAGTAGATACTCACAGCTACGCAGGCCGACAGCCGGAGGTGCAGTTTCCGTGGCGTCCAGTGTCAACCCCACCGTCAGGCGACGCCGTTTGGGTCAGGAGCTGCGCCGGCTCCGGGAGGCGAAGAACATGACGGCCGAACAGGTCGCCGAGCGACTTCTCGTCTCCCAGTCGAAGATCAGCCGCCTTGAGAACGGCCGTCGTTCGATCAGCCAGCGCGATGTCCGCGACCTCTGCGGTGTGTACGAGGTCGAGGACGAGCGACTGGTCGATTCGCTCATGCAGATGGCCAAGGACTCGCGCCAGCAGGGCTGGTGGCACGCCTTCGGCGACATCCCGTACAGCGTCTACATCGGTCTGGAGACGGACGCGGAGAGTCTGCGGGTGTACGAGCCGCAGATCATCCCGGGTCTGCTCCAGACCCACGCGTACGCCGAGGCCGTGATCGCGGGCGCGCTGCCCGAGTCGACGCCCACCGACATCGAGAAACGGGTCCAGGTCCGCACCCGCCGCCAGGAACGGATCCGCAACAACGAACGCCCGCTCCGTCTCTGGGTGGTCATCGACGAGGCCGCGCTGCACCGCCAGATCGGCAGCCGGCGACTGATGGCCGAACAGCTGGAGCATCTGGCGGAGCAGTCCAGCCTGCCCCATGTGACCGTCCAGGTACTGCCGTTCCACATGGGCGCGCATCCCGGCATCAGCGGGCATTACGCGATTCTGGAATTCCCGGACACCTCCGACTCCAGTGTGGTCTACATCGAGGGCGTGACGAGCGACCTCTATCTGGAGAAGGCGCAGGATGTCGGCAAGTACAGCGTGATGTACGAGCACTTGAGGGCACAGGCCATGAATGCGGATGACACCCGGGTGTTCATCATGAATATGGCGAAGCAGTACGCCGACGGGGAACCGGACGTTTAAGGGCGACCCGGTCCGGAATGCCGTCAATCGGCGGCGAGTCGGGGAGAAAGCCCGCACGGTACACCCCCGACTCGCCCCGGTGTAAGGACAGTTGGAATATGGCATCCGGTCGAGTGAACGGCGGTCCCACTGGACGGGGCCGGACGGGTAGCGTCCCTCACGCCAAGGGAAAGACATTGGCACGTTCCCGTTCGCAGACCCCCTCCTATGCACAGAACCGGAGTTGAGCATCATGGCCATCATTCAGGGCGCGACCGACACCTGGACGAAGTCCTCCTATTCCGGCGGCAACGGCGCCTGTGTCGAGGTCAAGTCGCCGCTCGTGAGCGCGATCGCGGTGCGCGACTCGAAGGCGCCCGAGGGCCCCTCGATCTCCTTCGGACCGGAGTCGTGGAACGCGTTCGTGGGAGACGTGAGCGCCCGGGGCCTGTGACCCCCGGCCGCGCACCCCGCGCCGCCTGAAGCAGCACCCGCAGAACCCTGGAACACCAGCAGCACCGGCACCACCAGCAGAACCCGGAAACACCGGGAACGCACGAAGCAACAGAGCCCTCTCGACCGGTCCGCCGTCCTGGCCGAGGGGGCTCGGCTTTTTCCCGAAGCCGCCTCGGGCCCCCGGGTCCAGGCCCGGGCCCGGACCCCGGAAGCACCCGGCCCTCCGGCCTTCCGGCCCTCCAGCGCTCTCAGCCCCCGGACGCGCTCAGTCCCTCGGGTAGCGGGCCAGCCACCCCGGCGACGGGTTCGCCGGACCGTGCAGCGCGGGCCCCTGGGTCATCTCCATCGCGAAGTCGTCGGCCAGCTCCAGCACCGTGCCCCGGCCCTCCAGTTCGGCGAGCCAGGCGGGCGGCAGGGCCGTCTCCCCGTGCAGGACGCCGAGCAGGGCGCCGGTGAGCGCGCCCGTCGCCGCCGACGGGCCGTCGTGGTTGACCGCGAGCCGCAGCCCGTGCCGGACGTCCTCGCCGACCAGCGCCCCGTACACGGCCGCCGCCAGCTGCCCCTCCGCCCGGTCCTCGCCGGCCCCGAGCGCCGTCACCCGCTCCGCGTCCGGTACGCCTTCCCGTACGGCCGCCGACGCGGCCCGCAGGGCCTCGGTCACCGGCTCGTGGCCGGGGCGCGGGGCGATCTGGGCCAGGGCCGTCGCCACCCCGCCCTCCACGCTGTCGCCACGGGCCAGCCCGTGCACGACGACGGCGAAGGCGCCGGCCGCGAGGTACGCGGCGGGCGCTCCGTGGGTCTGTGCCGCGCACTCCACGGCGAGCTGGCAGACCAGTTGCGGTTCCCAGCCGACGAGCAGCCCGAAGGGCGCCGAGCGCACGAGCGCGCCGCAGTCGGCGGCGTCCGGGTTCTTGGGCCGGTCCAGGGTGCCGAGGACGTCGTCGCCGAGGCCAGTCAGACAGGCCCGGGCCGGGTCGCGACGGGCGTACAGCCACTCCTCGCGGGCCAGCCAGCCGAGGTCCGGGCGCCGTTCGTCGGGGCCCCAGTCGCGCTGAGTGGCCGCCCAGCGCAGATGGGCCCGGTGCACGTCGGTGGGCGGATGCCAGACGCCGGTGTCGCGGCGGACCTGGGCGCGGATCAGGCCGTCGACGGTGAAGAGGGACATCTGGGTGGCGGCCGTGACGGCGCCCCGGCGGCCGTACGCGGGGACGAGGTCGGCCAGCCCCTCGGGGCCGTGGGTCTCGCGCAGGGCGGCCAGGGTGCGGCCGTGCGCGCCGGCGCCGAGCGCGTCGCCGAGTGCGCCGCCGAGGAGACAGCCTCGTACCCGCGCGCGGAAGTCCTGCTGTTCGGCGCGGCCCCACACGGCCGCGGCTGTGGTGGTCACGACGTGCCCTCCCCCTGCGAGCTGCCCGAACGCCTGTGCTGTCTGTCGTTCGTCCAGCACTGTAGTAGACCGGGGGCGTCCCTTCAGGGCCCGGATCGTCATGGGAGGGGGCCATTCCGGTGAAGCCGTGGCGAAGTGACGCCACGTCGGAACAAAGGCCGCGGGCGATGACGCGCCCGCCACCACGCACGAAGCCGGGGCACCCGCGTACGGGTGCCCCGGCCGGTGCTGCCAAGCAGAATCGAGCCGAGCCGAATCAATTCGAAGCGGATCGGGCCGAGCCGAACCGTCTCAGCGGCGGACTCTCACCGACGTCACCGCCGGACGACCCGGTACGCCCGCGTCACCGTCTGGTCGACGGAGTTCCCGTCCGCGTCGGTGGCGCTGACCCGCAGCGAGACGAAGCCCGCGGTCGCCGGGTTGACGATGGTGCCGCTCAGGGAGCCGTTCGGGGAGCCGCTCGGCTTGCCGTCCAGACGGACCTCCCGCCAGGACGCGCCGTCGTCGTACGACGCCCACAGCTTCACGCCGGTGACCTTCGGACCGTCCGTCAGGCCCTTGGGCTGGCGCAGGCCCAGTCCGATCGTGGTCCGGGAGCCGGTGCCCGCGCTGTTGGCCAGGTCGGTGCCGAGCCGGTAGTCGACCGACAGGACCGGGAGGAGCGTCGGAGACTGCCCCTGGCCCTGGCCCTGGGCGGAGTGGAAGCGCCAGTCGGTGTGGACCTTCGGGGAGGTGGTCCAGCCGGCGGCGTCCCGCTGGACGTCCGTGACCAGGCGGTACTCGGCGCGCTCCGGGCTCATCGGGAAGGCGACGGCCGCGGCGGCCGCGGTGCCGAGCAACTGCCCGTCCCGGTAGACGGTGGTGGACTCCTTGTCGGTGACGTAGTTCCCGCCGGCGATCCACTGGTCGCTGCCGCTGTCGAGCAGACCGACGTTCCGCACCACACCGACCGTGCCGACCCGCACGGCGGACTGCTCCATCGCGCTCGTCAGAGCGGTGCGGACCACGGCCTTGTTCCAGTCACGGCCGAGCCGCTGACCGGCGGCGAGCTTGCCCTCCTCCGTCGTCAGCGAAGTGCCCTCGGCCGTCCACACCGGCCCGACCCGCACGCTCTCGGCGGTGCGCACACCCGCGGTGACGTACTCGGTGAGAGTGCTCGGCATCGTCCTGCGCTTCAGGGAGAAGTACGCGACCGACTGCATCGGCGTGCGCATCAGCCGGCTGTACCCGCCCTCGGTGGCGGCGGTGGAGGCGTGGAAGCGGTGGTCGACGGTGGCCAGTTCCCCGGCCCGGACGCGGTAGCGCTGGTCGGCCGGGATGCCGCCGTTGCCGTACTTCACCAGCTCGTAGGAGTACGGGCTGACCGCCGTGCCGGTGAAGGTGATCCGGGGATCGCGGAGGGCCAGCATCCGCTCGCCGTCGGTGCCGGAGGCCGTCATCGCGGGGATGCGGGTCTCCTTCGGGCTCCAGTTGCCGGCGATCCAGCCGCCGGGGGTGTCGTTGTAGACGAGGACGGCGAGCGCGCCGGCGTCGGCGGCCGCGCCGACCTGGGCGTACGTCGTGCTCGACGGGTCCCGCTTGACGAGCGCGAGCTTGCCCCGGACGTCCTCGCCGGGCTTGGCCACGCGCAGCGCCTTGGTGCCGTCGAAGCGGGCGGAACCGGTCCAGCCCTCGAAGTAGGTGACGTCCAGGTCGCGGGTGCCCTGGCCCTTGGCGGCGAGCCGGGCCGAGAGCGCGGGCGCGCTCATCGACCAGCCGACGCGCGACTCGAAGAGGCTGTCGTCGACGGTCGGGGACGGGACCGAGTAGACGGCCGTCTCGCCGCCCAGCCAGGTCTCGCGGCCGTGTATCGCGTCCGCCGTGGGAGAGCGGTCGGCCAGGCCGACGCGGACGAGGTCCGGCTCCGACGGCAGGGGGGTCCGCATGGTGACCGGGCCGGCCTTGGAGCCGTCGAAGGTGAAGGTGCGGTCCGCGTCGATCACGGTGACCGGCTGGGCCGCGTACGTGTACTCGTGGAGCATGCTCCAGTCGGGACTGTAGTGGTAGATCTCCGCGAGGAACGCGTGCTCGCCGCCCGGTATCCGCACCACGGCGGTCCCGTTCTCGTCGACCGGGTAGGTCTCCGGCAGCTCCATCTTGTCCACGGCGGTGACGCTGACCGCGGCGACGCCGTCGGTGGGCTTGCCGTCGCGGTCGAGGACCTTCAGCGTGACGTCGTACTTCCGTACGTCCCGGCCGAAGCCGATCGCGGTCACCGCCGTCGTGCCGCCGTCACCGCGCGCGGTGACGTGCGCGCCGTGCGAGCCGGTCGTGACGCCGGCGGTGTCGAGGGTGAGGGCGACGGCGGCGGTGCCGTGCGCCGGGACGGTCACCGAGTCGGCTCCCAGGGCGAGTACGCCGGCGGGCAGCTTCCCGCCCGCCTCACCCGCGTCAGAGAGCGAGAGCGCAAGGGTGACAGGCGCGTCGCCGTCGTTGACGTACGAGATCTTCTTCGTGACCGGCGCGGTGTCGTCCCAGCCGCGCAGCCCGAAGTCGACCGTGCCGCTCGCCGACAGCGTCTGCCGGACCGCGCGGGCCACGTCGACGCGACCCGCGCCCTGGGCGTACACGGAGGTGTCGGCGGTCGTCTTCGCGGCGCTGATCAGGGCGTCCTTCAGGCGGGCGGCCGTCCAGTCGGGGTGGCGCTGGGCGAGGATCGCGGCGGCGCCGGCCACGTGCGGCGTCGCCATGGAGGTGCCGCTCGCCCGGGTGTAGAGGTCGCCGACCGGGGTGCCCATGGTCGTACCGGCCGCGCGGGCCGCGACGATCCCGGCGCCCGGGGCGGTGATCTCCGGCTTGAGCCCGCCGTCGCCGCGCGGGCCCCGGCTGGAGAAGTCGGTGACGGCGTCGTTCGCGTCCACGGCACCGACCGTCAGGGCCGCGGCGGCCGCGCCGGGGGTGCCGACGGTCTTCGCGCCGGGACCGCTGTTGCCCGCCGCGATGGCGAACAACACACCGGTCTCGGCGGTCAGTTCGTCGACCGCGAGGGCCATGGGGTCGGTGCCGTCGGCGCCGTCCCCGCCGCCCAGGCTCATGGAGACGACCTTCGCGCCGGAGTGCGCGGCCCAGTCCATGCCCTCGATGATCGAGGACTCCGAGCCGGAGCCGTCGTCGCCGAGCACCTTGCCCACCATCAGCTTGGCGCCGGGGGCGACACCCTTGTACGTGCCGCCGGAGGCGGCGCCGCTGCCGACGATCGTGGACGCCACGTGCGTACCGTGGCCGTGGCCGTCGCGCGCGGTCTCGCCGGGCACGAAGCTGCGGCTCTCCTCGATCCGGCCGGCGAGGTCGGGGTGGGTCGCGTCGACGCCGGTGTCCAGCACCGCGACCTTGACGCCGGTGCCGTCGTATCCGGCGGCCCACGCCTCGGGGGCGCCGATCTGCGGGACGCTCTTGTCGAGCAGCGCCTCGACCCGGCCGTCCAGCCAGACGTGCTGAATGCCGCCCGACAGACGGGACTTGGCGGTGCCGGCCCGGGCGCTGTCGTCGTCGACGGCTTCCCAGAACGTGTCGCCCTTGCTCTTGTCGGCGCTGACGGCCGCACCGTGCACGCCGGGGAGCTTCCGGACCAGCCGGGCGCCGCCGGGGGCCGCCGTCCGCTGGTCGCCACCGTCGCCGTCGTAGCGGACGATCAGCGGGGTCGCCGTGCTGTGGGCGTCGTCGAGACCCTGGGCGATCAGTTGCGTCACGTTGAACAGCCGTTTGTCGACACGGCCGTTGTGGATCAGCGGCTCGACGTCCCGGGGGATCACGTACACGTCGGTGCCGACGGTGTACGTCCGCAGCCCGGCGGTGCTCTTGCGGTACGGCTGGACGTCGACCCCGACGGTCTTCCCGGCCCGGGTGGCCACCGTGACCCGGTCGCCGGTCACCAGGGTGACCGTCGTGGTGCGGACGGCGTCCTGGGACGCGGGCGCGGCGGTCACCCGGTCCTTCCCGGCCGGTCCGCTGCCGGCCGGTCCGCCACCGGCCGGTCCGCCGCCGGCCTCCGCGGGGAGCGTGGCGGCGCCGTACGCGTGGCCGCCGGCGGCCATCGTGGCGGCCAGGGCGAAGCCGAGCAGCGCGGTCGTCCGTCTGCGTCGTCGCATGCTGAAGCACTCCTTCCGCCGGGCGGCGGGGGTTCCGGCCCGGCGGAACCAAGAGTCGACAGAAACGAACACTTCCGCCACGGTCCGTGTCTGACGAAGAAACGACATGTCCACTCGCCGCCAACTTGCCAGGACGACCGGGCCTTTGAGGGCACCCCTGTGGTATGCGGCGCTCTCGTTTCCAGTGGGTCCCCTGTGCTTTGATCACGCCGTGCTCTTCAGGCATACGCGCAGGCCGGGCCGGGTGGAGGCATCGTGGGGACAGGGAACATGCTGGAGGCCGCGGGGGTCGGCGCCGGGGAGGAGCGGGTGTACCGCTTCCTCGTCGGGGCGCGGGAGGCCGACGCCGCCACCGTCGCGGAACGGCTGGGGCTCGACGAGGCCCGGGCCCACGGGCTGCTCTCGTCGCTCCACGACAAGGGTCTGGTGGGGCGGGTCGCCGAACCGCCGGGAGGTGACGCGTCGGAACGTGCCGCACCGGGACATGCCGCGCCGGGCGGCGGCCCGGCACGCTACGTCCCGGTGGCGCCCGACGCGGCGCTGCGTCCGCTGCTGCTGCGCGGGCACGAGGCCCTGGAGTGGGCGCGGCGGGGCGTGGACCAACTCGCCGAGGATTACCGGGCCGGGGGCCGGCGGCATGCCGCCGACGAGCTGGTCGAGATCATCACCGGGGCGGGCGTGATCCGGCAGCGGCTGCGCCATCTCGCCTACGGGGCCCGGGAGATGCGCTGGCTCTGCAAGGCCAACCCGGTCGCCCTGGCCGCCGAGGAGAACGACGAGGAGTGGGAACTGCTCGCCCGGGGCGTGCGGTACCGGACGATCTACGAGCGTGAACTCCTCGAACAGCCCGGCATGGTGGACAACGTCGAGCGGAGCATCCGCGCGGGCGAGCAGGCCCGGGCGACCGAGACACTGCCGGTACGGCTGGTGATCGCGGACAGCTCGATCGCCATCTGCCCGCTGGTGTACGGGAGTACGGACGGGGATGGGGGCGGGGGCTACTGCGGGGGCTATGGCGGCGACGGTGACGGTGACCGTGACGCGGACCGGGGGGTCGCAGGCGGCCGGGCCCCGGCGGGCCGGACGGGTGAGCCGACGGCCGCCGTGGTCCACAGCAGCAGCCTGCTGGACGCGCTGATCGCCCTGTTCGAGAGCCAGTGGGCGGCGGCGTCGCCGCTGCACGTCACGGACTCGGGAGAGTTGGCCGATTCCGGGGACAGCCCCCTGCCGACCGTGCATCTCGCCGAGGACGAACGGTATCTGCTGTCACTGATCGTCGCCGGAGTCGCGGACAAGGCGATCGCCTCCCAACTCTGGGTCAGCCAGCGCACGGTGCAGCGCCGGATCCAGGCCCTGATGCAGCGCGCGGGGGCCCTGACCCGGACGCAGCTGGTGTGGCAGGCGGCGCAGCGGGGGTGGCTGGCGTAGGGGCGGGAGCGGGGGCGGCGCGGGCCGACGTACGTACGTACACACTCACGCACGTAGCCCTGCGCCGACCCCGACCGGGGAGGCCGGGGCCCGGCGTACGTACGAAGCCCCGCCCCGCGCCCGGAGAAGCCGGACCCACCGCCGCCTCCCGCCTCCGCCTCAGCCCCGGTCGCCCGCACCCTCCACCGGCAGGACCGGCAACAGCTCCGGCAGATGCCCGTCCGAGGCCCTCGCCGCCTGCTGCCGCTCCTCCGGCACCTCCCCGTACAAGGTCGTGCGCAGCCGGGACGGCCGACCCGCCGCGTCGGCGATGGCGGCGAGGTCGCGGATCGAGCGGTACGACCCGTAACTCGATCCGGCCATACGGGAGATGGTCTCCTCCATCAGCGTGCCGCCGAGGTCGTTGGCGCCCGAGCGCAGCATCTCGGCGGCGCCCTCCGTACCGAGCTTCACCCAACTGGTCTGGATGTTGGGGATGTACGGGTGGAGGAGCAGCCGGGCCATCGCGGTGACGGCGCGGTTGTCGCGGATGGTCGGCCCGGGCCGGGCGATGCCGGCGAGGTAGACGGGCGCGTTGGTGTGGACGAACGGCAGGGTGACGAACTCCGTGAAGCCACCCGTCTGTTGCTGGATGCGGGCGAGGGTGCGCAGATGCCCGAGCCAGTGCCGAGGCTGGTCGACATGCCCGTACATCATCGTCGAGGAGGACCGCAGGCCCAGCTCGTGGGCGGTGGTGATCACCTCGATCCAGGTGGCGGCGGGCAGCTTGCCCTTGGTGAGCACCCAGCGGACCTCGTCGTCGAGGATCTCGGCGGCGGTGCCCGGGATCGAGTCGAGTCCGGCCTCCTTGGCGGCGGTCAGCCACTCGCGGATCGAAAGTCCGGTGCGGGAGGCGCCGTTGACGACCTCCATCGGCGAGAAGGCGTGCACATGGATGCCGGGGACACGTTCCTTGACGGCCCGCGCGATGTCGAAGTAGGCGGTGCCGGGCAGGTCGGGGTGGATGCCGCCCTGCATGCAGACCTCGACGGCGCCGACGTCCCAGGCCTGCGCGGCCCGGTCGGCGACCTGGTCCAGGGAGAGGGTGTACGCGTCGGCGTCGGTGCGCCGCTGGGCGAAGGCGCAGAACCGGCAGCCGGTGTAACAGACGTTGGTGAAGTTGATGTTGCGGGTGACCAGGTACGTCACCTCGTCGCCGACGACCGACTTCCGTACGTCGTCGGCGACCGAGCACAGCGCGTCCAGGGCCGGGCCGTCGGCGTGCAGCAGGGCGAGGGCCTGGGCGTCGGTGAGCCGGGTCGGGTCGTCGGCGGCGACGGCGAGCGCCTCGCGCGCGTCGGCGTCGATCCGTTCGGGCGCGGACGCGAGCGCGTCGGGGGTCATCCCGGGCGCGGCGGCCTCGCGCAGCGCGTCCCAGTCCCCGTAGACGTGGTCGAAGTCCTCGCGCCGGTCGGCGGTGCGGCCGGTGGTGTCGATGGTGCGGTGCAGGTCGGTCCGGCCGGCGGCGAGCGCGGTGAACGACTCGTCGGGCTCCTGCCAGGGCAGCCCGCGCACCACGGCGGCGGGGTCGGCGAGCCCGGTGTCGGGGTCGGCGAGGGCGCGGACGTGCGGCAGCACCCGCGGGTCCAGCCAGGGCTCGCCGCGCCGCACGAACTCCGGGTACACACAGAGTCGTTCGCGCAGCTCGAAGCCGGCGTCGGCGGACCGCCGGGCCAGTTCCTCGATGGCGGGCCAGGGGCGCTCGGGGTTCACATGGTCGACGGTGACGGGCGACACCCCGCCCCAGTCGTCGATCCCGGCGGCGATCAGCCGCTCGTAGGCGGAGTCGACGAGGTTCGGCGGGGCCTGGAGGCAGGCCGAGGGCCCCATGATGAGCCGGGCGACGGCGACGGTGGCGACCAGGTCGTCGATCTCCGCGTCCGGCGCGGCGCGCATGGCCGTGTCCGGCTTCGCGCGGAAGTTCTGGATGATGAGTTCCTGGACGCCGTGGTAAGCGCGGGCGATCCGGCGCAGCGCGAACAGCGAGTCGGCGCGCTCCTCGTACGTCTCGCCGATGCCGATCAGGAGCCCGCTGGTGAAGGGGACGGAGGAACGTCCCGCGTCCTCCAGGACCCGCAGCCGGACAGCGGGTTCCTTGTCGGGCGAACCGTAGTGCGGCTGCCCGGGCTCCTCCCACAGCCGCTGCGAGGTTGTCTCCAGCATCATCCCCATGCTGGGCGCGACGGGCTTGAGCCGCTGGAAGTCGGTCCAGGACAGCACCCCGGGGTTGAGGTGCGGCAGCAGCCCGGTCTCCTCCAGGATCCGGATCGCCATGGCCCGTACGTACGCGATCGTGTCGTCGTACCCGTGCGCGTCCAGCCACTCACGCGCCTCGGGCCAGCGGTCCTCGGGCTTGTCGCCGAGGGTGATCAGGGCTTCCTTGCAGCCGAGCGCGGCACCCTTGCGGGCGATCTCCAGGACCTCGTCCGGCGACATGAACGCCTGGTGCCCGTCGCGCCGCAGCCGGCCCGGGACGGTGACGAAGGTGCAGTAGTGGCACTTGTCCCGGCAGAGCCGGGTGAGCGGTATGAACACGCTCTTCGAGTACGTGACGACCCCGGGCCGCCCGGCCTCGGCGAGCCCCGCGTCCCGCACCCGCCCGGCCGTCGCGACCAGGTCGGCCAGATCCTCCCCGCGCGCCCGCAACAGCACGGCGGTTTCCCCCGCGTCCAGCGCCACCCCGTCCCGGGCCCGGCGCAGGGCCCGGCGCATGGCGTTCCCGGTGGGGCGGGAGGAGCCGGAGGGCGCGTGTGATGCCTGGTGATCCGTCATGAACCGAGCATACGAGCCGGGTGCGGGGGTGGGGGTGGGGCGAGGGCAAGGCGGAGCGAGGGCGACCGGGCGTGCGGAAGGGGTTCGCTCAGTCCGTCCCCGAGCCGATGCTGCCGATCCGGCCTGATGCTCCCTGCCCCGCCCCAGTGGATCAGCGCGCAGGGCGTCGCGACAACGGCGAGTGTCGCTTCGGCGTCATGGAGCCGTGACCTCTCCGTGGTCCTCTTCCGGGAGGGCGCGAGTCAGCTCGGCGGTGAGGACGGGATCGGCGAGGATGCGAGCCGTCGCCCTCCACTCCACGACCGTCCGCTGGAGGGCGGCATGAACGTCCGGTGGAGCCGCGTCTTTCATCGCGTCCACAAGGTCGTGGATGAACTCCCCGAGCTCTTCCGCCGCCAGATGACGCGCCCACGGAAAAACCACGGGAAGAGCTCGCCTTATGACCGGGACGCCTCCGGCCGTGTCGATCAGGGCCGCGAGGAGCCGGGCCGTGACGTCCGCGGTCTCCTCGCGGTCTCCGTCGTAGTCGGCGGTGGTGAGATAGAGATCCTGCCCGTCGCGACGCGTGACGAGCAGGCGCCTCTCCCTGTCAAGCGTCTCCGCGACCCGCTTCGAGTTCTTGGAGAGCTCCGAGAAGGTGACAGTGGCGGTCAGCATGCCCGGACTCTGCTTCGGAATGCGTTCCGAAGTCAATTCTCACAGGTATCGGGCGTAATCATCCAGAACGCCCAGCACCGTGCCCTCGTCGCCGGGCGGGAGCTGGAGGACGACTTCCTCGCAGCCGAGTTCGGCGTAGCGGTCGAGCTTGCCGGGGCTCGGATGGACGGCGTACGGGACGACCTGGAGGGCCTTCGGGTCGCGGCCGGCCTCCTCCCAGGCCGTACGGAGGACCGGCAGCGTCTCGGCAAGCCCGCTGCCGCCGATGGGGAGCCAGCCGTCGGCGCGGGCGGCGATCTCGGCGAAGAGCCGGGGCCCCGCCGCGCCGCCGATCAGAATGCGCGGGGCGCCGCCGGCCGGCTTGGGCCAGGCATCCGAAGGGCCGATGGAATGGCCGAAACGGCCTTCGTGAGCGGTGGGATCGGGTGCCCACAGGGCACGCATCAGGTCGAGTCGGTCGGAGACGAGAGCGCGCCGGGTGGACCATTCGACTCCGTGTCCGGCGGCTTCCTCGCGGTTCCAGCCGAGGCCGACGCCGAGGGTGAACCGGCCGCCGGAGAGATGGTCGAGGCTGGCGATCTGCTTGGCGAGATCGATCGGGTCGTGCTGGGCGACCAGGGTGATGCCGGTGCCGAGCCGGAGGTGTTCGGTGACGGCGGCGGCCTGGGCGAGGGCCACGAACGGGTCGAGCGTCCGGGCGTACTCGCGGGGCAGCGGGCCGCCCGCCGGATAGGGGCTCTCGCGGGAGAGCGGGATGTGGGTGTGCTCGGGCAGATAGAGGCCGCCGAAGCCGCGCTCCTCGAGCGCGCGGGCCAGCCGCACCGGGGTGATGGTCTCGTCGGTCAGGAAGATCGTGGTCGAGATCCGCATAGCGGAACGGTAGGGCGTGCGGCGCGGTTTGCCGAGGGCGCGTGGAGCGCCGGAGTGGCGAAACGCGCCCCGCTCACTCCCCCCGCCCCCGTGCGCCCCTTTCACCCCGCGCACCCGGGCCCGCACCCGTCAGCCGTCTGCCACCCGCCGGCCGCCGGCCGCCACACGCTGTCAGCCCTCAACCGTCAGCCGATGGCCGGCTGCGACTCCGCCAGATCGCCGTAACCGCCCGCCTCCCACACCCGCTGCCGGAACTCCTGGAGCGTGAGCGGCCGGATGTCCCCCTGCGGGTCGTCGGCGAGGTGGACGGTGCCGCAGCGGTGGCAGTACCAGCCGCGCCCCCACAGCTCCTCCGCCCGGGCCTGGCCCCGAGTCTTGCTGACGAAGGCGTTCCGGCGCCGGACGAGCACGACGGTCACCAGGACGGTGACGCACAGGGCGACCAGCGAGATCCAGCCCAGGAAGGCCAGGTCGGGGCCGGGGTCGGGCGCGGGGCCCGCGATGTACGGGGCCGGGAAGTCCCCCTGGTCGTCCACCGGCCCGTCGCCGAGCACCTGATCGGCGATCGAGAAGGCCCTGCCCGCGAAGACCCAGCCCAGGAACGTTCCGACGGCCACGATCCCGGTGAGGGCGCCGAGGCAACCGAGGGCGTAGGTCGGCGCCTTCGGTACGGGCGCCAGGGCCTCGGCCAGGGCGGTGGTCACCGGCCGGGCGACCACCCGCGCGTCACCGTCCATGTCCCGTTCGTGGCTGGTGACGGTGGTCCGACCGGCGACGTACACGGCGGGCACCGCCTGCGTCCGGTCGTCCCGCCCGCACCCCGGACATCTGTGGCCGCTCGCCGAAATCATGTTTCCCCCCGTGATCGGACCTTCATACGGTGGCCGCATGCTGACACGCCTTGAGACCTTCTACGACTCTGTCCCCCGAACCGGTTCCCGCGCCGAGGACTTCGGTCCGCTCACCCTCTTCGTACGGGAGGGCGCCGGCTGGCCCTATTACGCGCGGCCCACACTCGGACACACCGGCGAGGTGCCGGTCGCGGCGGTGGAACGGGTCCGGGGCCGACAGCGGGAGCTGGGGGTGCCCGAGGCGTTCGAGTGGGTCGCCGAGACGACCCCGGGGCTGCGGGCGGCCGTGGAGGCGACCGGGCTCCCGGTGCACGAGCACCCGCTGATGGTCCTGGAGCCGGCCGAGGAGCGGCGGCTCCCCCGCCCCGAAGGCGTGGTCATACGGGTCGTGGAGCCGGCCGACCCCGCGCTGGAGAGCGCGCTCGCGGCCCAGTGCGCGGCGTTCGGCGCCCCGCTCGCGCCGGGCGCCGTCGCGGCCACGGCGGCCCGGATCGAGGCGGGCCTCACCCGCCTGGTGGCGGCCGTCGACACGGATGGCACGGCGCTCGCCGCCGGTCAGCTCCAGTCGGCGGGGCCGGTCACCGAGGTCGTCGGCATCGGCACCCGCCCGGAGGCCCGCCAACGCGGCCTGGGTCTCGCGGTGACGGCCGCCCTGGTCGAGGAAGCCCGCGCCCGCGGCGCCGAAACGATCTTCCTGTCGGCCACGGACGCCTCGGTGGCCCGCCTCTACGCCCGCCTCGGCTTCCGCACGATCGCGACGGCACTGATCGCGGAGGCCGAGGCCCCGGAGAACCGATAGCGGGAAATTCTCCATGAGGTGTCACATTTCAGGGGGTTCGGCGCGTCATGAAAGTGAGAGCGAACGGAACCGAGAGACACGGAGAGCCGACCATGACGCACAAGATCACGCCCCTTCTCCCCCGCCCCCGCACCCGCACCCGCACCCGCACCCGCACAGCAGCGTGCGGCCCCCTTCCCCTCCTCACCGAAAACGACAACGCGGCGGGACCCCCCACGGGCCCGCCGCCTTGCCTTCCTTCGCCGTTCGCCCGTCGAGTCAGTCCTCGACGACGAGCGAAGGGGTCTCCTTGGTGAGGACCAGGCCCCGGAAGAAGTCGGGGCTCCGGCGCTGCATCACCAGCATGATGACGACTCCGAGGAGGAGGAGTCCGACGCCGATGACGAACACGGATCCGACGCCGAAGACGGCCGATCCGGAGCCGTAGGCGGGGTCCCACATGTCGTACATGGTCTTGCAGAAGACCGCGGTCAGGAGCACGCCGCCGAGCAGCGGGAACAGGCCCTTGAAGACGACGTCGCGGAAGGAGGCGGTCAGCTCGCGACGGAAGTACCAGACGCAGGCGAACGCCGTCAGCGCGTAGTAGAAGCAGATCATCAGGCCGAGCGCGTAGATCGTGTCGACGAGGACGTGTTCGCTGACGAGGGTCATCACCGTGTAGAAGACGCCGGTGGCGACGCCGGCGACGACGGTGGCCTTGCCGGGGGTCTTGAAGCGCGGGTGGACGCGGGCGTAGGAGGCGGGCAGCGCCTCGTACGTGGACATCGCGAGCACCGTGCGGGCCACGGGGATGAACGTCGTCTGGAGGCTCGCGGCGGCCGACGCGAGGACGGCGACGAACAGCAGGAGACCGAGGACGGGGCCCATGACGGGACCGGCGAGCGCGGCGAAGACGTTGTCGGAGGTCTTCGGGTTGGCGAGGCCGAGGCCCGTGTCGCCGGAGCCGACGGCCATCTGCGCGGCGATGCCGGTGGCGAGATAGGAGCCGACGAGGACGAGCATCGCGATGAGGGCGGCGCGGCCGGGGGTCTTCGTGGAGCCGGTGGTCTCCTCGTTGGCCGTCAGGCAGGCGTCCCAGCCCCAGTACATGAAGATCGACAGCGAGAGTCCGGCGGTGAACGCGGCGAAGGACTGCACCGCGAAGGGGTTCATCCAGGACCAGGAGAAGTCGACCGAGGTCTCGAAGGTGCCGGCCTTCGACAGCGCCATGGCCACGAAGACGCCGAGGACGAGGAGCTGGAGGCCTACGAGCGCGTACTGCACGCCCTTGGTGGCGGTCATACCGCGATAGCTGATGGCGGTGGCGGCGGCGATGAGACCGAGACAGGTGACGATGTGGACGGCTTTGTTGCCGTCGAGCGCGGCGACCGAGGGACTGTTGGTGATCTCCCCGGCCAGCAGCCAGAAGTACGAGGTCGCGACACCGGCCAGATTGGACAGGACGATGATCGTCGCGATGACGAGGCCCCAGCCGCACATCCAGCCGACACGGGGGCCGAAGGCCTTCACCGTCCAGGTGAAGGAGGTGCCGCAGTCCGGCATGGCCTTGTTGAGCTCGCGGTACGCGAATGCGACGAGCAGCATCGGGAGGAAGCCCGCGAGGAAGACGGCGGGCATCTGGAGGCCGACCTCGCCGGCGGTGGAGCCGAGGGTCGATGTCAGACAGTAGACGGGGGCGACGGTGGAGACGCCGATGACGGCGCTGCCGAGCAGGCCGACGGAATTGCCACCGAGGCCTTTGGTGCGCACGCCGTTGTTGTCGCCCGGTGCGGCGACGCCCCTTACCGTGTCTCCGGCCTGGGGCCGCACGTCCAGCTGAGTCATGAACAGGACGTTAAATGCTGCGGTTTCCACATCCGGAAGATCAAGTTCCGGTCAACGGTTCGGCGAGCGCCTTGCATTGAGAGGGTCGAATCGACTAAGCGCCAATGATTGAAAGATCCACCACCGGACCTACCGACCAACTGGTAGGTAGGTCGGGGGGCGTCCGATATGCGGGAACCGCAGCACCACCCCATATGTCCGTTTCCAAAATTTCCCGTGGAATTTTCGGGAACGCCCGCCGCCCCCCGTTTCCCGGCCTTGACGACCCCTCCCGCCGCGCCTCTTCCTCAGCCGCCGGGCCAGACCAGCGCCTGGAGTTCGCTGTACGCGTGCAGCGCGTACGAGCCCACGTCCCGCCCGATCCCGCTCCGCTTGAACCCGCCGAAAGGAGCCTCCATGTTCCGGCCGATCGTGTTGATCCCGACCCCGCCCGAACGCAGCCGTCCCGCCACCCGGAAGGCGCGGGCCATGTCGCCGGACCACACGTAGTCGATCAGCCCGTAGTCGGTGTCGTTCGCGAGCGCGACGGCCTCGTCCTCGTCGTCGAAGGGCAGCACCACGACCACCGGGCCGAAGATCTCCTCCCGCACCACCCGCATCCCGGGCGCGCAGTCCACGAGAAGGGTCGGCGCCACATAGAAACCGAGCTCCAGACCGGGCCCGTCCGGCCGTTCGCCACCCGTGACGACGCGCGCGCCCTCGTCGCGGCCGAGCGACACGTATCCCTCCACCCGGTCGCGATGGGCCGCCGAGACGACCGGGCCCACCACCGTGCCCCGGTCCGCCGGGTGTCCGACCGTCAGCGCGCCCGCGTAGCCGGCCAGCCCCGCCACCAGCCGGTCGTGGATCGCGCGCTGGACGAGGACCCGGGTCGGAGCCGTACAGATCTGCCCGCTGTAGAAGGAGAACGTCGTGCCGATCCCGCGGACCGCCGCGGCGAGAGCCCGGTCGTCCAGGTCGTCGAAGACCAGCGCCGCGCCCTTGCCGCCGAGTTCCATCAACTGCCGCTTCAGCATGCCCCCGCACACCGCGCCGATCGCCTGTCCGACGGCCGTGGAACCCGTGAAGGAGACCATGTCGACCTCGGGAGAGCCGACGACCGCCTCGCCGACGGCGGGCAAGGAGCCGGTGACCACGTTCACCACACCGTCCGGGACACCCGCCTCCGCCAGGGCGTGGGCCATCGCGTACACCGACAGCGGGTCCTGCGGGGCGGGCTTCACCACGACCGTGTTGCCGAGCGCGAGCGCGGGGGCGATCTTGCCGGCCGGGTTGGCCCAGGGGTTGTTGTACGAGGTGACACAGGCGACCACGCCCACCGGGCGCCGTACCGCCAACGCGCCCAGCACGCTGGACGGCCCCATCGGACCGGCCTCGTTCACCTGCGGGGGCAGCGCCCGTTCGACCGGCTCCAGGGCGCCGCGCGCGTACCGCCGGAAGCGGGCGGCGGCCACGGCGACCTGCATACCGCGCGCGGTCGCGGTGGTCGCCCCGCTCTCCCGGCGGGCCAGCCGGGTGTGCGCCTCGGCGTCGCGGGCGATGAGGGCGGCGGCCCGGTCGAGGATCGCGGCGCGTTCCTCCGGCCTCGTGCGGGACCACGTGGCGAAGGCGGTGCGGGCCGCGTCCGCCGCCGCGTCCACCTGGGCCCGGGATGCCTCGGGGGCGAGACCGACGACCTCCTCGGTGGCGGGGTCGACGACCTCGTAGTACCCGCCGTCGGGCTCGACCCGTTCCCCTCCGATGAAGAGGAGTTCGGGCCCGGGGTCTTCCCGGCTCATCGGGTGCTCACCGTCCTCGTGTCACGGCCCGAGCGCAGCACCCGGCCGGGGACGGCCCCGGTCAGCCGGTCGTCGCGGACGGTCTCCACGCCGTTGACGCGGACCGACACGACGCCGAGGGCCCGCGAGTCCAGGCGGGGGCTCGCGCCCGGCAGGTCGTGGACGAGGGTCGCGGGACCCGCGTCGATCCGTTCGGGGTCGAAGAGCACCAGGTCGGCGTGGTGGCCGACGGCGATCCGGCCCCGGTCGCGCAGTCCGAACAGCCGGGCCGGGTCGTCGCTGAGCATCCGCACGGCCCGCTCCAGCGGCACCAGTCTCCGCCCGCGCAGACAGTCGCCGAGGAAACGGGTGGTGTACGGGGCTCCGCACATCCGGTCCAGATGGGCTCCCGCGTCGGACCCGCCGAGCAGGACGTCCTCGTGCCGCCAGGTCTCGCGGCGCAGGGCCCAGGACGCCGGGTCGTTGTCGGTGGGCATCGGCCACAGCACGGTGCGCAGCCCGTCGGCGGCGCAGATCTCGACGAGGCAGTGGAAAGGGTCCTGGCCGCGTTCGGCGGCGATGTCCTCGACGACACGGCCGGTCAGGCCGTCGTTGGCGGCGCTGTAGGTGTCGCCGACGACGTAGCGGCCGAAGTCGGTGAGACGCCGGAAGACGCCGGCCTCGGGGGAGACGGCGTGGCGCAGCAGTTCCGCGCGGACGGCGGGATCGCGCAGGCGCGCGATCCGTTCGGGGACGGGCAGCCCGAGGATCCCGCCCCACCCCGGGATCAGATTGAGGGCGCAGAAGGTGCCGAGCGACATGTTCATGGGAGTGAGGATCGGCATGGTGAGGGCGACGATCCGGCCACCGGACGCGCGGGCCCGTTCGGAGGCCAGGAGCTGGCGCGGGACGCGTTCGGGGACGGCGGAGTCGATGGTGAGGACGTTCCAGTTGAGCGGCCGCCCGGCGGCGGCGCTCATCTCGACGAGCAGGTCGATCTCGGCGTCCGAGAACCGGTCGAGGCAGCCGGCCACGATCGCCTCGATCTGGGTGCCCTCGTGTCTCCCGACGGCGCGGGCGAGGGCGAGCAGTTCGTCGGGGGTGGCGTGCCGGGAGGCGACGGGGGCGCCGTCGCCGTCGGAGTGGGTGGCGGACCGGGTGGTGGAAAGCCCCCACGCCCCGGCGGCCATGGCCTCTTCGAGGAGCGCGGTCATCCGCTCCAGCTGGGCGGGGGTGGCCCGGCCGCCGATCGCGTCCGCCCCCATCGCGTACCGGCGCAGGGCGCAATGGCCCACCATGAAACCGGCGTTGACGGCGATCCGGCCGTCGAGGGCGTCGAGGTACTCGGCGAAGGACGACCAGGACCAGTCGACCCCCTCCTCCAGGGCGGTCAGGGACATGCCCTCGACCTTGGCCATCATGCGGCGCGTGTAGTCGGCGTCCTCGGGGCGCCCGGGGTGCAGCGGGGCGAGGGTGAAGCCGCAGTTGCCGCCGACGACGGTGGTGACGCCGTGGTGCAGAGAGGGGGTGGCGTACGGGTCCCAGAAGAGCTGGGCGTCGTAGTGGGTGTGCGGGTCGACGAAGCCGGGAGCGAGGACGAGCCCGCGTGCGTCCTCCTCGGTGCGGGCCGCCAAGTCGCCGGTGGCGGTGCCGGGTTCCGCGACGAGCGCGATCCGGCCGCCTCGGATGCCGACGTCGGCGGTACGGGCGGGGGCACCGGTGCCGTCGACGACGGTGGCGCCCTTGACCAGGTGATCGAGCATGGCGTGCCGTTCCCTTCCCTTCGGATCCCGTCGGTCCGGATCCCGCTGGTTCGAGCCCCGCGCCCCTTCGCGGGCCGCCCCGCGCATCCCGCGCTCCTGGGGTTCGCTCGCCCGTGTCCCGCGCTCCCGCGTCTCACACTCCCGAGGTCCGGCCCTTCGAAGCCGGCCCCTGCTGACCCCGCCGCTCCGACTCCCGTCCTTCCGGGGCCCTGCCCACGCGGGGTGTGCCCCGGACCGGCGGTCGCCGCGGAACGGCCGCCGGCCGGGGCGGTGAACGGGACGGCGGTCCGGGAAGACACCGCCCCGCGCTGGATGACCGGACGAGCCCCGGAGCCCTCGCGCACCGGGGCCCGCCCGGAACAACGGGACACCGGGACACCGGAACTCTCGAAGCCCCCGGCCCCGAAGCCCCGGACCCGAGACCCCGGACCCCGGATCCCAGCCCAGAGCCACGGGGCCCCGAGCCCCCGAGCCCCCGGGCCCCGGCCCGTCGCTCAGCTTCCGGCGGACTGCCGGAAGCGGGAGGTCCGGTGGACGGGGTCGGTGTCGATCCGAGGGATCACGTGCTCGCCGATCAGCTTGATGGTGTTCATCGTGTCCTCGCTGGAGATGCCGATCGGCAGACCGAAGGAGAGCTGGTCGGCGCCCGCCGCTTCCCAGCGCCGGCACTGGGCGAGCACCTCACCCGGGTCGCCGCAGATCATCAGCTCCTCCTGGATGAGGAGTTCGATGATCTCGGCGGAGTACTCGGGCAGCAGCTCGGGCCACTCGGGGATGCCCTCGGGGCGCGGGAAGGTGTCGTGGTAGCGGAAGAGCAGCGACTGGAGGTAGTTGAGCCCGCCGCCGACGGCGATCTCGACGGCCTTCTCGTGGGTCTCGGCGCAGATCGCGGTCGAGGTGACCATGACGTTGTCGTTGACGAAGTCGCCGACCGCCCGCGCCTCCTTGATCGCGCTCTTGTACGACTCCAGGACCCACTCCATGTCGGAGACCTTCTGCACGCTGAAGCCGAGGACGCCGAGGCCCTTCTTGCCCGCCATGGCGTATGAGGAGGGGGAGCCGGCCGCGTACCACATGGCCGGGTGCGACTTCCCGTACGGCTTGGGCAGCACCTTGCGCGGCGGGAGCGACCAGTGCTTGCCCTGGAACCCCTCGTACTCGTCCTGGAGCCACATCTTGGGGAACTCGGCGATCGTCTCCTCCCAGATCTCCTTGGTGTGGTTCATGTCGGTGATGCCCGGCATGAACCCGAGGATCTCGTGGGATCCGGCGCCCCGGCCGGTGCCGAACTCGAAGCGTCCGCCCGAGAGATGGTCGAGCATGGCGACCTTCTCGGCTACCTTCACCGGGTGGTTGACCGGAGCGAGCGGGTTGAAGATGCCGGATCCGAGGTGGATGCGGTCGGTGGCGTGGGCGAGGTAACCCAGGAAGACGTCGTTGGCGGAGAGGTGGGAGTACTCCTCCAGGAAGTGGTGCTCGGAGGCCCAGGCGTACTTGAAGCCGGACGCGTCGGCCTGGATGACGTACTCGGTCTCCTCCATCAGGGCCTTGTGCTCGGCCTCGGGATCGCTCTCGGCTCGCTTGCCGACGTATCCCTGAACGAAGATCCCGAATTCCAAGGAAGTTCACCACCCTCGCAGCTTTCTGACGCTACGTCAGATTCATTGATGTGCCCGACTCTCGCACCACGCCCCGGACCCGTCAATAGCTGATGGACCGTCAGGTCAGCAGTCAGGTCCGCACGCCGGCAGTGCCCGGAGGCGGCGCTCAGAACAGACTGACACCCGCGAGCCAGCCGCCGTCGATCACGAACGGCTGTCCGGTGATGTACGAGGAGTCCTCCGAGGTCAGGAACAGCGCGAGCGCCGCCACCTCCTCGGGCTGCCCGATCCGCCGCAGCGGCACCTTCGTGCGGTAGAGATCGGTCATAACCGCCGGGTCCACGCCCTCCGGGTGGCTCATCGCGGTGTCGATGGCGCCCGGGCAGATCGCGTTGACGCGGATGCCGCCCGCCGCCAGTTCGATGGCCGCGACCCGGGTGAGCCCGAGCACCGCGTGTTTGGTCGCGGTATAGGCGCCGACCCCCGCCATCCCCGTCATCCCCGTGTACGACGAGGTGTTGACGATCGTGCCACCGCCGGCCGCCGTGATCTCGGGCGCGACCGCGCGGATGCCCAGGAAGCAGCCCGTCTGGTTGACCTGGACCATCGACTGGAACTCCTCCAGCGGCGTCTCCACCAGCGCGTTGAACCGCACGATCCCGGCGTTGTTGATCAGCCCGTCGATCCGGCCGAAGCGCTCCTTCGTGGCCGCGACCGCCGCCGACCAGTCGTCCTCCCGCGTCACGTCCAGGTGGACGTACACCGCCCGCTCCGCCCCCAGCTCCTTCGCCACCGCCCGGCCGGGCTCGTCCAGCACATCCCCCAGGACCACCCGAGCGCCCTCGGCGGCGAACAGCCGCGCCTCCTGCTCACCCTGTCCGCGCGCCGCACCCGTGATCACGACGACACGCCCGTCCAGCTTGCCCATGAAGCCACACTCCTCAGTTCAGGTGGGGAGCGACCTCGGCGGCGAACGCCGCCATCTGGTCGGTGAGTTCGGTACGGCTCCGGCTGCGGAACCGCACCTGGATCTGTTCCACGCCCATCTCGCCGTACGCGCGCAGGGACGCGGCGAGTGCCCGCGGGTCCCCGCTCAGGGTCCGCCGGCCGGTGTCCCAGCCGGGCACCCCGACGTACAGCGGCTCGGTGAGGGCGCCGACGGTGACCGGCTCCTCGATCCCGGCCTTCTCGCGCAGCCCCTTCAACTTCCCGATCAGTTCCGGCAGTCGGTCGCGAGGATCGCCCTGCGGAAGCCAGCCGTCACCCTTGAGCGCGGCGCGGCGCAACGCGGCGGGCGAGGAGCCGCCGATCCAGAGGGGGATCCGCGCCTGGACGGGCCGGGGCGCGAGGGCGAGGTCCCGGAAGACGAACCGCGCGCCAGTGTGTTCCGGGTACTCGTCCGGCCCGAGTGCGGCCCGCAGCGCGTCGATGCTCTCGTCGAGCACGGCGCCGCGGCCGGCGAAATCGGCCCCGACCGCCGCGAATTCCTCCGCCACATGCCCGGCCCCGACCCCGAGGACCAGCCGGCCCCCGGAGAGCCGGTCCAGGGTCGCGCAGGCCTTGGCGGTGAGCAGCGGATGCCGCAGCCCGACGACGGCGACATGGGTGAGGAGCCGTACCCGCTCGGTGGCGGCGGCGAGGAAGGAGAGGGTGGCGACCGGGTCGTACCAGACGGTCCCCATCGCGCCGGCGAGCCGCCGCGGGATGGCGACATGGTCGCAGCAGGCGATGTAGTCGAACCCGCAGGTGTCGGCGGTCCGCGCGACCGCGACCAGATCGCCGGGCCCGGCGGCGGCCTCCCAGGGTTCGGCGTAGAGGGTGCTCTGCGACTGCACGGGCAGTTGTATCCCGTAGACCACCATGAGACTCCCCCTTATCTGACGTCACGTCATATACCCCGGCGGGTCATGCTCGTACCTGACGTTCCATCAGACAAGGGGCAGGGTGCGGCGGCCCGTGTGGCAGGGGCTCGCGCGAGGAGCTGTGATGACATGTGACTCTATGTACCCATGGGAGTCACGGAGAGACGTGACGTGACGCGGCTGTGACATAGATCGACATCGGCGGTGACATGGGGCGGCGGAGGCGCGTGCGGCGCACGAGACGGCGCGCCGATCACCGCGCCCCCACCCGGCGCGCCCCCGATCCGAGCGGGCACCCCGTCCGCGCCCCTGGGGCGAGCCGGGACCCCTCCGACCGCCGGGCAGGCGAGGAGCGTGCGGACCGGGCACAGGCCATCGGCCGGGGCCACGAACCACCGGACCGACCACAGGTCACAGCGATCGACCGCGGATCAAGGGCTCCAGAGGCCCTCCGCCGTCAGGCCCAGCAGTTCGATGGCGTTGCCGCGGACGATCCGTTCCACGACGTCCGGGGCCAGGTGGGCCATCTGCTCCTCGGCGACCTCGCGGGACTTCGGCCAGGTGGAGTCGGAGTGCGGGTAGTCCGTCTCGTACAGCACGTTTCCGGCCCCGATGGCGTCCAGATTGCGCAGGCCGAAGGCGTCGTCGAAGAAGCAGCCGTACACATGCCCGGCGAAGAGTTCGGACGGCGGGCGCAGCACCTTGTCCGCCACCCCGCCCCAGCCCCGGTTCTCCTCCCAGACGAGGTCGGCGCGTTCCAGGATGTACGGGATCCAGCCGATCTGGCCCTCCGCGTACATGATCCGCAGGTTCGGGAAGCGCTCGAACGCGCCGCTCATCAGCCAGTCGACCATCGAGAAGCAGCAGTTGGCGAAGGTGATGGTGGAGCCGACGGCGGGCGGCGCGTCGGCGGAGGTGGACGGCATCCGGCTGGAGGAGCCGATGTGCATGGCGATCACGGTGCCCGTCTCGTCGCACGCGCGCAGGAGCGGGTCCCAGTGGTCGGTGTGCACGGACGGAAGCCCCAGGTGGGGCGGTATCTCGGAGAACGCGACCGCGCGCACCCCGCGTGCCGCGTTGCGCCGGACCTCGGCCGCCGCCAGGTCCGGATCCCACAGCGGGACGAGGGTGAGCGGGATCAGCCGGCCGCGCGCCTCGGGGCCGCACCACTCCTCGACCATCCAGTCGTTGTAGGCCCGAACGCACAGCAGCCCGAGTTCACGGTCGGCGGATTCGGTGAAGGTCTGCCCGCAGAAACGGGGAAAAGTAGGGAAGCAAAGGGCGGACTGGACGTGATTGACGTCCATGTCGGCGAGACGCTCGGGCACCGAGTGGGAGCCGGGGCGCATCTGCTCGTAGGTGATGACCTCCAGCCGGATCTCGTCCCTGGCGCAGCCGACGGCGGTGTCCAGCCGGGTGAGCGGGCGGCGCAGTTCCTCGTAGACCCACCAGTCGCCGATGGGGCCTTCGTCCCCCTTCGCACCCATCACGGGGGCGAACTTTCCTCCCAGAAAGGTCATTTCCTTCAGCGGCGCCCGGACGATCCGGGGTCCGGTCGCGCGATAGCGGGTCGGGAGCCGGTCCTGCCAGACGCGCGGGGGCTCCACGGTGTGGTCGTCCACCGAGATGATCGCGGGGAAGCTCTCCATGTGTTTCACGGTAGCGCTGATCTGACGGGTCGTCAGTAAACGGGGTCGCATCGGTCCGGAGAACGCCCACGGAACGGCTCGACCCGATGCTGACGCATGCCCTCCGGACAAGGCAGACTGTCCAGGGCGAAACCAGCGGTACGGGCAGGGGGAGCTATGGACCGTGAGGACGGGCCGCGAGTTCCGGGACAGCGGACTCCGAAGAAGGACTCCGGCGGGTACGCGGGCCGCCACGCGGACAAACGCGTGAGCGGTCCCTCAGGCACGGCCGCCACGCCGGGCATGAACACGACCACGGACAGGGGAACGGACACGGAAGCGGCGACGGGCACGGACACGACCGCGCGCACGGACACAACTGCGGGCACCGCCGCGGGCCTGGCCACGGGCGCAGCCACGGCCGCCTCCGCCGGGACGGCCGCGAACACGCCGGCCACCACGGCGGCCCCCGACACGGCGGACCGCGCCACGGCGGCCGGTGACGCGACAGACGCCGCCACCACGGACGCCGCCACGACGGGCGGCAACCCCGCAGGTGGCGCCCCGGCAGGCAGCGGCACGACGGGCACCGACACGACGGCCGACAGCCAGGACGTCGACGCCACGCTGCGCTTCCGCGTACTCGGCCCCGTCCGGGCCTCCCTCGGCGACCAGGCCCTGCCCACCGGCTCCCCGCAGCAGCGCGCCCTGCTCGCCGCCCTGCTGCTGCGTGACGGCCGTACCGCCACCGCCTCCGAACTCATCGACGCCATCTGGGGCGAGGACCCGCCGTCCCAGGCGCTCGCCGCCGTCCGCACGTACGCCTCCCGGCTGCGCAAGGTCCTCGGCGCCTGGGTGCTGACCAGCGAATCCGGCGGCTACGCCCTGCGCGCCGGCGCCGGTGCCACCGCCCTCGACCTCGCCGAGGCCCAGAACCTGGCCGCCGAGGCCGACAAACTGCGCGCCGCGGGCCGGCGCGCCGAGGGCCGCGAGCGGCTGAACGCCGCCCTCGCCCTGTGGGACGGCGAGGCGCTGGCGTCCGTACCGGGGCCGTACGCCGACACCCAGCGCACCCGCCTGGAGGAATGGCGGCTCCAGCTCCTGGAGACCCGGCTCGACCTCGATCTGGAGGTCGGCGCGCACGCCGAGGCCGTCTCCGAACTGACCGCGCTGACCGCCGCGCACCCGCTGCGCGAGCGGCTGCGCGAGCTGCTGATGCTGGCCCTGTACCGGTCCGGCCGGCAGGCCGAGGCGCTGGCCGTGTACGCCGACACCCGGCGGCTGCTCGCCGACGAACTGGGCGTCGACCCGAACCCCGAACTCTCCCGCCTCCAGCAGCGCATCCTCCAGGCCGACGCCGAACTGGCCCGGCCGGTCGAGGAGTCCACCCCGGCCGCCGCGCCCACCGCCCGGCCCGCCCAGCTCCCGGCGACCGTCCCCGACTTCACCGGACGCGACGCCTTCGTCCGCGAACTCGGCGACCAACTCGCCACCGCCGAGGGCTCCGTCATGGCGGTCTCGGCTGTCGCGGGCATCGGCGGCGTCGGCAAGACGACCCTCGCCGTGCACGTGGCGCACGCGGCGCGCCCGCACTTCCCGGACGGTCAGCTGTACGTCGACCTCCAGGGCGCCGGCGCGCGGGCGGCGGCGCCGGAGACGGTGCTCGGCGCGTTCCTGCGCGCGCTCGGCACCCCGGACTCCGCCATTCCGGACACCCTGGACGAGCGCGCCGCGCTCTACCGCTCCACCCTCGACGGCCGCCGCGTCCTGGTCCTCCTGGACAACGCCCGCGACGCCGCCCAGATCCGGCCACTGCTGCCCGGCACCGCCGGCTGCGCCGCCCTCGTCACCAGCCGCATCCGCATGCTCGACCTGGCCGGCGCGCACCTGGTGGATCTGGACGTCATGTCCCCCGAGGAGGCGCTCCAGCTCTTCACCCGGATCGTCGGCGAGGAGCGGGTGGGCGCCGAACGGGAGGCCGCGCTCGACGTGGTCGCGGCCTGCGGGTTCCTGCCGCTGGCCATCCGTATCGCCGCGTCCCGGCTCGCCGCGCGCCGCACCTGGACGGTCTCCGTCCTGGCCGCCAAGCTCGCCGACGAGCGCCGCCGCCTCGACGAACTCCAGGCGGGGGACCTCGCCGTCAAGGCCACTTTCGAGCTCGGTTACGGCCAGCTGGAGCCGGCCCAGGCCCGCGCCTTCCGCCTCCTCGGCCTCGCCGACGGCCCCGACATCTCCCTCGCCGCCGCGGCGGCCGTCCTCGGCCTGCCCGAGTGGGAGGCCGAGGACCTGCTCGAAGCCCTCGTCGACACCAGCCTCCTGGAATCCGCCGCCCCGGGCCGCTACCGCTACCACGACCTGGTGCGGCTCTACGCGCGTGCGTGCGCCGAGCGCGACGAACAGCCGCCGGTGGAGCGAGAGCACGCGCTGTCCCGGCTGCTCGATTTCTATCTGTCGACCGCCGCGCAGGTGTACGCGATCGAGCGCCCCGGCGACCGGCTCGTCGACCACCTGGAGACCACCCACTACGCGGGCCTCACCTTCACCGACCGCCACGCGGCCCAGGACTGGCTCTACGCCGAGGCCGACTGCCTCCTCGCCTGCGTCCGCCAGTCGGCCGCGTCACCGACGACACTGCGTCGCGCGGTGGACCTGCTGTGGGCGGCCCTCGACCTCGCGGAATCCGGCGCCAACTCCAAGGAGTACGAGGCGGTCGCGACGACCCTGCGGAGCGCGGCGAAGGCGGCGGGGGACGTGCGGGCGGAGTGCCGGGCGGCACTGACTCGTACCTATGTACTGCACGTCAGTGGCCGGTTCGACGAAGCCGACGTCGACGCCCATGTCGCCATGTCCCTGGCGACCTCGACCGGCGATCGGCTCCCTCTCTGCTGGGCCGCCAACGCCCTGGGCATCATGGCGCTTTACCAGGGTCGCAACGAGGACGGCGAGCGCTTCCTGACCCAGGCCACCGAGTCGTTCCGCGCCTGCGACGACGCGGCCGGCGAAGCCAGCGCCCTGTGCAACCTCTCCCGGATCCACCTGGCGATGGGGCACACCGACCTCGCGGTGGAACTCGCCCGGCGCGGCAGCGCGATGTACGAGAAGCTGGGGCACGCGCTCAAGGGCGCGAACGGCCGCTACGCGCTAGGGCTCGCGCTGACCCAGAGCGGTGGGCTCGTTGAGGCCGCACGGCAACTCGCCGAGGCCCTGGACGTCTTCCGGGACAGCCGCCAGCGGCTGTGGGAGGGAATGTCGCTCTTCCGGATCGCCGAGGTGGGCATCGCCGCGGGCCGGTACGCCCAGGCCGCCGCCGACTCCGAGACCGCGCTGAGCATCCTCCGCGACATCGGGGGCGAATGGCGGCGCGGACAGATTCTCGTCGTTCTCGGGCGCGGCCTGTCCGGCATAGGGCAGCATGGCCGCGCGCGGGTGTGCTGGCAGGAAGCCCTGAGCATCTTCTCCGCGCAGGGGTCCCCGGAAGAGGCCAAGGTACGGACCCTCCTTCTGGAAAGCGTCCCCATCTGACCACTGAACTGCTCGTTCATCGTTCGTTTATGGCGGTCGTGCAGTCTTCTCTCATCGATTCGTCGCGCCGGGGGGGCGGGCGGGTCAGTGGGAGGACCGTCACCTGCTCGGTTTATGGTGAGCGGCCCGAGTGGTCCGTCCGGTTGTCCATGGGGGAACGACCGGACGGGGACCGCTCACCATATCCATTGCCTTCACGGGAGTTGATCAGCATGGCCGACCTCGAGCCGAACAAGAACATGCACGCGACGGACGCACCGCTCACCGACTCGGTGGCCGAGAAGATCGGCATCAACGGCAACATGCACGCCACGTCCGAGCCCGCCGAGGCCCCTGCCGTGCTGTCCGGGCCGGACGACAACATGCACGCCACCAGCGAGCCGGCCACCACCACCAAGTAGACCGCACCACACGAAGACGGATCCGGCGGCGCCATCGGGGGAGCTGCCGGGACCGTGGTCGTCCGAGTGAGCGCGCCGTGTCCCTTACGGGGGATGCCCGAGGGGGTTGGGGGACCTGCCGGGTACGTGGGGCGGGCGCGACCGGGGGACCGTACCGGAGGGGTCGGGCAGCAGCCCGGCCCCTCCGGCCGTGTGCGGGGGTACGGACGAAGGGGCCGGGCGGCCGTACGGCCTGCCCTGTGCCACCCCGCCCGCGCGGACGCCCGCGGGTGACCCTCCCGGTCAACTCGCCTTATACGGCCGCCCGTACGACCTGCCCGGCCCACAGGACCCACCGCATCTGTAGGACCTGACAAAGCGGCGCCGATCATCTGGTCTGCCGGGCCGTCACGTGCGAGGGTCGCGTGGATACGAGTCACTCGTCCGAGGAGTCCCAGATGACCCGCACCAAGCGCCTTCTGGCCGGCATCGCCCTGGCCGTCGCCGTCGCGGCCGGCACTGCCACGCCCGCGCTGGCCGACATGCACGCGATGACCGACACGCCCACGGGCAACATCCACGCCACCGTGGTCGTCGTGGGCGGCGGTCAGGGCGTCTGAGATCCGCCCCGCCGCACCTTGCTCCATGTGAAGAGGCCCGAACCGGTTCGCCGGTCCGGGCCTCTTCGTCTGCGGCGCCCCGGCGACCTGACGGATTCCGCCCGCCCGCTTCGCCGCCCGGCCGGGGCTGCGGCATGATCGGCGCACCTCGGAGGCGGACGGTGGGGGCCAGCCGTCACCGGGGACGGGGGAAGCCGCACGCATGCGCGCGCTGGGGAGGAGGTCCGGACCGGTCGCCCGGTCCGGACCTCCGACCTCCCGGCCGGCTCGGTGCCTCAGACGGGACGCACCATGACCCGTGACGGGCAGAGCTTGTTCATGTCGTCCTCATCGGACGTGAACACCGTCACGATCCCTCGCCGGCGCCCCGCGATCACGGCCAGCGCCGCGTCGATCGCGTACTTGTGGCCGTGCAGGCCCGCGCCCTTCAGGAGGGTGATCGCCGAGTCCGCGATCTCCTCCGTGACGGGTTCGACCTCGATCCGCGACAGGAACCACTTCCACGCCGCGTACGGGATCTTGGAGTGGTACGCCTCGATCAGCGTCATGGAACTGGTCACGACGCTGACGCCTGCTTTGTGCGCGTCCGCCAGACGCGCCCTCATCTTCATGTCCCCGAGGGCCGCCCTCGACAGCGCCTCACTGTCCAGGACGTAGCAGAGTTCGGTCATGCGGCATCGGCCTGTCGCACCTCGGTAGCTTCGGGGGCCTCGGCCGTGACGCGTTCACGGGCCATCCGCTCCTCGTACGCGCGGACGATCTCGCGCCGCTCCGCCTCGGCCGCCGCGAGCGCCTCGTCGTCGACCGGGCCGTACTCCTCTTCCATCCAGGTGACCAACTCGCCCAGGTGGTCGTGCTTCCGCTTGCGCTGTATGGCGCTGGTTACATACGCGCTGAAGCCGCCCGGACCCACCTCGCGGCGGATCTCCTCCGCCAGTTCCTCGGGCAGGGTGACCGTGTACTTCTTGGTTGCCATACCATCGACCATACCACCGCGTCGAGTGGCCTGGATCACACACGCTACCCCTCGCGCCGCGCCCGCAATTCCCCCTTCAGAACCTTTCCGCTCGCGTTCCGCGGCAGCTCGGGGAGGAATTCCACCTGACGGGGGACCTTGTAGTTGGCCATCTCGCGGCGGGACCAGGCGATCAGGTCGTCCGCCGTCACCCGGGCCCCCGGGCGGCGGACCGCGAAGGCCTTGCCGACCTCGCCGAGGCGGGGGTCCGGGATGCCGACGACGGCGACGTCGGCGATGTCGGGGTGGAGGCCGAGGAGCTGTTCGATCTCGGCGGGGTAGGCGTTGAAGCCGCCGACGATGAACATGTCCTTGATCCGGTCGGTGATCCGGAGGTTGCCCGCCTCGTCGAGGACGCCCACGTCGCCGGTGTGCAGCCAGCCGTCCGCGTCGATCGCGGCGGCGGTCGCCTCCGGGTCCTCGAAGTAGCCGCACATGACGTGCGGGCCGCGCACCAGGACCTCCCCCGACAGGGAGACCCTGAGTTCGGTGCCGGGGATGGCGCGGCCCGAGGTGCGGGCGACGACCTCGGGCGGGTCGCCCCGGCGGCACATGGACACCAGGCCGCTCGCCTCGGAGAGGCCGTACGCGGTGAGGACGGTGCCGACACCCAGCTCGGTGCGCAGCCGCTCGACGAGCCGCAGCGGCACGACCGCCGCGCCGGTCACGACCAGGCGCAGGCTGGACAGGTCGTGGGCGGCGCGGGCCGGGTGGTCGAGGAGGGACTGGTGGAGGGTGGGCGGGCCGGGCAGAACGGTGACGCGTTCGGCGGCGATGTGCGCGAGCGCGGTGTCCACGCTGAACACGGGCTGCGGGATCATCACCGCGCCGCGCAGCAGACAGGCGAGCACGCCCGCCTTGTAACCGAAGGTGTGGAAGAAGGGGTTCACGATCAGATAGCGGTCGCCCTCGCGCAGCCCGGCCAGTTCGCTCCACACGGTGTAGCAGCGCAGGGACTGTTCATGGGTGACGACCGCGCCCTTGGGGCGGCCGGTGGTGCCCGAGGTGTAGACGATGTCCGAGGGATCGGTGGGCATCACGGCGTCGGCCCGCGCCCGCACCCGTACCGGGCCCACGCCTCGGCCGGCGTCGAGGAAGGCCCGCCAGGTCGTGTAGCCCGGCTCGTCCGGAACCGTGTCACTGAACACCACCACCCGCTCCAGCGCGGGCAGTTCGACGCCCGAGCGGCGCAACGACGCCACGTACGAGGTGCCCAGGAAGGTGCCGGTGACGAACAGCAGCCGGGCCCGCGACCTGGCGAGGATGTCCGCCGCCTCGGCGCCCTTGAAGCGGGTGTTGAGGGGGACGAGGACGGCGCCGGCCGTGACCGCGCCGAGCGCGGAGACGATCCAGTCCAGGGAGTTCGGCGCCCAGACGGCGACCCGGTCGCCCGCCCGGATCCCGGTGGCGAGACAGGCGGCCGCCGCGCGTTCGACCCGCGCGGCGAGCTCGGCGTACGTGATCCGGGTACGGCCCTCGACGACCGCCTCGCGCGGGCCGTACCGCGCCGCCGCCCGGCGCACCAGCTCCCCCACCGATCCGGGTCCCCACTCCACGACCACCACCTCCGCCGGTCGTACCCCAGCCCTGCCCCGTCCCGAACCCGAGCGCCGCACCCCAACCCGAGCATCGCGCCCCGAACCCGAGCGCCTTGGCCTGTGCGCCTCGGACTCCGCGCCACAGCCACGCACCCTCGACCACACACCTGACTACTCGTCAGATTAGCGATAGCCTGACGAGCTGTCAGCAGTCGGGAACACCATGGGGGTTGCCGTGCTCAAGGACCGCACAGCCATCGTCGGGATCGGCCAGACGGCCTTCGCCAAGCGCCTCCCGGAGTCCGAGAAGACGCTCGCCTGCCGGGCGATCCTCGCCGCCCTCGACGACGCCGGCATCGCGCCCGCCGAGGTCGACGCCTTCGCCTCGTACACCATGGAGGAGACCGACGAGGTCGAGGTGGCCAAGGCCATCGGGGCCGGGGACGTCACGTTCTTCGCCAAGGTCGGTTACGGCGGCGGCGGTTCGTGCGCCACCGTCGGGCACCTCGCCGCGGCCGTCGCCACCGGACAGGCCACGGTGGGCGTCGCCTGGCGGTCCCGTAAGCGCGGCTCCGGGCCCCGGCCCTGGACGAACACCACCGCCCAGCTGGCCACCCCGGCACAGTGGACCCGGCCTTTCGGGCTGCTGCGGCCCGCCGACGAGATCGGCATGCTCGCCCGCCGCTACATGCACGAGTACGGCGCCACCCGCGACCATCTCTTCAACGTCGCCCTCGCCTGCCGCAACCGCGCCAACCAGAACCCGGCCGCGATCATGTACGAACGCCCGCTCACCCGCGAGATGTACATGACCTCCCGCTGGATCAGCGAACCCCTCTGCCTCTTCGACAACTGTCTGGAGACCGACGGCGCCCTCGCCTGTGTGATCGTCTCCGCCGAACGCGCCCACGACTGCCGCCGCCCGCCGGTCTATGTGCACGCTGCGGCCCAAGGGCTGCCCGCCCAGCACCACGGCATGGTCAACTACTGGACCGACGACCCGCTGACCGGCCCGGCCTGGACGGCCGCCCGACACCTGTGGAAACAGGCCGACTTCGGCCCCGCCGACGTCGATGTCGCCCAGATCTACGACGCCTTCACCCCGCTCGTCCCACTCTCCCTGGAGGGCTACGGCTTCTGCGGTCGCGGCGAAGGCGGAGCCTTCACCGAGGGCGGCGCCCTGGAGACCGGCGGCCGGCTGCCGCTCAACACCGGTGGGGGCGGCCTGTCGGAGGCGTACGTCCACGGCTTCAACCTCCTCACCGAGGGCGTCAAGCAGCTCCGCGGCGACTCCACCGCCCAGGTGCCGGGCGCCGCCACCTGCCTCGTCACGGCGGGCGAGGGCGTCCCCACCTCGGCCGTCCTCCTCCGCTCCTGAGACGACGCGGCCGGGGCGTACGCCCGAGGAGCGCCCGCACACCCCACCGTCAAGCACCTCCCCACACCGTCAAGCACCGCCAAGCACCGCCAAGCACCCGAAGATTCGAAGATTCGAGGAGTTCGCGATGCTCACCCCCGTGATCGACGAGGACGGCGCACCCTTCTGGGAGTACGCCGCCCGCGGCGAACTGCGCGTCCAGACCTGCGCCGCCTGCGCCGAGCCGCGCTTCCCGCCCCGCCCCTGCTGCCCGCACTGCCAGTCCTTCGACAGCACCTGGCGCCGGCTGTCGGGGCGCGGCCGGATCTGGTCGTTCGTCGTCCCCCACCCGCCCCTGCTGCCCGACTACGCCGCCCAGGCCCCGTACAACGCGGTGCTCGTCGAACTCGCCGACGCTCCCCGCGTCCGCCTCGCCGGCAATGTCGTCGCCTCCCCCGGCGCCCAGCTCGACTCGGTCGACCCGGCCCGGCTGCGCATAGGCGCACCCGTGAAGGTGGTCTTCGCCGAGATCGGCGGCATCACCGTGCCCCGCTGGCTCCTGGAGCGCGGATGACGATCACGGTGGAACGCGACACCGGCACCGGTGTCGCCGTCGTCACCCTCGACCGGCCCGCGCGGCACAACGCCCTCACCCTCGCGATGGCCCGCCGACTCGCCGAGATCTGGCGGGGGTTCCGGTACGAGGACGACATCCGGGCGATCGTGATCACCGGCGCCGGTCAACGGGCCTTCTGTACCGGCGTCGACCGGACGGCGGCGGGTGAACTCCCGCAACCCACCTCCCCGTTCACGATCGACGATCCGCTCCTCGCCATCGGCCCCAAGTCCAACGACCTGTGGAAGCCGGTCGTCGCCGCCGTCGAGGGCATGGCCTGCGGCGGAGCCTTCTATCTGCTCGCCGAGGCCGAGTTCCTGATCGCGGGCGAGGGCGCCGAGTTCTTCGACCCGCACACCACCTACGGCATGGTCAGCGCCTTCGAGACGATCCACATGGCACAGCGGATGCCCTACGGGGAAGTCGCGCGGATGGCGCTGATGGGCACCGCCGAACGGCTCTCCGCCGAGCGGGCGCACGCGACCGGTCTCGTATCCGAACTGACGGTGCGGGGAGGTGCGTTGGCGGCGGCGCGGAAGGCTGCCGCCGTCGTCGCCGCGTACCCGACCGAGGCCGTACAGGGAACCGTACGGGCCCTGTGGTCGGCCCGCGAGGCGGCCAGGACCCAGGCCCTCGCGCATGCCCCGCACCTGATCGCGCTGGGGAACCTGCCGCCGGAGCGGCAGGCCGAACTGTTCGCACGACGGGCGCGCGGGGCGAGAGCGGAGGCGGAGAAGGGCCCGGGGGCGGAAAAGGGCCCTGCCTCCGGGTTCAGGATCCGTTAGCGGCGAGGGGTGGCGAGAGGCTCCGTCGGAGACGAGTCGTCCTCCCAGACATTGCCCACGGTGCACAGCTTCACCCGGTCGACGGACTTCGGGTTCTTCATCGGCACGTCGTACCGCTTCTCGCCCGGGCCGTCGATCTTCACCAGGATCTCGCCCCCGTCGACCGGGACGTTCGCGCGCTCCTCGAAGGTGAGGGCGATCCGGTACGTGCCCGTCACCCCCGGCTTCGCGGTCACCCTGACCGTGGCGGTGGTGTCGGCCCGGCCGCCGGGCTTGCCCTTCCCCATCCCCGTACCCGCACCCGTCCCCTTCTTCCCGGCCGGCTTGACGCAGTCGACCACGACGACGTCGACGTCCGGTTCCTCCGAGACGGCCGGCGAAGGAGACGCACTGGTGGTGTCCCCGGAGCCCGAACCGGAGCCGTAGTCGTCGTCATCGTCGCTGTCGTAGTGATTCCTCTTCTTCGGCGTCGAGCAGCCGCCACCCGAGTCGTCGCTCTTGCCGTGGTCGCTGCTGCCCCCGTAGCCGCCGTGGCTGCCGTGGCTTCCATGACCGTGCCCCCGGCTGGTCTGGAAGCCGGTCAGCGCGAAGACGACCAACGTAAGGGTCGCCGCGAGTTTCAGCCTGGTGCGGATCATTTCCCCGTTCCCCCAACGGCCGGTTGATCGTGTCCGCGTCACCCTAACGCCGCCCTCCACTCGACAGGACACCCCCCGCGACCCGGCGTAGCGTCGTGACCGAGAGCCGACCGAAGGGAGGCCACACGGTGATCCGCAACATCGTGGGCTCGGTCCTGGCCCTCGCAGGAGCGACGGCCGCCGTATGGAGCCCCTTCCGTGCCTGGTACGACGGCCGTCCCGGCCGCGACTACCGGATCCAGGACCTGTTCGGGGGCATCACCGACGTCCGGGCCCAGGTGATCGGCTCGATCCTGCTCCCGTTCGCCTTCGCCGCCCTGGTCACCCTGGTCGGGCTGCTGCTGCGCTCGCGCGCGGTCGTCGCGGTCGCCGGGCTGATCGTGCTCGGGTTCACCGTGCTGTGGATGGTGCGGGTCGCGCAGGTCCAGAACGGGCTCTCCTTCGACACCAGCGGGCACGGCCTCGGGGAAGGGGTCGCGCTGGCGGCCGGAGGCGGCGTCCTGCTGCTCCTCGGTGCCGCCCTGATGTCCGGCCGTCCGCGCCCGCGCGGCACCCGGGCCGACCGGGCCGACCGGGCCGACGGGGCCGACGGGAGTACGAGCATTCCCGGCGGTACGGGGAACCCTGACGGCACCGCATACGGCGACGGGGACAGGTACGGAAGCAGGTACGGGTACGGCCCGGGGCCCGACGACACCCCGCCCCCGCCCCCGCCTCCCCCTCCTCCCCCACACCAGGGCAACGACCGGCCGGGCCCGACCGAGGTGTGATGGCGAGTTCTCGACGGGCCGGTGTGACCGCGACTATTCCAGGCGATATCGAGCGTGTTCGGCACATCACTCGACGTGAGGACACCACTCGATGCGCACGTTCAAGTCTCTGCTCACCGCCGCTGCGATGGTCGGCGGGATGATCGCCATGCCGATCGCCGCCACCGCACCGGCTCACGCTGCCGGCGGCAGCTGCGTCATCATCCTGCAGAACGGCTGGGTCCGCTACGAGTACCCCGGCCGGACCAGTGCCGACGGCGGCTCTTGCGTCCCTGACCCGCAGATCCCGGGCGGCGGCGGACTCAACCCCGGTGTCCCCTGCGACACCTGGGGCGCCGACTACGGCCCGTGGCTGCTGTACGTCATCTGCCACTGAGCCACCCGGCTCACCTCCAGGGCAGGGAGGGACGCAGGGGTGTAACGCTTCCGGGCAGTACGGCCAAGTAGAGGTGTAAGGCACCACTCGCCCTGCCCCAAGGAGCCCTCCGTGCCGACGGAGCACCCGACAGCACCACCGGCGCGCGACCCCGCCGGGTTCGCCGTCTTCTACGAGCAGCAATTCGACGCGGTGCTCGGGTTCGTCACCCGGCGCGTCGACAGCCCGCACCTGGCCGCCGACCTCACGGCGGACATCTTCGTGACGGCGCTGGAGAACGCGCACACGTACGACGCCCGGCGCGGCACGCCGGTGGCCTGGCTGTACGGCATCGCACGCAACGTCCTCTCCTCGCACTTCCGGGGCAGCACCCGCGAACTGCGCGCGGTCGCCCGGATCACCGGCCGGCGGCTGCTGGACGACGAGGACGTCAGCGCCATCGAGAGCCGCATCGACGCCGCCCGGGCCACCCGGCACCTGGCGGCCGCCCACGCGGCACTGTCCGAACCCCTGCGCGACGTGCTCGACCTGGTGGTCCTGGACGGGCTGACCACCCGCGAGGCGGCGCGGGTGCTGGGTATCAGCCCGGCCTCCGCCCGGGTCCGGATGCACCGCGCCCGCAAGGCGCTGCGCGCCACCGGACCGACCCGTACCGACCGTCACGACATCGTTCTGGAGGCCACCCGGTGAACGCCCCCCTGCACTTCAAGCAGCGGCTCGCGGACGAACTCGGCGCCCGCGCGGCCACCCTCGCCGCCGAGACCGTCAAGGTCCCCGAGCCCGCCGAGGCCACCGAAGCCACCGAAGCCGGCTCCACCGCCGGGACCGGCGGCCCCGCCGGCCCGGTCGTCCCGCTCTTCCCCGGCGACCACCGCACCCCGACCCGCACCCCGCGCCGCTCCCCGCGCCGTTCTCCGCGCCGCCGGCCGGTGCTCGTCCTGGGAGCCGTCGCGGCGGCGGCCGCGGCAGCCGTCACGCTCTCCCTCACCGGCTCGCCGTCCGGCACTCCGGGTCCGCACGGCGGCGGGAGCGGGAACATCGACATCGCCACGGCCGACTACGTGGTGAAGTCCCTCCCGGACGGCACGGTCGCCGTGGAGGTCATGAACCCCCGGGGCATCCCCGGGCTGCAGTCCGCCCTACGGGAAGCGGGCATTCCGGCGGCGGTGATGACCTACTCGCCCTCGTGCCGGGCCAAGGTCCGCTACGACGCCGGCTTCGACTCCTCGAAGGTCTTCCCCGAGACCCGGGAGACGGGCACCGGGATCGACGGGCACTACTCGCTGATCAGGCCGAGTGCCGTCCCGGAGGGAGACCACCTGCTGTTCGTGGCGACGACGGGGCCCCACGGGCAGGTCGGCTCGCTGTCGATGTCGGTGGTACGCGAGGTTCCCGCGTGCGTCCCGGAGACCGACAGCGGCATCGGTGCGGGGTACGTGGCCCCGGGCACCAACCCGTAAGGGCCGTAAGGGCCGTAAGGGGCAGGCGGATCACCGCGTCGCAGCTCTCCCGCCCCGGTAGCGACGCGAGATCCGCCGCCCCACCCCCTCTGTCCTTCTCTCTCACGAGAGTGCCGGGCATCACCGGGAGTCGATTCCCGGACATGCGTGAGTTCCACCCTCACACGCGCCGCGAGCGATATCTGGAATGTTCAATTCCAGTTGCTTTTGACCAGCGAATACGGACCACCGAATGACTCCGCTTCACCGACCCGCCAAAGGGTTGGGGTCTTTCTCGGTCACTCTCAAGAAGTCGTCGATAACGTCGCGTTGGCGCGCCGTGACGCTGCGTGCGTATCTTTGATTCAGTGATCAACGAGCGGAATCTCCAGCGAAAGCTCGGGAGATTCACCTCTGCGCGCCCGAAAAATGACTTGCACGCTCTTCTTGAGAGAGGAACGACGATGGCCCGTACTACCAAGATCCTTGTCGGCATGGCCTCCGCGGCGTCCTTGGCGATGGCGACTCCCGCCGTGGCTTCCCCGGTTTCGGCGGCTCCGGCTCCGGCTCCGGCCACCGCGAACCAGATCGCCGGCTCCTCGCTGGAGAAGCTCACGCCGCAGGAGGTGCGGGACCTTGAAAGCCGGTTCCCCGCCCAGGCCAAGCGCCTGAAGGAATCCGTCGCGCGAGCCTCCGCGGCCCGCGATGCGGGTACGGAGTCGGCCGCCCCTATGACGTCCGAAGCGGGCTATTACAAGATCCACAACTGGAACAGCAACAAGTGCCTGGCGATCGGCTCGGGAAACACGGCCAACGGCGCGAACGCGATTCAGTGGGACTGCCTGGCGGACAGCGCGTCTCAGGTGTGGTGGCTCGAAGGCGCTCACGTCATCAACTACAACAGTGGCAAGTACCTGGCCATCGGCGCGAGCAGCACCGCCAACGGCGCCGAAGCGATCCAGTGGGACTACACCGGCAGCGACAGCCAGCGCTGGTACTGGAATGGCGATTTCATCTTCAACGGGAACAGCGGCAAGTACCTGGCCATCGGCGCGAGCAGCACCGCCAACGGCGCCAAGGCGATCCAGTGGGACTACACCGGCAGCACGGGTCAGGCCTGGTACGTGACCCAGTAGCACCCCCGAAGCCGACGGCCGCGCAGCGCCGTCGGCAACCGTGCGCGGCACGGCGGAACGGGACGTCGCCACCTCGGTGACACCCCACCACGCAAAGAGGCCCCGGGCGCTGTCATAGCGCCCGGGGCCTCGTGAGTCCGACGCTCAGTTGAAGACCAGGACGTCGGTGCGCATCGGCAGCGCGCTGTTCCAGCCGATGTTGATCTTGAAGGTCACCGTCCCGGCGGCGGGGGCGATGCTGGACACCTGGAAGGGTGCGGCGCCGACGAAGCGGTGCCCGTTGCCGTCGATCTCGGAGGCCGTGATGACGACCGTCGAGTCGACCCCGATCACGCTCCAGGGCAGCTGGAGGTTGAACGTCCCGTTGCCCGGGCTCCACGTCCACCACGCCCGCCAGATGGCGCCGACATTGCCGCCGATCTGCGCGAGGTCCTGGCCCTGGCTCCGCTCGGCGTCCAGCGAACTGCTCTCGATCCGCGGCTCCAGCGTCGCGGAGGATTCGACTGCGGCCATGACGACTGCTCCTCTCATCGGGAGGGCCCTGCGGACCCTCCGAATGCGATGAGTGTCCAGCCGGGAGCACACCGTCACAATCACTCGTCCGGGCGACCTCCCGGCGCGTTGCCGCGTCACTCGCGCCTCACCGTGCATCAGCGCGAGCCGCCGCACCCCGCGCATTCGCCATGCCACCCGCGCACACCGCCCGCCGACCCTCGACGCCCCTGCGCAGCCACCGGTTCCGGCCACACGCAGGGCGTGTACGGCGAAGAGCGAGAGGGGGGGGTGGGATCCGGCGCGGCCACCCCAGGACAGGACGTACGGGACGAGGATCGATTCCCGGCCGAGCACCCACCGACCGACGTATCCGAAAGCAACGGACGCCGATGCGGCCAACTCCAGTCCGCTGGAACCTGATTGACACAAGGATCCGAGCCGCCCACCCCCATCGACTCACAGAACTCTTCGATCATTTTCGGCTCTTCCTGTGATTACAGGAAACGCCACGCGTTGACGACCCGGACCCCTGGCGGCATATGTTTGCACCGGTCAACGCGTGAACTCTTCCGCTGCAAACGAAGGGTTCAGTCGCGCTGCACGCACGTGGAATGACGCGTGCGTCTCCAGGAAGGGAACGGTCATGGCCCGCACCGCCACTACGCGCGGTGGCCACGCGACCGAACTCCGGAGCGCCGCCGAAGGCGGCCCCACCGCCGCCGTCGTCGTACCGAGCACGGCGATCACCGGTCCGGTGGACCACGGCCGTCGCCTCTCCGCGCCGAGGCCACCAGTGCCGGCGCCCGGTTCATCGCGGCGGACGAAGGTCACCGTTCCCTCGGGTCCCCGCGTCGCCTCGGTGCGACTCCTCGCAGCGGACCACGGCACACCACGAACAGCGACGAACAGCGACGAATGCGGGGGAACGATGGCGTGGGACGAGTGGGAGCAGCTCAAGGCCGAGGCCGCCGCGGCACGTCACGACGGCGGCATGCGCCTGAACAGCACGGGTGGTAGCGCCGGCCCGGCCGATCTGAAGACGAACGCGCAGGGCAAGAGCGGGGCCATCAACGCGCTGCGGAATCACATCGGCCCCGGCGTGGACAAGACCGGCATCCACGCCGACGAGAACACGGACGCCGCGGAGTTGGAGTTCACGGGCTGGGCGACCGGGGCGGGGCTGAAGGACGCGCATGCCGAATGGGCCCGCCAGGTGAAGAGCCTCAAGGCGCGCCTCGCGTACGACCAGGAGGCGCTGGGCAAGACGAAGAGCGGCTTCCGGTACGTCGACCACGGCGTGAAGAGCTCCTTGGGCGCGATCGTGACAGCGAAGCCGGACCCGCACCCGCACACCTGACTCACCCCTCCCGCGGGCTCGGGCCGCGGGAACGAGCCCCGCTCTCCGCAGACTTGAAGGATCAGGCATGCTCACCTACCAGGACATCGTCACCATCCGCTTGGGCCCGCTGACCACCGCAGCCACTTCATGGGACGAAATGGCGAAGGGTTTCGACGAGTTGGGCGCGGCCTACGGAGGAAGCGTCCAAAGCGTCACGACGGACGGAGGATGGGTCGGCGAGAGCGCGGACGCCGCCGAAGCCCGTTTCAAGGGGACCCGCAAGCAGTTCGACTCCGCCGCTGTCGAGGCCCGGGCCATCGCATCGATCCTGCGGGACATCCATGCCCAGTTCACGGAACGCATACATGCCGTGAACAAGCTGGTGGAGTCGGCCAAGGAAGCCGACATCCACATCGACACCAAGGGCAAGGCGCATCTCGATACCAGCAAGCGCAAGGATCCGGAGGGCGGCAGCTTCGTGGACGAGGCTGTGCGTCAAGCCCTGGAAGCCAGCTGGACCGCCGCCGTGGCGAACGCCGTCCTGGCGGTCGACGACGCCGACGAGGGGGCCAAGCTGGCGCTCCGGGATGCCGCCGGCATCAAGGGACTCTTCGAGAGGGTCGCGAACGACATCATCGGAGGCGCACACGACTTCAACGGCGACGCCGTCGGTGACATCGAAGTGGTCGAGGCCCGCGAGGCGAAGAAGTACGCCGACCAGATCCTGGCCGGAGGAAAACCCTCCGACCCGGAGGAGTACGCGCGTCTGATGCGCGACAACTCAGGGGACAAGGCTTTCAGTCAGACCTACCTCGACCTGCTCGGTCCCGACAAGGCACTGCGGCTGGCCAACAAGATCGACGATCTGGCGTACTTCGACGACACCAAGCACAAGAGCGTCTATCTGCAGATCAACGGCGGCCTGGCCGACTCGCTGGCCACCGCGACCCACGTCCCGGACTTCAAGGACGCCCACGGCAAGCATCTGCGCTTCGGGACCGAGGCGTACAACCAGGCGTTCAGCGACTGGTCGAAGACGGACGACGCGCGCTTCTACAACAAGTGGCGCGCAGGGCTGCGCGAACACGGCGACGACGCGTACGACTTCAAGGCGGCCGGTGAGAAGCGGCATCTGGCCAAGGGAGAGGGTCAGCAGATCCGTGGCTACCAGAGCCTGGCCACGCTCATGCAGCAGGGCAGCAGCGCCTACTCGCCGCAGTTCGTCGCGGACGTCACCGACGACATGATCGCCATGGAGAAGAAGAACCCCGACATCTGGGACCTGTACGGCGAGTTCACCGGGGAGGACCAGGAGGGCTGGTTCGCGAACGACCCCGTCGACGGCGCTCTCGGGGTCATGTCCCGCGATCCGGAAGGGGCTGCCGGCTATCTCGACCCCGGCACCAGCGCCGGCAAGGAGCGCTTCGACTACCTCGTGGGCGACGGCAAGGGAAGCCGCGACTGGGACGTCACCAACACCACCCGCTGGCAGGGCAATATCGAGATGGACGCCGGCGACGTCGAGGACGCCGACGGCCGCAAGGGCCTCGGCGACGCGCTGACCGCGGCCGCGACGGGGGTCGACCCCAACGGCTCCGCACCCGAGAAACCCACGCAGCACACGGATGCCAACGACCGTATCTTCGAGCGCGCGTTGAAGACCTTCTCCGGCCAGGGCGACGACATGCACGCCTCCCTTCGCGACGACATGGCGAAGATCATGACCAACCACGGCTCCGATGTGTTCGTCGCCATGCACGACCAGAGCGGCACCCAGGGCGACTTGGACCAGAAGCAAGTGATGGAGGTGACCAAGCAGATCTCCCGGAGCGAGGAATCCTACGGAATGCTCCACGAGGGAATGAACCACGCCATCGTCGCCAGCTTCCACGACAAGGACAGCAGGCCGGAGGACACACTGGACGCGGCCGGCCATGCGGTCGGCTTCATGGAGGAAGCCCGGTACAACGCGCTCAAGGGCGACAGGCACGACTACACCTGGGACAAGGCGTGGAGCTATCACACCACCGGTGCGCTACTCAACGTCATTCCCGTCTTCGGTGATGTCGTCCAGCGCGGAGCTGACGTGGTCACCAGCGCCTGGATCATGGACGAGCAGAATCGACAGGAAGCCCAGGTGACCAGCGACAACCAAGACACCTACACCAGCCGCCGAAAACAGCTCAACGCGCTGGCCGAGCAGTGGTACTCCGTGAACTCCGAATGGGCGGATGGAGAGACGGGATACTCGGAGGACAAGGGGATCTACAACAGAATCTCCGCAGCTGCGAACGACGGAAACGCCAAGGCGGACGGCATTGCGGGGGACCAGTAGTGAGAAACACACTCCGGATGGCATCCGGTATCGCCGTGCTGGCCCTGCTGGCAAGCGCGTGCGGAAAGAACGACCTCGCCGCCCCAAAGGAACTCTGCGAAGTCCCCGTAAAGGAAGCCGCCATCTCGCCACTCATCCCTCAAGGCGAAAAGCTGAAAACGTGGGATCCCGAACCAGTGGATGCAGATCCCGCATATTGCGACATAACAGTCGACGGCATTCGCGTTTTGGACATCACTGTCCGGTTGTCCGATAGAGGGCTCAACCCAGAGGATTGGGAATACGCAAAATCCGAATACAAGCTGGGCGCACTACGCAAGATCCCCTTCACGGGGACTGCCGTCATCGGCAGCAATGGCGCACTGGTCACCGCCAAGTGCGACAGCCCTGTGAAATACGTGCACTTCGTCATCCTGTTCAAGGGGGACCGCGTCGAGGACTCCCAAGCAGGGGTCGAGAAGTTCCAGAACTTCGTCGAGGACTTCGTGACCGGAACAAAGAAGAAGATCGGCTGCACCGCATAGCGGGGACCCCACAGCAGGGCCCCCCGCGACGCCCTGCACGGACGCCCACGGTCCGGGGGCCGCACCGTGGCCACCCGGACGAATCCGCGAAGGCCCCGCTCACGCGCCCCGGTTGGTCGCCGTCCCCTTCACCGCGTCCAGCGCGTACACGCAGCGGTCCTTGCTGCACGCGTACACGACCCCGTTCCGGGCCACCGGCGAGCCGGTGATCTCGCCGCCCGTCGCCAGCTTCCAGCGCAGCTGCCCGCCGGCCGCGTCCAGTGTGTAGAGGACGTGGTCGGCCGAGCCGAAGTGGACCCGGCCGTCGGCGACCACCGGGGTGCCGATCAGCTCGCCGCCCGCCGCGAACCGCCACTTCGGGGTGCCGGTGACCGCGTCGAGCGTGTAGAGGGCGCTGCCGCTGCCGACATGGACGTGCCCGGCGGCGACAAGCACCGGCTCGGTGGACTGGCGCGGCTCGGTCGCGATCCGCCAGCGGTCCTGGCCGGTGGTCGCGTCGAGCGCGTACACCGTGCCGAGGTGGTCGGCGAGGTAGACCCCGCCGCCGGTGACGGCCGGTCCGGGCGCGAAGGCGGGCGGCGAGACGAAGACCGCCGGCGCCTCGAAGTGCCAGCGCACATGCCCGGTCGCGATGTCCATCGACAGCACCCGGGTGCCGGCCGCGACGTACACGCAGCCGTCCTCCGCCGGGGCCAGCCGCAGCGGTACGTGGGCGCAGGAGGCCGCGTCGCCGATCGGGTACGACCAGCGCTCGGCGCCGGTACGGGCGTCGAGCGCCTGGAGGCGGGCGTCGCGCCACACGTACACGGTGTCGCCGTGCACGGCCGGTCCGCCCTCGACCGTCTCGAAGTCGGTCTGCGCGCCGCTCAGTTCCCACAGCTTGGCGCCGTTGGCGGCCTCCCACGCCTGGACGCCGCCGCCCCGGGTGCCGGTGACGACGGTGCCCCGGTCGACCTGGAGCGAGTACACCCAGGCGTCGGTGTGCAGCCGCCAGCGCTCGCTGCCGTCGTGGGCGTCGAGCGCGTAGAGCGTGGGGCCGTCGGAGGCGTGGATACGGCCCTGGGCCACCGCCATCGACCAGGCGACGTCCCGGGTCTTGAACTGGCGCCGGCCGCTGGCCGTGTCGAGCGCGTGGACCTCGAAGGAGGTGACGTAGAGCAGGTCGCCGTCGACGACGGGGGTCCCCCACACGTCGTTGGACATGCGGAAACGCCAGGGCCGCCAGGGGGCGGGGCCCTGCGGCGCGGCCGTGGCCCCGGGCGCGGGCGCGGCGCTCGCACCCGGTCCCGTACCGAGTCCCGCACCCGGTCCCGTACCGGGCAGGGGGCGGGCGCCGGGCGGCGGGCCCGGTTCGGCACCGGGGCCGGGGCCGGTGCCGATGCCTGCGCCGCCGCCGGGAGCGGCGCCGTGCGTGGTGCCGCCCGGCGGGCGGATCCAGCCGGTGGCGGTGCCCGCGGCGGCGCCGGGGCCGAGGGAGAGCGCGGCGCGGGTGTCGGCCACCCGGGGGCCGGGGCCGATCGGGACGGCGGCGCCCGCGAGCCGTACCGGACCGGGGTCGGCCACGGCGGCGGCGGAAGCGGAAGCGGACACGGGGGCCGATACGGGCGCGGGACCAGGCCCCGGTACGACCGGCGGCGCGGCCACGGCGGCGGACACGGGCCCCGCCCCGGACATCTGGGCGGGAGCGGGAACGGGAGCGGGGTGCGCGGGGCCGGCGTGGCGGCCACCCGCCGGGCGGTCGGCCGTACGCGGATCGCCGCCGTCCCACGCGGCCGGCGGTCGCGGCGGGCGCGGCGGCATCGGCGGGGCGGCGGGACGCTGCGGGGGATTCGGCCGGCCACCCCGGCGGGCCTCGATCAGCTCGGTGGCGGACGCGGGCAGCCAGGCCGCCGCCGTACCGCTGTCGTCGCCGGCCGCGCCGGAGTCGAACAGGTGCGGGGCCAGCATCGCCTGGAGGTCGGCCGGGCTGGGCCGCTGGCCGACCTCCATCCGCATGCACGCGTCGATGAGCGGCCGCAGCTCCTCCGGCAGACCCTCCAGGTCCGGGCCCTCGCGCAGCAGCATGAACACCGTCTCGACCGGGTTGGCGCCGTGGAAGGGGGCGTGTCCGGTGGCGGCGAAGACGAGCATCGAACCGAGCGAGAAGACATCGCTGGCGCCGGTGACCCCGCGCGAGTCGCGGGCCTGCTCGGGAGACATGTAGGCGGGGGTGCCGACGGCGACGTTGGTCATGGTCAGACGCGTGTTGGAGACGCCGGACGCGATACCGAAGTCGATCACCCGCGGGCCGTCCTCGACGACGAGGACGTTCGACGGCTTGAGGTCGCGGTGGACGAGACCGGCGCCGTGGATCGACTGCAGGGCCTCGGCGACGCCGGCCGCGAGCCAGCGCACCGCCTGAGCCGGCAGCGGCCCGCACTCGTTCACTATCTCTTCGAGGGAGGGAGCGGGGACGTACGCGGTGGCGAGCCACGGCACCGCGGCGCGCGGATCGGCGTCGACGACGGCGGCCGTGTAGAAGCCGGAGACCGCCCGCGCGGCCTCGACCTCGCGGGTGAAGCGGACCCGGAACAGCTGGTCCTCGGCGAGTTCCGTCCGCACGGTCTTGATCGCCACGCGCCGCCCGGACGCCGAGCGCGCGAGATAGACGAGGCCCATGCCGCCCGCGCCGAGCCGGCCCAGCACCTCGAAGGGCCCGATCCTCCTCGGGTCGTGCTGCGTCAGCTGCTCCACTTGCCTGCCACCTCCCCGTCGGGCCATGACAGTACGGCCCGTGGACCCTGATTGTTCCTGCCCGGGGCGGTGGTTGCGAATCCGGGGGCGGAACGGGGGTGTCCCCGGGATGTCCCTGGGATGTTCCCCGGTTGTCCCCCCGGGCCGTGTCCGAAAGTTTCCGTCCGTGGCGGGGGCGGTACGGGGGCGGTACGGAGCCGTGACGGGACCGCCTCGGGACCGCCTCGGGACCGTCTCGGGACCGTCTCGGGATCGGCGTCGGGGGCGCCGAACCCCCGGCGGACCGCGCGCCCCACGCCCCCACGCCCCACCCACTACGAGGGGGCGCGGCGGGGCGCGGCGGGCGCCGCCCTCAGGCCATCGTGGGAGCGAACCGGTGCATCTCGTCCTCGCCGGGCTGGACCACGCCGTAGCTGTTCTCCGGCACCTCGACCCACGCTTCGGGCAGATCACCGACGGGCTCGGAGACCACGAGGCGGGTGTCGTCGGAGATCTCCTTCAGGAAGGCGTTGTCGGGGTGGAGCTTGCGCAGGGCGTCCGGCTGGGCGCTGTAGAACAGCGAACGCGAGGCCTGCGCGGTGGAGTAGCGGAAGGCCCAGACGCGGGTGCCGTCGGTGAGGGCGATCGTCATCTGGAGCGGGAACTCCACCCCGTGCTCACGGCCGATCCGCTCCACGGCGCCCGCCATCGCCGCGATGGCGGCGGGCGGGTCCCGGTCGAGGCCGTAGGTGAGGGCCAGATAGAACATCACCTCGGAGTCCGTCGTGCCCTCCATGTCGGAGTAGAGCGCGGGGTCGACCAGCATGGTGAGGTCGCGGCGCATGAGCGGGAACCCGGCGATGGCACCGTTGTGCATGAACATCCAGCGGCCGTGCCGGAACGGGTGGCAGTTCGACTGCTGGACGGCCGACCCCGTCGACGCCCGGATGTGGGCGAAGAACAGCGGGGAGCGGACATGGTCCGACAGCTCCCGGAGATTGCGGTTGTTCCACGCCGGGCCGACGTCCCTGAGCAGCGCCGGGACACTGCTCTCCGGCGAGTACCAGCCGACGCCGAACCCGTCGCCGTTGGTGGTCTCCACGCCGAGTTTGGAGTGCAGGCTCTGGTCGATCAGGGAGTGGGACGGTTTGTACAGGATGTCTTCGAGCAGTACCGGCGTTCCCCAGTACGCGAGCCACCGACACATGGGCGATCACCTGGTTCCCTGCCGGACCCTCGGGTGTCGCACGCACTCGTACGCGCCGTCCGGCCTCTCCCATGGTCGCCGCCCTCCCGGCGGCGCGCCACACCAGCGCCGGACCAGCGCCGTGTAGCCGTCGTACCGCCGCCGTACCCGCACCGGACCGACCGGTCCCCGACTGGTCACCGCCCCGTCGGCCCCCCTGAAGCAGCCGTGCCGGCTGTCAGAGCGTGCCGGCTGTCAGCACCGGCCGGAGGACGGTGTCCCGCGCTCGCGCGACGACCGGGTGAGGATCGCGAAGCGCGCGCCCTGGTCGTCGTCGAGGACGGCGGTACGGCCGTGGGGGGTGTCGCGCGGCGCGAGGACGATACGGCCGCCGAGGCGCGCGGCCGTATCGCAGGTCTTGTCGCAGTCGCGGGCGGCGAAGTGGACCAGGAGGTGCCCCGGGAACGCGGCGGGTACGGCGGCGGGCATCACCGCCCGGCCGCCGAAGGCGGTGGCCGTGTCGGGGCTGCGGGTGCCGGGCGGGGACCACAGCCGGTAGTCGGCCGCCGCCGGCCCGGGCTCGCTCTGGTGGTGGCCGAGCCAGCCGAAGACGGCGGCGTAGAAGGTGTCGACCGCGTCGGGGGCCCGGGTGTGGACCTCCACCCAGCAGAAGGAGCCGGGTTCGCCGGTGACGGCGAACCCGTTCTCGTCGCCCGCCTGCCGTACGCCGAAGACGGCGCCGCCGGGGTCGGCGGCGAGGGCGCGGACGCCGAACGGGCCGACGGGGTACGGCTCCATCACCATCCGCCCGCCGGCGTCCTTGATGCGGGCGGCGACGGTACCGGCGTCGCTCGCGGCCAGGTAGAGGGTCCAGGTGGTGGGCATCCGGCCGTCCCGCTTCGGGATGATCCCGGCGACGCGCCGTCCGTCGAGCAGGGCCTCACGGCGGTCGTCGTCGAAACTCCAGCCGAAGAGCCCGCCGTAGAAGCGTCTGCCGGCCTCCAGGTCGGGCAGCTGTGCCTCCACCCAGCTCGGGGTCCCCTGTGCGTGTGCGCCCATGGCCTCAGAATGGGTGGCTGCGCACAGGCTCCGCCCGCGCTCCCTCACACCGAAAACCGAACATACGCGCCCATAGTGAGTGCGGAGACCTTGTCCCCCTTGAGTTGTCCACCGAACTTGTCCACAGGCTGTTGATAAGACTATTGGGGTGGCGCGCCGGTGGTACGGGCGCGCGGCGAGGTACGGCACCGCGACGAGACCGCGACGAGACCGCGACGGAACAATGCCGAACCGGCGGCGAACCGGCGGCGCGGCGCGGGGTCGCAGCCACGGGGTGACAACCGCCCGGGAACGGTACCCGGAGCGGTTCGGCACACGGACAGGGGGCGCGGCCAGAGGCGCGGGCGCGAGAAGCGACGGTACGCGGGAGCCGGAGCGGCCCGGACCAGGCTCGGACCGGGCTCGGACCGGGCTCGGACCGGGCTCGGAAGGGGCTCGGAAGGGGGCGCTGACCGGTCCTGGACAGGCTCCGACGGCGGCCCCGAGGGCAGGGGTGCCCCCCATTTGCAGTCGGCCGAATCGCGCGCGGATCACCCGTCGGTAAGCTGACGGCATGACAGGACAAGTGCGCACCGTCGACGGCCGCGTGGCCGGACGACGCGGTCAGGCTACGCGGCAGAAACTGCTCGACTGCCTCGGCGAGATGCTCAGCTCCTCGCCCTACCGGGACGTCAAGGTCATCGACGTGGCCCGCAAGGCGGGAACCTCACCCGCGACGTTCTATCAGTACTTCCCCGATGTCGAGGGCGCTGTCCTCGAAATCGCGGAAGAAATGGCCAAGGAAGGCGCAGGATTGACCGAACTGGTCTCCGGCCGCTCCTGGGTCGGCAAGGCCGGCTGGCAGACCGCCGAGGATCTCGTCGACGGGTTCCTGGACTTCTGGCGCAAGAACGACGCGATCCTGCGGGTGGTGGACCTCGGGGCCGCGGAGGGCGACAAGCGGTTCTACAAGATCCGCATGAAGATCCTGAACTCGGTCACCAACTCCCTCACGGACGCGGTGAAGGAGCTCCAGGCCAAGGGCAAGGTCGACAAGGACGTCAGCCCCGCGGCGATGGCGGGCTCGCTGGTGGCGATGCTGGCGGCGGTCGCCGGCCACCAGAAGGGCTTCACGTCCTGGGGCGTGAAGCAGGCCGAACTCAAGCCGAACCTGGCCCTGTTGGTGCACCTGGGAATCACGGGCAAGAAGCCGACGAGGTAACCCGCCCCTGTCCCGGGGAGCGCCCCGCTCCCTTCACCCGTCCTGTCGCGCCGGCGGCGGTACGGCCCCCTGCCTTCCGCACGGGGCCGGACCGCCGCCGGCGTTCGTTATGCCCTGACGACTCCACTCCCCTGCGTGTCACGCCCCCGCCGGCGGGGGTCCCGATGCAGGCGAGGGCGCCTGCACCGATACCGGTGTCCGGGTCAGCCGGAACAACCGGATCTCCCGCTCGATCCGGGCCTGGTACGTGGCGTACGGCGGCCAGAACACCAGCGCCGCCCGCCATGCCTCGGCCCGCTCCTCCCCCGTCAGCAGCCGCGCCCGTACGGTGACGTTCTCCCCGTGCCAGCTGACTTCGGCGTCCGGGTGCGCGAGGAGGTTGCCCGTCCAGGCCGGATGACCCGGCCGGCCGAAGTTGGAGCCCACCAGGAGCCAGGTCCCGGCCGGTTCCGGTACGCAGGCGAGCGGGGTCACCCTCGGCAGACCGCTTCTCGCGCCCCGGGCGGTCAGCACGACCCCCGGCAGCATCCGCGCGCTCAGCAGCACCTTTCCCCTGGTCAGCCGGTGTACGGCCCGATCCAGGGCGGGTATGACGTGCGGCGCCGTCCGGGCGAAGAGGCGAGTGGAGGAGACCTTCCGCATCACCTGCACACCGAACGGTGTCCCGCTCATCGCGCACCCCCGGCCAGTCCGTCCCGCTCGGCGGCGCGGGCGCGCAGCCGGGAGGCGGGGCCGAAGAGCAGTTCGTCGGCGGTGGCCCGCTTGAAGTAGAGGTGGGCGTCGTGTTCCCAGGTGACGCCGATGCCTCCGTGCAGTTGGACCGTCTCGGCCGCCGCCGCGCGCTGCGCGTCCAGGGCCTGCGCGAGGGCGAGCCCGGCGGCCACGGCCCCTTCCGGCCCGCCGCCGCCCCCGCCGCCCCCGTCGGCCCCGCCCTCACCCCTCCCGTCCGCCACCGCGGCGGCGTATCCCGTCAGGGAGCGGGCCGACTCGATCGCGACGAGCACATCGGCGAGCCGGTGTTTGACCGCCTGGAAGGAGCCGATGGGGCGGCCGAACTGCTCGCGGGTGGTGACGTGTTCGACGGTACGGTCGAGCGCGCCGCGCGCGGCCCCCACCGCCTCGGCGGCCAGGGCGACGGCGGCGGTACGGCCGACAGCGTCCAACGCCCCCGGCAGCCCGACCCCGTCATCGCTCTCGCCCAGCAACTCGGCCGGAACCTGCCGGAATTGGAGGGTGGCCTGGGTACGGGTCAGGTCCAGGGTCGTCTCCCGTCGCCGGACAAGCCCCGACGCTCGGGACGACTCCTCCTCCTCCGGCCGCACCAGGAAGAGAAGGGTGCGGCCGCGCGGGAAGCCTCCGGTGTGCGCGGCGACGAGGAGCAGCCCGGCACTGTGCCCGTCGAGAACGTGCCCGGCCTCCCCGTACAGCGACCAGTGGGTGCCGTCCGGACGGGTGGCCTGGATGCCGCCGGAACGGCCGTCGCCCGACCAGGGCAGGGAGGTGTTGTCGCCGGTGAGCCCGAGGGCGAACGGCAGCGGACCACCGACCCCGGGCCCGGCTCCGGTCCCGCCCCCACCGCCACCCCCTGGAAGCACGAGCGCGCAGGTCAGAGCGCCCGCGGCTATTCGGGGCAGCAGCTCGGCGCGCTGCCGCTCGCTGCCGAGGGCGGCGATCAGCGGGGCGGCGAGGACGGCCGTGGCGAGGAACGGCGAGGGGGTCAGGGTGCGGCCGATCTCCTCGCAGACGAGGGCGAGTTCGGCGAGGCCGCAGCCGGCGCCGCCGTACCGCTCGGGCAGGGTGAGGCCGGGCAGTCCGAGGGTGCCGGCGAGGGCGGTCCACAGCCCGGCGTCGTACCCCTCGGCGGTGGCGACGGCGGCGCGGCTTCCGGCGGGCCCGGCCGGCCCGGCGCGCCGGGCGAGCAGATCGCGCAGTGTGCGGCGCATCTCCCGCCGTTCTTCGGTGGCGGTCGCGCCGACCGCGACGGCATCAACCTCGACCTCGACCTCGACGGCATGCATGGGTCCGGCCTCCATGGGCTTCCCCTCCGCGGGCTTCCCCGGTATCTGACGGGCCGTCATGCTAGGTGCGTCCTCGCGAGAAGCACAGACCCGATACCCCTGGCGATCCAAGAAAACTGATGTACCGTCAGATTCATGTCTCCCCTCTCCCGCACACGCGCTCACGGGGACCAGCACCGCCGCCGCGTCGCCGTCGTCGGCGTGGCCCTGGCCGACTGCGGCCGGGTCGACGGGCCCACCCCCTACGCCCTGCACGCCCAGGCCGCCCGCCGCGCCCTCGCGGACAGCGGGCTCGACCGCTCGGTGATCGACGGCCTCGCCTCCGCCGGGCTCGGCACCCTCGCCCCGGTCGAGGTCGCCGAGTATCTGGGCCTGCGCCCGCGCTGGACCGACTCCACCAGCGTCGGCGGCGCCACCTGGGAGGTCATGGCCGCGCACGCCGCCGACGCCATCGCCGCCGGCCATGCCGGCGCGGTTCTGCTCGTCTACGGTTCGACCGCCCGCGCCGACGTCCGGGCCCGCCGCCGCACCGGCAACCTCTCCTTCGGCGCGCGAGGCCCGCTCCAGTACGAAGTCCCGTACGGACACAGCCTGATCGCCAAGTACGCGATGGCCGCGCGCCGCCACATGCACGAGTACGGCACCACCCTCGACCAGCTCGCCGAGGTCGCCGTCCAGGCGCGGGCGAACGCCGCCCGCAACCCGGAGGCGATGTACCGCACCCCGCTCACCACCGACGACGTCCTCGGCGGCCCGATGATCGCCGACCCCTTCACCAAGCTGCACTGCTGCGTCCGCAGCGACGGCGGCTGCGCGGTCCTGCTGGCCGCCGAGGAGTACGTACCGGACACCGTGAAGGCGCCCGTGTGGATCCTCGGCACCGGCGCGTACGTCTCGCACGCCGCCATGTCGCAGTGGGAGGACTTCACCCTCTCCCCGGCCGCCGTCAGCGGCGCGCTCGCCTTCGAACGGGCCGGCGTCACCCCCGCCGACATCGAACTCGCCGAGATCTACGACGCGTTCACCTATATGACCCTGGTGACCCTGGAGGACCTCGGCTTCTGCGCGAAGGGCGAGGGCGGCGCGTACTTCGGCGACAAGGACCGGCTGCCGGTGAACACCGACGGCGGCGGACTGTCCGCCTGCCACCCCGGGATGCGCGGACTGTTCCTGCTCGTCGAGGCGGTCCGGCAGCTGCGCGGCGAGGCCCCCGGGCTCCAGGTACGGCGGCCCGACGGCTCGCTCCCCGAGCTGGCGGTGGCCTCCGGCACCGGGGGCTGGTTCTGCTCCTCGGGCACGGTGGTCCTCGGCCGCGGCTGACACCGTCAGGCACTACCCGCACCCGGCCGGCCTATCCGCGACGGACGGCCCCCGGCGCGGCAAACCACGCGCACGCATGATGGAGCCCATGGACGCCAAGGACCCCAAAGCCAACGACAGCGACAGCGACAGCAGCACCGCCGAGGGCAAGAGCAGCGGCAACGGCGACGGCGACGGCGACCGCAGGGACGCCGAACGCCGCTTCCACGAGGCCCTGCGGACCCTGCGGGTCTGGGACACCCTGCTGCCCGGCTTCGACCCGGCCGACGCGCCGGACGACCCGGTCGCGCTCTTCCACACCTGGTTCACCGGCGCGGTCGACGCCGGGGCCGTCGAACCGCACACCCTGTCCCTGGCCACCGTCGACCAGGACGGCCGCCCCGACATCCGTACGGTGATGCTGCACGGCGCCGACGCCCGCGGCTGGCACTTCGCCTCGCACGCCGGCAGCGCCAAGGGCCGCCAGCTCGCCGACCGCCCCGAAGCGGCCCTCGGCTTCTACTGGCCGGCGCAGGGCCGCCAGGTGCGGGTCCGGGGGCCGGTGACGACCGGGTCGCGCGAGGACGCGTACGCCGACCTGCACGCCCGTACCCCCGGCGCCCTCGCCTCCGCCCTCGTCGGCCACCAGAGCGAGATCCTCGGCTCCCTCGACACCCTCGCCTGGGCGAGCGCGGCGGCCTGGGACCGCGCCCTGCGCGAACCCGAGGCGCACGCGGAGAGCTGGACGCTGTACGTGGTCGAGCCGACCGAGGTGGAGTTCTTCCAGGGCGACGAGCGGCGCCGCCACGTCCGTCTCCGCTACCGCCGCGCGGACGGGGGCGATGAAGGGAACGGGGGCGGCTGGGTCCGCGAACTGCTCTGGCCCTGAGGCCGTACGCGGACCCCGCCCCGTACCCGTATCCGTACCCGGCCCCGGACCCGGACCGGACCCGGACCCGGACCCACCCGCACAACGCACCGTGCCCCGGACCGATCGAATCGGTCCGGGGCACGGTGCGTATGTGCGTATGTGCGTATGTGCGAGATGCGTGCGCGCGGGGCGCGTCAGGCGGCGACCGCGACCTTCGGCTCGGCCTCCGGCGCCACGCTCACCGTCTCGTCGATCGGGGAGCCCGACGCCGTCGCGTACGCGGTATGGTCCAGGATCTTCTCCCGGGCCGCGACGATCACCGGGATCAGCGCCTGACCGGCGACGTTCGTGGCGGTGCGCATCATGTCCAGGATCGGGTCGATCGCCATCAGCAGACCGACGCCCTCCAGCGGCAGGCCCAGGGCGGACAGGGTCAGCGTCAGCATGACCGTGGCGCCGGTGAGGCCGGCGGTGGCCGCCGAGCCGATGACCGAGACGAACGCGATGAGCAGGTAGTCCCGGATGCCGAGCTGGACGTCGAAGATCTGCGCGATGAAGATCGCGGAGAGCGCCGGGTAGATCGCGGCGCAGCCGTCCATCTTCGTCGTGGCGCCGAACGGCACGGCGAAGGACGCGTACTCCTTCGGGACGCCGAGGCGCTCGGTGACCTTCTGGGTGACCGGCATGGTGCCGACGGAGGAGCGGGAGACGAAGGCCAGCTGGATGGCGGGCCAGGCGCCCTTGAAGAACTGCAGCGGGTTCAGCTTGGCGACGGTCGCGAGCAGCAGCGGGTAGACGCCGAAGAGGACGAGCGCGCAGCCGATGTAGATGTCGGCGGTGAAGGTGGCGTACTTGCCGATCAGGTCCCAGCCGTAGTTCACGATGGCGCGGCCGATGAGGCCGGCGGTGCCGATCGGGGCCAGCCGGATGACCCACCACAGGGCCTTCTGGAGCAGCTCCAGGACCGACTCGGAGAGGGAGAGCAGCGGCTGCGCCTTCGGGCCGATCTTGAGCGCGGCGATACCGGCGACGGCGGCCATGAAGACGATCTGGAGGACGTTCAGCTCGGTGAACGGCGTGATGACGTCCGTCGGGATGATGCCGGTGAGGAAGTCGATCCAGCTGCCCTGGTGCTCGGGCAGCTTGCCGTCCTTCGGCGTGAGGCCGGTGCCCGAGCCCGGGTTGGTCAGCAGGCCGATCGCGAGACCGATGCCGACGGCGATCAGCGAGGTGATCATGAACCAGATCAGGGTCTGGGCGGCCAGCCGGGCCGCGTTGTTGACCTTGCGCAGGTTGCTGATCGAGACCAGGATCGCGAAGAAGACGAGCGGGGCGACGGCCAGCTTCAGGAGCTGGACGAAGATGCCGCCGACCTGGGCCAGGGTCTCCTTGAGCCAGCCGATGTCCTGGCTGCGGGCGAGCCAGCCGAGCAGGACACCGAGCGCGAGACCGGCGACGATCTGGGCCCAGAACGGGATCTTCGGTATGCGGGACTTCGCCACCGGCGCCGAAGAGGGCGCGGACGAGGACGCGGACACGGACACACTCCAGTGGTGCGTATCGGGGAAATACGGGGACGGGGGTGCGGCAGTCACACGCGCTCAGCGCGCGGGCCGCTGCATGATGACGCCGGGATCGAAGGACCGGGGACCGGTTCCGGGTCGGGGACCCGGGGGCGTGGTCGGCGGTCGAAGATCAGAGCACGCGGCAACAGACCGCGGACATACAGCGGCACAGGTCGACGTGCAGGCGCGCGACGAGCGGGTCGCTCGCGGCATCGGGGAGGCGCACTGCTGTCTTCATGCTCAGTACGTTAACACTTGAACTTTGAGATCCTCAAAGCCCTTCTTTGAGTACGAGCGGACTCACCCGCCCCTCGCGAAGGGTGCGGGGAGGGCGCGGAAGCGCGCGGAAGTCGCCGCCGAGCGACGGAAAACCCTAATAAAGCGCATCAAAACGCCCGCAAGGGCGGCGGAAAACGCAGAACACCCCGGACGGAAGCCCTTGGGGCCCGTCCGGGGTGTGACTGTGTGATTGTGAGGAAACTTACGCGCCTCTTACGCCGTTTCCAGCAGGCGCGGCGCGCGCCCGGCACGTACTTCCCAGGCGGCTAGGCGGCGTCCTCGGCGGAACGGTTCGACTCCAGGCGGGTCTTCGCCCGGTCGACCTTCCGCACGATCTCGACACTCATGTCGTCGCGCTGCTTGCGCAGCAGGATGAAGCTGAGCGGAGCGGAGACGACCACCGACAGCACGAGGACCCACAGCAGGTTGGAATCGCCGAGGCCGCGCGGCAGCACACGGGCGTAGACCAGGCCCCACAGCACGGCGAAGCTGCCGGCGAAGATGCCGAGGCGCATCAGGGTGTAGCGGAGCATGCGAGTTCCTCCCATACCGGACGAGCGTCCTTCCAGTGAAACACGCGCGGGCGCGAAGCCCGGGAGCGGGGCCCTTGAGCGGCCGATCCGTAAGGGATACGGTCCATCCATGACCCTTACCTTCACGCTCGACCCCGCCGTCGACCCCGCCCTGCGCGACGGCATCCTCGACCTCTGGGCGGACGTCTCCAACGCGGGTGGCGCCGTCGGCTTCGTCCCGCCCGTGACGCCGGAGGAGATCCGCCCGGCGCTGCTGCGGCAGATGCTGACGATGGAGGAGGGCCGCACCCGGCTGCTCGTGGGCCACGACGAGGACGGCCGGGTGGCCGCCACCGCCTTCCTCGCCTTCAACACGGACGACCTTCAGGCGCACTGGATCTGGCTGTACACGGTGATGGTGCACCCCGGCCACCAGGGCAAGGGGTACGGACGCGCACTGATGGACGCGGTCGAGCGGACGGCCCGGACCGCCGAGGGCTTCGAACGCGTCGAGGCGATCCGGCTGAGCTGCCGCGGCGGCCTCGGCCTGGAGGACTTCTATACGCGGGCCGGCTACAAGGAGGTCGGCCGCGTCCCGGGCGCCGTCCGGGTGGCCCCGGGTGACGACCGCGACGACATCATGATGCTGCTGCCGCTGGGCTGACCCGTACGGGGAGATCCGTACGGGGAAGTCCGTACGGGCGTGGGGCCGGCGCCGTACAGGAACCGGACCGGCACCGGACCGGCACCGGGTCGAGCCGGACCGCGCCACCCACCACGCGCAGCACGAGGGCGCCGCACCCGTGCCCCGTACGGATTCCCCCGTACGGGCACCGGCCCGGCGCCCTGTCACGTCGCGTCGTACCTCGTAGTCAGACCCGCATCGGCTGCGGCGACTCGCGGCGGCCCGCGTCCGGGCCCGGGTACTCGCGGATGATCTCGTAGCGCGTGTTCCGCTCCACCGGCCGGAAGCCGGCGTCCTGGATCAGCTCCAGGAGGTCGTCGCGGGTCAGCTTGTTCGGGGTGCCGTAGTTGTCGGCGTCGTGCGTGATCTTGTACTCGACGACCGAGCCGTCCATGTCGTCGGCGCCGTGCTGGAGCGCCAGCTGGGCGGTCTGGACGCCGTGCATCACCCAGAACACCTTGACGTGCGGAACGTTGTCGAACAGCAGCCGCGAGACGGCGAACGTCTTCAGGGCCTCGGCGCCGGTGGCCATGGTGGTGCGGGCCTGGAGCCGGTTGCGGATCTTGCCGTCCTTCATGTCCACGAAGTCGTGCTGGTAGCGCAGCGGGATGAAGACCTGGAAGCCGCCGGTCTCGTCCTGGAGCTCACGCAGCCGCAGCACGTGGTCGACGCGGTGGCGCGGCTCCTCGATGTGCCCGTAGAGCATCGTGGCCGGGGTCTTGAGCCCCTTCTCGTGCGCGAGCCGGTGGATCCGGGACCAGTCCTCCCAGTGGGTGGAGTGGTCCACGATGTGCTGCCGGACCTCCCAGTCGAAGATCTCGGCGCCGCCACCGGTCAGCGACTCCAGGCCGGCCTCGATCAGCTCGTCGAGGATCTCCGAGGCCGACAGGCCGGAGATGGTCTCGAAGTGGTGGATCTCGGTGGCGGTGAACGCCTTGAGGGAGACGTTCGGGAGCGCCTTCTTCAGCTCGGAGAGCGAGCGCGGGTAGTAGCGCCAGGGCAGGTTGGGGTGCAGCCCGTTGACGATGTGCAGCTCGGTGAGGTTCTCGCCCTCCATCGCCTTCGCGAGGCGCACGGCCTCTTCGATGCGCATGGTGTAGGCGTCCTTCTCGCCGGGCTTGCGCTGGAAGGAGCAGTAGGCGCAGGAGGCGGTGCAGACGTTGGTCATGTTCAGATGCCGGTTGACATTGAAGTGCACCACGTCGCCGTTCTTGCGGGTCCGGACCTCGTGGGCCAGTCCGCCGAGCCAGGCGAGGTCGTCCGACTCGTACAGGGCGATGCCGTCCTCACGGCTCAGCCGCTCTCCGGCGAGGACCTTCTGCTCCAGCTCACGCTTGAGCCCCGCGTCCATACGGCCGCCTCCCACTCTCTGCTACGTACTGCACGAACCCGCTCGTGCCGCTGCTACTCGTATCCATACCTGCTACCGCTGCCCGCACGAGGGCGCCCGAAGGGCTCCCCCACGGTACTCCCACCCCACCGGGCTCCCCGGCCCGGACCTCGTCGGTTCGGGTGGCGTGGCCCCGGATCCCGTCGGCTCGGACCGCTCGGACCGCTCAGACCGCTCAGACCTCTTCGGGCAGCTCGCCGACGCGGTTCTCCCACTTGGTGGAGAGCACGATGGTCGTACGGGTGCGGGAGACGCCCTTCGTGCCGGACAGCCGGCGGATCGTCTTCTCCAGTCCGTCGACGTCGCTGGCGCGGACCTTGAGCATGAAGGAGTCGTCGCCGGCGATGAACCAGCAGTCCTCGATCTCCGCCAGGTCCTTCAGCCGGCGGGCCACGTCCTCGTGGTCGGCGGCGTCGGACAGCGAGATGCCGATGAGCGCCGTGACGCCGAGGCCGAGGGAGGCCGCGTCGACGGTGGCGCGGTAGCCGGTGATGACACCGGCGGCTTCGAGACGGTTGATGCGGTCGGTGACGGAGGGGCCGGAGAGCCCGACGAGACGGCCCAGCTCGGCGTACGAGGCCCGGCCGTTCTCACGCAAAGCCTGGATGAGCTGCCTGTCCACGGCGTCCATAGGAAAAAACCTTCCATTGTCCAGCGATACCGCGAGTATAGGTGTAGAATCTAAGGCATACAGGGGGGACACCCTGTGAATTCATTAGTGGATCAACAACGAACTTTCAGGAGTGGTGATCACCGTGTACACGATCGAGATGGCCTACGCCCGCATGCGCGAGCTGCAGGACCTGGCCAACCGCTCGCGTGCCCACCAGCCGTCCCAGCGGAAGCGCGGCCCGAAGGCGAAGACTGCCGCGAAGAAGCGCTGATCAGAGCGCTGCCGACGACGTTTCTTACCCCGACGTCGGCTCCCGCGCTCACCCAAGCGTCGACCGCGGTGCTCACCGAAGCACCGCCGGACGCGCTGACCGGCCCGGTGGCCGGCCCCCCACGACGGGCCGGCCACCGGGCCGCGGTGTAGGCCCCTACGGGTTCGGCCCCCTCGGGGGAAGCCCCTACGGGTTCGGCCCTTGGGGGCTCGGCCCTTACGGGTTCGACCCCGAGGGGTTCGGTCCCCAGGGGTTCAGCCCTTACGGGTTCAGTCCTTACGGGAAGCGGCTCCACCCAGCTCTCCTTCCCACCGGCGGTACAGCGTGTGCGGCACGCCCGCCGCGTCGAGCACCCGCCCCGCGACGAAGTCCACCAGGTCCTGGATGTGTGTCGCGCCCGCGTAGAACGCCGGGGAGGCCGGCAGCACCACGGCGCCCGCCTCGTCCAGCGCCACCATGTGCTTCAGCGTCTGCCCGTTGAGCGGGGTCTCCCGTACGGCGACGACCAGCGGCCGCCGCTCCTTGAGCGTCACGCTCGCGACCCGCTGGAGCAGATCCTTCGACAGCCCGAGCGCGACCCCCGCCACCGAGGCGGTCGACGCCGGCACGATCAGCATCCCCTTCGCCGGGTACGACCCCGAGGACGGCCCGGCGGCCAGATCCCCGGCCGGCCAGTACCGCACATCGGCGAGCGCATCGCCGTAGGCGTCGAGATCGACATCGAAGGTGTGCGGCTTCCCGTCGGCGCCGCGCGCCAGCCACGCCGCCAGATCCTCGCGCCAGTGCGCGTCCCGGAAGGCGATGCCCGTCTCGTCGAGCAGGGTCAGCCGCGACGCCCGCGACACCACCAGGTCGACGCTCTCTCCCGCCGCGAGCAGCCCTCGCAGTACGGCGGCGGCGTACGGCGTCCCGGACGCTCCCGACACCCCCACGACCCACGGACGACGCTGCTGTTTGTTCACCGGCTCCACGCCGACGAGCCTATCCGGCCCTGATCGGGGCCGACGCGTCAGGCTTTCGGGGCGACGGGGAGGGGGACCGTGTCGATGTGGAGCTTGCCGAACCTCGTGTCGACGGGGACCGTGTCGCCGTACGGGAAGGTGTCCCGGCCGAGGTAGCCGTCGGGGCCCGGGTACCGCAGGGCCACACAGTGCCCCTGGTACGGATCGAAGACCAGATAGTCACGGATGCCGCGCCGGGCGTACGCCCGGTTCTTGACCTCGTAGTCGTTGCGGATACTGCTCGGCGAGACGACCTCGATCACCAGCTCGATCAGCTCCGGTGAGTAGGCGCTCAGATTCCGGTCCGCCGCCGCAGCCGGGATCACCGCCAGGTCGGGGCAGAACTCGTTGTCGTCGTCGAAGGGGACGACGACGTCGCTGATGAAGCCCCACTCGCCGGGCAGCTGCGTGTCCAGGGCCGCCCACAGCATCCAGACGGTGGTGTTGTCGTGCGGCCGGAGCGGGCACAGCACAAGGGATCCCTCGACGATCTCCGCCCGGTGGCCCGGGAACGCGTCCTCGTACCGGGCCAGCCGCGCGTACGGCCCGCCGGGCTCGACGTACGACCCGCCGGACTCCGTGCCCGGTCCGCCGGGCTCGACGTACCTCATGCCGGCCTCCCTGTCTCCGTCTCCGCGCGCGCGACGTACGGACGGAGACAGGCCGACGTAACTACACGCCCAACCCCCGCGCCACGAGATCGAGCAGCGCGCACACGAACAGGGCAATGCCGATGAAGCCGTTGACCGTGAAGAACGCCCGGTTCAGCCGGGACAGGTCGTGCGGCCGTACGATCGCGTGCTCGTAGCAGAACGCGGCCGCCACGATCAGCAGACCGCCCCAGAAGAACGCGCCCGCGTCCGTGACCAGCGCGTACCAGACGAGCAGGGCCGTGGTGACGACGGCGGTGACCCGCGCGCCCCACAGCGCCGCCGGGATGCCGAAGCGGGCCGGGACGGACTTCACGCCGTGCGCGCGATCCGCCTGGACGTCCTGACAGGCGAAGATCAGGTCGAAGCCGCCGATCCAGACGCCGACCGCGACACCGAGGATCGCCGCGTCCCAGGACCACTCCCCCGTCACCGCGAGCCATGCGCCGACCGGGCCGATGGACTGGGCGAGGCCGAGGATGGCGTGCGGGAAGTTCGTGAACCGCTTGCCGTACGGATAGATCACCATCGGCACGACCGCGAGCGGCGCGAGCGCGAGGCAGAGCGGGTTGAGCAGCGCCGCCGAGCCGAGGAACACGGCGAGGGCGACGCCGGCGCCGGTCCACGCCGAGCGCACGGACACCGCGCCGGTCACCAGCTCGCGGTTGGCGGTGCGCGGGTTACGCGCGTCAATCTCGCGGTCGATGATCCGGTTGCAGGCCATGGCGAAGGTCCGCAGACCCACCATGCAGACGGTGACCAGGAGCAGCGTCCACCAGTGGACCGACTGGTCCAGCTGGTACATGGCGGTGAGCGCGGCGATGTACGCGAAGGGCAGCGCGAAGACCGAGTGCTCGATCATCACGAGGCGCAGGAAGGCCTTGGTGCGTCCGGGCCGGGCGCCCGGGACGGCGGCGGTGGTCACAGCCCGTACTCCTTCCAGCGGCGGTCGACCAGGGCCGCCGTCGCCGGGTCGGACTCGACCATGTCGGGCCAGCCGCCGTCGCGGGTGTAGCCCTCCTCGGGGAGCTTCTTCGTGGCGTCGATGCCCGCCTTGCCGCCCCAGAACTGCTGGTAGGAGGCGTGGTCGAGATGGTCGACCGGGCCTTCGACGACGGTGAGGTCGCGGGCGTAGTCGGTGTTGCCGAGGGCGCGCCAGGACACCTCGTGGAGGTCGTGGACGTCGCAGTCCTTGTCGACCACGATGATCAGCTTGGTCAGCGACATCATGTGCGCGCCCCAGATGGCGTGCATGACCTTCTGCGCGTGCTTCGGATACTTCTTGTCGATCGAGACGATCGCGCAGTTGTGGAAGCCGCCCGACTCCGGCAGGTGGTAGTCGACGATGTCCGGCACGATGATCTTGAGGAGGGGCAGGAAGAAACGTTCCGTGGCCCGTCCCAGCGGTCCGTCCTCGGTCGGCGGGCGGCCGACGACGATCGACTGGAGCAGCGGACGCTTCCGCATCGTCACGCAGTCGATCTTCAGTGCGGGGAACGGTTCCTGCGGGGTGTAGAAGCCCGTGTGGTCGCCGAAGGGGCCCTCCGGCAGCATCTCGCCCGGCTCCAGCCAGCCCTCGATCACGACCTCGGCCTGCGCCGGGACCTGGAGCGGGACGGTCTTGCAGTCGACCATCTCGATCCGCTTGCCCTGCACGAAGCCGGCGAACAGGTACTCGTCGATGTCGCCGGGCAGCGGCGCGGTCGAGGCGTACGTGACGGCCGGCGGGCAGCCGAAGGCGATGGCGACCGGCAGCCGCTCGCCGCGCTCCGCCGCGACGGCGTAGTGGTTGCGGCTGTCCTTGTGGATCTGCCAGTGCATGCCGATGGTGCGCTTGTCGTGGCGCTGGAGGCGGTAGAGGCCGAGGTTGCGCACGCCGGTCTCGGGGTGCTTGGTGTGGGTGAGGCCCAGGTTGAAGAAGGAGCCGCCGTCCTTGGGCCAGGTGAACAGCGCGGGCAGCTGGTCGAGGTCGACGTCGTCGCCGGTGAGGACGACCTCCTGCACGGGGGCGTTCTCGGCCTTCACCTTCTTCGGCGGCACGTGGACCATCGAGCCCAGCTTGCCGAAGGCCTCGCGGACGCCGACGAAACCGTGCGGCAGCTCCGGCTTGAGCAGGCCGCCGATCTTCTCGCTGATCTCCTCGTACGACTTCAGCCCGAGGGCCTTCAGGAGGCGGCGGTCGGTGCCGAAAACGTTCATCGCCAGGGGCATCGCCGAGCCCTTGACGTTCTCGAAGAGGAGGGCCGGGCCGCCCGCCTTGTTCACGCGGTCGACGATCTCCCCGACCTCCAGGTACGGGTCGACTTCGGCCTTGATGCGCTTGAGGTCGCCTTCGCGCTCGAGCGCCCTGAGCAGCGAGCGGAGATCGTCGTAAGCCATAGGGGCAAGTATCCGCCACCGGCTAGGCTGGGCCCTTCACCGGGGCCGCGAAGCGCGTCCCGCTCACCCTTCCCAGGCGCTTCCAAGGGGCTGTTCCACATGCTCAGGGCACTGATCTTCCTTCTGCCGCTGGCGCTGCTGATCTACGCCTTCATCGACTGCCTGAACACCCCCGAGGACGAGGTCCAGCACCTGCCCAAGGTGGTCTGGATCCTCATCATCCTGCTCTTCGCGATCGTGGGGCCGGTCGGCTGGATCGCCGCCGGCAAGAAGCGCGCCGCAGCCCGTGCGGGCGGTGCCCTGGCCGGCGGCGCGTGGAACAACCGCGACCAGCGACGGCAGGAGTGGGTCGCCCCCGACGACAACCCCGAGTTCCTGGCCTCGCTGCGCGAGGAGAACAACAAGAAGGACGAGTCGCTCCTGAAGGACTGGGAGGCCGACCTGCGGCGTCGCGAGGAGGAACTGCGGCAGCGGGAGCGGGACGGGCAGGCGGAGTCGGGCGGCGCGGATGAGTCGGGTGGCCGGAGCGGCGCGGGCGGCCGGGATGGGCTGGGCGAGTCGGGCGGCGCGGATGAGTCGGGTGGCCGGGGCGGCGCGGGTGGCCGGGGCGGGCTGGGCGAGCAGCGGCGGCGGGACGAGGACGGCGAGAGGGCCTGAGGCGGGGGCGGGGGCATGCCCACCGCCGAGTACGCGCGACACGTGCGTGCCTCGCCGTGACCACCACCCGCCACTGACCCGTTCCACCCCGCGATTCCCTCGATAAAGCCCCGCCCCATTCCAACTCCCCCTCTATATCCTTGACTTGAGATGTGACGGGACGCATCTGGTGGGATCCGGGGGATGGTGAATGGACAGGGACCTGTACGGCCGGGAGGCGGTGTTCCACCGCACCGGGCTCGCCGCGCGACTGGTCGGGCTCGACGGGGAACGGCTGTCCGGGGTGCGGTACGAGCACGGGGACGATCCGCCGGTCGTCGTGTTCACCGGCGGGCGCGGGATGGGCAAGACCGCGCTGCTCAAGCAGCTGCGCAACGCGTACAAAGGCGCCACCCCGCTCGCCCTGATCGACTGCGCGCGCATCGAGCCGCCCGCCGACCACGGCCGGGGCTGGACGGAACTCACCGGCGCGCTCGCCGAGTTGGCGGTGCAGCTGGCGCCGAAGGTGACGGGGGCGAAGGCGGTGGAGTTCCCGCGGCTCTCGCTCGGGCTCGTCGCCGTCGCGTCGATCAGCTGGACGCAGGAGGACGAGGAGCGCGCGCAGCGCGATCTCCAGCGCCTTGGACCGGTGTTGTCGACGGTCGACGCGGCCAAGGGTGCCGCCACGAACTGGGTCGCCAAGGTGCTCACCAAGCTCGCCGCGACCTTCGCCGAGAGCGCCGTCCCGCTCGCCGGGCTGCTCGCGGAGGCGACCGTGGAGACCGTCCTGGAGGAGGTCTTCGGGCGGGTCCAGAAGAAGTCGGACAGCTGGTACGGGAGTTACCGCAACGCGGGCGGGCGCGGGAAGGCCGGTCTCCAGCAGCTCGCCATCGACTTCGACCAGGGCGGCCGGCGCCGCCAGGAGGCCGAGGACTTCCTCGTCGGCGCGCTGATCGAGGATCTGGGCCAGGCCTACCGGGGGTTCACCCGGGCCGGCACCCGGCGCGGCCGCCCCGTCCTGCTCCTCGACAACGCCCACGGCGAGCTCGGCCGCCGGCTGCTCGAACCGATCCTGCGGGCCCGCGACGACGGGCGCCGCGACAAGGTCGTCGTGTTCGCCGCCTCCCGGGTCCACGAGCACGAGGGCATGCGGCACGCCCACCGGACGCGGCTGCCCGAGACCGCGCACCGGGCGCCCGCGCCGCGCGGCGGCGACATCACCTCCGGCATCCTCGCGGTCGCCCTCACCCCGCTCTCCCCGGCCCAGGCGCAGGCCGCCTTCGACCGGCTCGACCCGTCCGGGCTCACCCCGCCCGACCTGGCCCGGGGCGTGCACCGGCTCACCGGCGGCCGGCCGCTGGGCGTGACGCTGCTCGGTCAGGCCGCCGCCGAGACGCCCCGCGCCGAGCGGGGCTTGCTCACCCCGGGCGCCCTGCTCGACCTGAGCGTGGAGCTGCGCGAGGACGCGCACCCGGTGCCGGTGGCCCCGGCGCTGCTCCGGGCGCTGCTGCCGCAGCCGCGCCTGGAGCCGTTCACCGTGCTGGCCGCCGCGCACGACGAGGAGTCCGCGCGGCTGCTCGCCCGCACCCGGCTGCACACCGAGTCCCGGGACGGGGACATGGCGCTGCGGGTACGCGACGAACTGCGCGCCGAGGACTGGCCGGAGGGCCCCGAGCACTTCGTCGCCGACCCGCTGCTGCGCGCGCTGCTCCTGCACCGGCTGCGTTTCGGCGACGGCGACCATCCCCGGCACTCCGCCTGGCGGGCCGTCCACGAGACCCTGCACCGGCACTACGACCGCGCCGAGCAGCGTCCGTACCGGCTGTTCCACGAACTGGCCCTCGGCCGGGTCGACGACGCGGTCACCCATCTGCGTGTCACGTTCCCCGAGCCCGATGTGATCGGCTGGCTCGGCCGGCTCCGGTTCATCGCCTCGGCCCCGTACCCGCACACCGCCGCCCGCCCGTCCGGCCCCGACCCGCGCCGGGCCGTCGCCCTCGGCCGCGAAGCGACGGACGCCGGAAGCTCCCGGGACGGCGGTCGCTCCCGGGACGGCGCCGGCTCCCGCGACGGACGCGACGGACCCGACTCCCGGGACCCCCGAGACCCGCGCGACCCCCGGGACCCCCGCGACCCCCGGGACCCGCACACCACCCCGGATCCCTCGGCCGGTCCGCCGCTGCCCGCCGGGCTCGACGCCGAGGCGGTCTCCCTGCACCTGTCCCTGCGCCGGCTGCTGCACGCCCTGTGGCTGCTCACCGATCCCCTCGCCCTGCCCGACGGCGAGGTGACCGAGAAGATGGCCCACGAGCTGCGCCAGCTTTCCGGCCGTCATCTGACGGGCAACAGTCCGCTGTGGGACGCGGCCACGCACTGGCCGAGAGACATTCACGCCTGGCGCCGGCCGTCGCTGCCGCCGGGCCGCGAGGACGGAGTCTGAGGCGATGGCCAGCCGACTGCGCAACCGCTATCTCTTCACCACGCGGCAGAAACTCCTCGCCGCGCTGGTCGCCCTGGTCCTGGTCGGCGTACCGCTCGGCTGGGGCATCAAGAAATGGACCACCCCGGAGGACCGTTCCTGCGCGCCGGGCGTCGAGCGCCCGCAGGGGTCGGACGAATGCGTCGGCGTCAACGGCTCCGGCTTCGCCTTCGGCGTGCCCGAGCTCGCCGAGATCACCGGGCTCATCGGCCACGAGAACGGCGTGCTCAAGCAGGGCGGGTACGTCACCGTCGCCATCCTGCTGCCGTTCACCTCCACCGACCCCGGCATGCGGGCCAAGGTCCTGCACGAACTCCAGGGCTCCTACGCCCGCCAGTACTGGGAGAACAACAAGGCCAACGGCCGCACCCCGAAGATCCGGCTGGTCCTCGCCAACACCGGCAACGAGAACGTCCACTGGGAGCATGTCGTCCAGCAGCTGAAGGGCATGACGGGCGCCCCCGACCGGCTGCGCGCGGTCAGCGGTGTCGCCACCTCCTCCCCCGAGATCCGCAGCTCCGTCGCCGCCCTCACCAAGGCGAAGATCGCCGTCGTCGGCACCACCATCACCGCCGACGACATCGCCAACGGCCCGGACCACAACGACTTCCCCGGCCTCGCCCGGGTCTCCCCCACCAACAAAGACGAGGCCAGGGCGCTGCCCCTCGGCAAGGTCGACGCCGGCCGGACGCTGATCGTCCAGGACACCCGTACCGACGACCACTACACCAACACCCTCAAGGCGGCCTTCGCCACCGCCCTCAAGGGCCGCACCCCCTACGAACCGGCGGTGTTCACCTCGCCCCCGGACTCCACCGCCGAGGGCACCACCTCCAACATCTTCAACAAGATCGCCTCCCGGGTCTGCGAGACGCAGTCCGAGACGGTCCTGTTCGCCGGCCGCCACACCCAGCTGCGCCAGTTCATCAACGAGCTCGGCGGACGCGGCTGCGCCGCGCGTTCCTCCGTCACCGTCCTCACCGGCGACGAGGGCTCCTACCTGGGCTCGGACCCCAAGCTCGACCGCAAGGCCCTCACCGCCCGGCTCACCGTCCGCTACGCCGCGCTCGCGCACCCCGACGCCTGGCGGGCCGCGACCAACCCGAAGCTGCCGAAGACGGGCGGCTCGGAGGCCGACTACGACACCTTCCTGGAGGCCGTCTCGCACGCCTCCAAGAAGCCGGTGCCGCTGGGCGACGGGCAGGCGATCATCGCGTACGACGCGATGGCGACGGCCGTGCACGCCATCCGCGAGGCCGCCCAGGGCAAGCCGTACCCGGAGCCGTCCGACGTCGGCCAGCAGTGGCCGCAGGTCACCGGCGAGCTGCAGCGGGTGAACGGGGCGAGCGGCTGGATCTGCCTGGACAACTACGGCAACCCGTTCAACAAGGCGGTGCCGATCGTGTCGCTGACCCCCGAGGGCACCCAGCGGTTCGAGTCCATCGCCTGGCCGGAGGGCAAGGCACCGACGCCGAACTGTCTGAAGCCGAACCCGAAGTAGTCGCGCGGGGAGCGGGGCGGGCCTCGGGGCTCCCCCGCTTCCCCGGCCCTACGGCTCCCATACGGGCCACAGGGCCTCGTCCCGGGCGTACGCCTCGCGCAGCTCGCGCCGGCGTACGCCCGGCTCACGTACCCCTGCTTCACGTACCCCTGCTTCCCGTACGCCCGCCACACGAGCCCCGGCACCGCTCCCGGCGGCTCGGCCCCCGGCAGCTCGGCCCCCGGCAGCTCGGCCCCCGGCAGCTCGGCCCCCGGCAGGATCGTCGTCCAGCGCCTCGGCCAGCCGTTCCAGGTGCGCGTGCCAGTCGGCGAGCCGGTCGATCCGGTCCTCGGAGGTGCCGCGCACCTCCGCCGTGAAACGCAGGACGGCCGACCCGGCCGCGTCCGTCCGGCCCGGTTCCAGATGGAACCGGATCCGGCCGTGCGGCGGATCGGCCGTGTCGGCGGCGATGGCGGCGGTACGGGCGGTGGGACCGGCGCGGGCCGCCCTGCCCGGGTGTGGGTGTGGGTGTGGCGGATCGAGCGTGTACTCGGCCACGTACTCCGGGTCCCAGGCGGTCACCCGGCCGTCCACGTACTCGGCCCCGTCCGGCCCGCGCAGCGTGACGCGCCCGCCGAGCCGGGGCTCCAGCGAATCCGTCGCACCGAGCCACCGGGCCAGGCCCTCGGGCGAGGCGACGGCGTGCCAGACGTGCCCCATCGGGTGCGGGAGGTCGACCACGTACCGCAGCAGATGGCGGTCGATGTCGTGGGTCTCGCTCCTGCCCCGGGGTATCTCGGTCATATCTCCAGCGTGGCCCCGGCGGGCGGAGTCCGCCCGCCGGGGCCACGACCGGAAAAAACCCAGGTCAGACGCCCGCGTACGAGTGCAGGCTGTTGACGAAGATGTTCACGCCGTAGAAGTTGAACAGGTAGCAGGCGAAGGCGACGAGCGCGATGTACGCCGCCTTGCGGCCCTTCCAGCCCGCCGTGGCGCGCGCGTGCAGGTACGCGGCGTAGGCGACCCAGGTGATGAAGGACCAGACCTCCTTGGCGTCCCAGCCCCAGTAGCGGCCCCACGCCTCGCCGGCCCAGATCGCGCCCGCGATGATCGTGAAGGTCCACAGCGGGAAGAACGCGGCGATGACCCGGTAGGCGAACTTGTCGAGCGTCGCGGCGGCCGGCAGCCGCTCCAGGACGGAGCGGGCGAAGCCGCTCGGGTCGCCGCCGTTGGCCAGCTTGTTCTCGTACGAGTCGCGGAACAGGTACAGCACGGTGGCGACGGCGCCGAGGTAGAAGACCGAGCCGCAGACGATCGCGGTGGAGACGTGGATCCACAGCCAGTACGAGTGCAGCGCCGGGACGAGCTGGTCGCTGTCGGTGTACAGCACGGTGGTGGCGAGGCCGAGGACCAGCAGGACGGTCGTGACCAGCGGCAGACCGATCCAGCGGACGTTCTTCTTCGCGGCGAGGAAGACGAGGTACGCGACGACCGCCACCGTGGAGAGGGTGATCGAGAACTCGTACATGTTGCCCCAGGGGGCCCGCTGCACGGAGAGCGCGCGCGTGAGCACGCCGCCGGCCTCCAGGAGGGCGGCGAGGGCGGTCAGCGAGACCGCGATACGGCCGTACAGATCGCCCTTGACGGTGCCGCCGGCCGCGCCGGGGCCGTCCGGGACGTCGCGGGAGCCGGACGCGGAGCGGGTGACGACCTTCGGCCGGTCGAGCACGGCGGTGCCGCCGCCGGCCGTCTTGACCTGGACGGTCACGGCCGGGGCCGCGGCGCCCTCGGCACCGGCGCCGGATCCGGCGCCGGTGAGCGCGGCGGCGGTACGGCCGACCTTGCTGCGGCTGCCGAACACCCACTCGGCGATATGGGCCATGAAGGCCAGTGTGTAGACGGCCATCGAGGAGTAGACGAGATAGTTGCTCGTCTGCGCCAGGCTCTCGTTGGTCGCGGCGGCGAGGATCACTTGTCGGCCTCTCCAGCTTGGGCAGGTTCTGCTGCGGCTTCGGCAGTGGTGGGTGAGGGGTCCGGGACGGCGGTCTCCGGATCGGGGGAATCCGGGACAGCGGTCTTCGGGACGGCGGTCTTCGGGACGGCGGAATCCGAGAAGGTGTCCGAAGGAGCCTCCGGAGCGGCCGGTGCCTGCGCGTGGAGCGTCGCGGCCAGTTCGGCCAGCTCCTCGGGCAGCCGGGCCGACTCGCTGCGGCCGAGGCCGGCCATCTCGACGACGGTGACGCCGTCCGCGCCCCGTACGGCCCTGACCCAGATCCGGCGGCGCTGGATGAACAGCGATCCGGCGAGGCCGGCGATCGCGGCGATCGCGCCCGTGAGGGCGAGACCGTTGCCCGGCTGCTCGGAGATCTGGAAGCTCGCCCACTCCCGGATCTCCTTCTCGAAGGTGACCGAGCCGGCGCCGTTCGGGAGCTTCATCGTCTCGCCCGGCAGCAGGCGCTGGGCCTTGCCGGTGCCGCCCGCGACCGAGAACTGCTTCATCTTGGACGTGTCCAGCTGGTACACGTTCTGCGGCAGACCGGAGTCCACGCGCAGGTCGCCGTGGTAGCCGGTGAGCGCCATGACGGGGAAGTCCGCGGCGGGGAACTGGGACATCATCGTGCCCTTGCCGGCGCCCGCGAAGGTCGGCACGAAGAAGGCCTGGAAGCCCAGCTGCTCCTTCTTGCCGTTCTTGTCGCGGTAGCCGTCCATCACCTTGATCGCACCGGTCGAGGTGATGTTGTTGTCGATCGGCAGCAGCGGCACGGGCTCGCTCATGACGACCTTGCCTCGGCCGTCGCGGACGGTGACCACGGGCGCGTAGCCGTGGGAGATCAGATAGACCTTGGAGCCGGCGACCTTCAGCGGCTGGTTGACCCGGATGACGCCCTTCTTGTCGGGGCTGCCGGGCTCGGAGTACGTGACGGCGGCCTCGAAGGTGCGCGGGGTGCCGCGCTGCGGGCCGTTCTTCTCGTACGTACCGGTGAACTTGTCCAGCTTGAAGCTGAACGGCTGGAGGTCCTCCAGTCCGAACCACGAACCCGACTTGAAGTCGTCGTACGAGGTGATCGTGTTGGAGAAGCCGTCGCCCTCGACGATCAGCCGGCCGCCCTCGGACTTGAGCAGCTGGCCCCAGGCGAAGGCGACCAGCATGACGATGAGGGAGACGTGGAAGATCAGGTTGCCGGCCTCGCGCAGATAGCCCTTCTCGGCGGCGACGGCGTCGCCGGCGGTGTGGGCGCGGAAGCGGCGGCCCTTGAGCAGCTTCAGGGCGGCCTCGCGGACCTGCTCCGGCTCGGCCTCGCTGCGCCAGGTGGTGTACGCGGGCAGCCGGGTGAGGCGCTTCGGGGCGCCCGGCGGGCGGCCGCGCAGCTGGCCGACGAACTGCCAGGTGCGGGGCACGATGCAGCCGATGAGCGAGACGAACAGCAGGATGTAGATCGCGGAGAACCACACCGAGCTGTAGACGTCGAAGAGCTGGAGCTTCTCGTAGATCGGCGTCAGCGTCTCGTGGGCGTCCTTGAAGGCCTGCACCTTCATCTCGTTCGCGCTGTTCTGCGGGATGAGGGAGCCGGGGATGGCGCCCAGGGAGAGCAGGAACAGCAGGATCAGGGCGACCCGCATGGACGTCAGCTGCCGCCAGAACCAGCGGATCCAGCCGATGACGCCGAGGCGGGGGCCGCCGAGCAGGGCCTCGGCGCTCTCCTCGCGGGGGGCGGTGGACAGCTGGGCGCCGGCCGCGCCGAGGTCCTGCTCGGTGGTGCCCGGCGTGCCGGTGGGGTCGGTGGTATCCGTCGTGTCGGTCGTGCTCATCTCGGCTCTCAGATCCCCACCGTGAAACCAGTGGACCAGCTCTGCATCGTGGAGACCATGCTGTCCCACGCTCCTGTGAGGAGCAGGACACCGGTCACGATCATCATGCCGCCACCGATCCGCATCACCCACGCGTAGTGCTTCTTCACCCAGGTGAACGCGCCGAGTGCCTTGCGGAAGGCGACGGCGGTGAGGATGAAGGGGATGCCGAGACCGAGGCAGTACGCGAAGGTCAGGAGCGCTCCGCGGCCGGCGCTGGCCTGCTGGGCGGAGAGCAGTTGCACGGCGCCGAGCGTCGGGCCGATGCACGGGGTCCAGCCGATGCCGAAGAGCGCGCCCAGCACGGGCGCGCCGACGAGCCCGGTCGAGGGCCGCTTGTGGAAGCGGAACTCGCGCTGGGTGAGCCACGGCATGAGGCCCATGAAGAAGACGCCCATGAGGATCATGAGCACGCCGAGGATGTTCGACAGGATCCCGCTGTACTTCTGGAGGGTCCAGCCGAAGAAGCCGAACAGCGCGCCGCCGGAGACGAACACGGCGGAGAAGCCGAGGACGAAGAGGGCGGCACCCGTGGTCATCCGGCCGCGCCGGGCGTCGCCGAGGTCGGTGCCGGTGACCCCGGTCACGTAGCTCAGATAGCCGGGGACGAGCGGCAGGACGCACGGCGAGAAGAAGGAGATCAGTCCGCCGAGGACGGCGACCGGCAGCGCGAGCAGCAGCGCGCCGTTCAGGACCGTCTGATTGGGATCCACGTCGAATTCCCCGTCACTTCTCGGCGAGGAGCGGGTCGATCATGGAACGGAGCTTGGTCTCGTCGAGACCCATCAGCGAGCGCGCCGCGATCTTCCCCTCCTTGTCGAGGATGATCGTGGTGGGAATGCCCTGGGGATTCAGGGTGCCCTTGGGGAACCCTTCGAGAATGATCTTTCCGTAGGGGTCGAAGAGGCTCGGATACGGAATGCCGAACTCCTCGTCGAAGGCGATGCCCTTGGAGGTGGCGCCGTCCCGGGTGTTGATCCCGACGAACTCGACGTCGGCGCCCTTGCTCTTCAGCTCCTTCGCCGCCTTGGCGAAGTGCGGTGCCTCGCCCCGGCAGGGCGCACACCACGAGCCCCAGACGTTGAGGACGACGACCTTGCCCTTGAGATCGGCGACGTCGAGCTGCTTGCCTTCGAGGGTCTTGCCCGCGAGCTTGCCGGTCGCGGTGCGCTCGCCCTTGGCGACGGTGGAAATACCGCCCGAGCTGGTCACGAAGTTGGTACCACCGCCGCCTCCGGACTTCCCGTTGGAGTCGGAGCTGCACGCGGTCAGCGCCAGTGCGGCGGCCAGGAAAACGGCTGCCGTCAGGGCGCGACGAGGGGCACGGCTAAGGCTCATGTGAAAAGTTTCGCATGGGCGATTCGCGGATCTTGGGCGCCCCCCTACGTGCCCGTAAAGCCCCTTGTCAAGGCGGGCTAAGTCTGCTTCCCGGATTTTCGGGGTTCGGCGGGATTCCGCAGCGGCCGTCGGGGGCCGGCGGGGCGCGCCAGGGGGATGGCAGTGGGACGGCAGGGGCGCCGCCGGAGGACGTCGGAAGCGCCCCCGCGAAATCCCGGGGAAGGACCGGGGTTCCCCCGTGGATCCCCTCAGGGAACCCTCACGGGGTTCACAGGGGATCCACAGGAGAGGGCCAGAGGTCGCTCAGGGATCGGTCGGGGGTCGCCCAGGGAGATCCCCAGTCCCCAGGAAGGTTTCTCCGGGAATGCCTCAGGAGGTGGTGCCGGCCCCGTCACCCGCACCCGTACCGCTGCCGCCCGTCGCCCCGGTTCCGGTCCCGGTTTCAGGCCGGAGGAAGGTGTTCCATCCGCCGGCCGGGGACTGGCCGACCTCCAGGGTCCGCAGCTTGGCGAGGATCTTCGGGTCCTGGACGTCCAGCCAGTCCGTGAACTGCTTGAAGGAGACGAGCCGGACGTCCTTCTTCCCGGCCATGCCCTTCAGGGCCTCCTCGACGGCGTCCATGTAGATGCCGCCGTTCCACTGCTCGAAGTGGTTGCCGATGAAGAAGGGGGCACGGTTCGACTCGTACGCGCGATGGAAACCGGCCAGGTACGCCTCGGCGGCCTGCTTGCGCCAGCCGGGGTAGTTCGCGGGCACACCCTGGGTGGAGTTCTTGGACTGGTTGGCGAGCATGTTGTAGTCCATCGACAGGACCTCGAAGCTGTGGCCGGGGAAGGGCACGGCCTGGAGCGGGAGGTCCCAGATGCCGCCGCGCTTGACCGGCCACATCTGCCGGCCGCCGGGCGAGCTGGCGTCGTAGCGCCAGCCGAGCCGCTTGGCCGTGGGCAGCAGATTGTCCTGGCCGAGCAGGCAGGGGGTGCGGCCGCCGACGAGTTCCTTGGTGTAGTCGAAGGGCAGCGGGTCGAGGTCGTCCCAGCCGCTGTTGGTCTTCCACTTCGTCACGAAGCCGATGGCCTGGTCGATCTCGTTCTGCCACTGGGCCGGGGTCCAGTGGGCGACGGAGCCGGAGCCGGCGCAGAAGTGGCCGTTGAAGTGGGTGCCGATCTCGTGGCCGTCGAGCCACGCCTGGCGGACGTACTTCAGCGTCTGCTTGATGTGGTCGTCGGTGAGGTAGCCGATGTCGGAGGCGCCGACGCCGTTGTTCGGCGGACGGTAGAGGTTCTTCTTCGACTCGGGCAGGAGGTAGAGCCCGGAGAGGAAGAAGGTCATCGCCGCGTCGTGCTGCTTGGCGAGCTCCAGGAAGCGGGGGAAGAGGCCGTTGCCGACCTCGCCGGCGCCGTCCCAGGAGAAGATCACGAACTGGGGCGGGGTCTGACCGGGTTCGAGCGGCACCGGGGCCCCCGGCTGGTGCGGCTGCTTTCCGGTGTCGGCGGTGGAACCGTCGCCGATGGGACGGGCGTCCCTCTCCGTGGGCGAGGCGGGGGAACCGGGACCGCGGCTCGCGTCGCCACCCCGGCCCGGACCGGAGTTCCCCGCTCCGCCCTGGCTTCCCGCCCCGCATCCCGCGACACCGAGGGCGGCGGCCGCGCCGACTCCCGCTCCGAGGAGCCTCCGTCGACTGACCCCGTTGACTCCGCTGACCCCGCGCATGGCATCCCCATTCCCGTTGACGCCCGACGAAAAGCCGAACGTCATACGAACCGACAATCAGTGAGATGCCGGAAGGAAGCGGGAGGTTCCGGGAATACGAACAGAAATTCCAAGGCGACCGGGAATCGACACATTCCCGGTCGCCTTTGTGATGGTTGAGGAGATCCTGTGAACCCCTCACCACGCACGGATGAATCCGTACAAACTACGCCAAATGCGTCACAGCACGCTCATGCCCGACGGGCCGCGCCGGGCCGCGAGGAGCCGCGCGGGGCCGCTCGGGTGTCCCCGGCCTCAGGCCACGACAGCAGAGGATGTACGGGCTTCGCCTACGCGCCGAACGCCTTCGCCTTGCCCGGCACCGGCTTGGCCCCGGCCCGCAGGTGCGCCGGCACCAGGTCGAGCGCCGGCTCGCTGTAGCCCACCGAGACGATCTTGTCGCCCTGATAGGTGAAAGACGTCAACGAGGCGAGCGTGCACTGCCGGCGGCGCGGGTCGTGCCACAGCCGGCGCTTCTCCACGAAGCTGCGGACGATCCAGATCGGCAGCTGGTGGCTCACGCAGACCGCCTCGTGCCCGCGCGCCGCGTCCTTCGCCGCGTCGAGCGCGCCCATCATGCGCACGACCTGCTCGACGTACGGCTCGCCCCAGGACGGCCGGAACGGGTTGGTCAGGTGCTTCCAGTTGGCGGGCTTGCGCAGCGCGCCGTCGCCGACGCCGAAGGTCTTGCCCTCGAAGACGTTCGCCGCCTCGATCAGCCGCTCGTCGGTGGCCAGGTCCAGGCCGTGCGTCTTGGCGATCGGCGTCGCCGTCTCCTGCGCGCGCTCCAGCGGCGAGGCCACGACATGGGTGATGTCCCGGCCGGCCAGGTGCTCGGCGACCCGGTCGGCCATCTGCCGGCCCAGCTCGGAGAGGTGGTAGCCGGGGCGGCGGCCGTACAGCACGCCCTCCGGGTTGTGCACCTCGCCGTGCCGCATCAGATGGACGACGGTGATGTCGTCGCTCTTCGCGGGCTTGCCGTTCTTGCCGTTCAGAGCGTTCGTGGCGTTCGTGGCGTCGCTCATGCCTGCGCCTCCGCACCGTCGGTGGCCTCGGCGGCGGCACGGGCGGCGGCCGGCAGGGCGGCGGCGATCCGCTCGATGGCCCGCTCGTCGTGGGCGGTGGACACGAACCAGGACTCGAAGGCCGACGGCGGCAGGTAGACGCCGTCCGCGAGCATCGAGTGGAAGAACGCGTTGAAGCGGAACGCCTCCTGCTTCTTCGCGTCGTCGTAGTTCCGCACCTCGTCCGAGGTGAAGAACACCGAGAACATGTTGGACGCGGTCTGCACCCGGTGCGCCACGCCCTCCTTGGCGAGCGCGCCGGTGACCAGACCGCGGATCTCCGCCGAGACGGCGTCGACCTTGGCGTACGCGGCGTCGTCGAGCAGCCGCAGCTGCGCGAGGCCGGCGGCGGTCGCGATCGGGTTACCGGAGAGGGTGCCCGCCTGGTAGACCGGACCCGCCGGGGCGAGGTGGCCCATGACGTCGGCACGGCCGCCGAAGGCCGCGGCCGGGAAGCCGCCGCCCATGACCTTGCCGAAGGTCATCAGGTCGGGGCGGACGCCGTCGACGCCGTACCAGCCGGCCCGGCTCGTCCGGAAACCGGTCATGACCTCGTCGGAGATGTACAGCGCGCCGTTCTCGCGGCACAGGTCCGCGAGCCCCTGGTTGAAGCCGGGCAGCGGCGGGACGACACCCATGTTGCCGGGCGACGCCTCGGTGATCACACAGGCGATCTCGCCCTGGTGCGCGGCGAACGCGGCCCGGACCGCCTCCAGGTCGTTGTACGGCAGCACGATCGTGTCGCCGGCCTGCGCACCGGTCACACCGGGCGTGTCGGGCAGGCCGAAGGTGGCCACACCGGAACCGGCGGCGGCGAGCAGCGCGTCCACGTGACCGTGGTAGCAGCCGGCGAACTTGACGACCTTGGCGCGGCCGGTGAACCCGCGGGCCAGCCGGATCGCCGACATGGTGGCCTCGGTACCGGACGAGACCAGACGTACCTGCTCGACCGGCTCGACACGGGCCACGATCTCCTCGGCGAGCGCGACCTCGCCCTCACCCGGCGTACCGAAGGAGGTGCCGCGGGCCACGGCCGCCTGCACGTCCGCGAGCACCTCGGGGTGCGCGTGGCCGAGAATCATCGGACCCCACGAGCAGACCAGGTCGACGTACTCGCGACCGTCCGCGTCGGTGAGGTACGGACCGCTGCCGGACACCATGAACCGGGGCGTACCGCCCACGGCCCGGAAGGCCCGCACCGGAGAGTTCACGCCGCCGGGCGTCACGACGGAGGCGCGGTCGAAAAGCGTCTGTGAGACTGGGGCTTCGTATGAATACGGCACTAGAGTTCCTGACCTGCGATTCGAAAGGCGGGTACGGCGGGGTGTGAGCGCCCTGTGAATGACGCCGGGGCGCGCGTCCTCCCCGTCTGCAAAACTGGGGCCTCAAAGGGATGGCTCACACAAACCATGGTGTCAGAGGCCACGGCGATCTTGCGGACAGGTGTTTCACCGCAGGAGCGCGGGGGAGGTCAGTCACTGACACGATGATCGGGCCGCGCCGCGGAAACGTGCGGCCTGGAACAGCAGTCGGGTGGAGATATGCATCGCGGTGGCGGACCGGGCGAGGGGACTGACGACCTGGGTCCCGATCCTGTCCGGCGGGGGAGGCACCGGCGCCGGCGGACGGAAGAGCCGAGGGCGAACGAGCCGAGGACGGGTGACTCACGGTCCGGCGACTCGTGGTCCGGTGATCCACGAAACGGTGATTCCCGGGCCGGCGACGCGCGGTCGGGGGACTCACGGACGGGTGACACACGGCCCGGCGACAGCCGGGCGGGCGGTGACGCGCGGGCGAACGAGCCCCGTTCCGCCGACCCTTGGGTGAGCGACCCGTGGCCCGGTGACTCCGTCACCTCCGGGGAGACCTCGCGGAGCGGTGGCGGTAGCGGTAGCAGCGGCGGCGCCGGTACGTCGTCGCCCGGGTCGACTGGATCCACAGGCTCGACGGGCTCGGCAGGATCCGCCGGGGAGAAGGGATCGGATTCGGCCAATCCCGACGACTCCCGACTCAGCCGCGCCCGCGCCCGCCGCGCCCGAGCCGCCCGTGAGGCGCGGGAGGCGCGCGAGGCCCGGGACGCGCAGCGGGCGCACGACATCCATGGGGCCCGTGAGACCCATGAGGCGCACGAGACGCGCCGGACGCGTGAGACGTACGAGCTGCCCGAGCCGTACGACATGCACGAGCCGGGCCCGCTCGGCGGGCCGCTGGCCGGAACCGGCAGAAGCGGGCTGGGCGTGACCTACAAGTACTTCGGCGCGCCCGACGGCGCGACCGCCGCCCGCGTCCCGATCTCGATGCGCCCCGAGGAACTGGGCGGCGACGAGCTCGGCATGGGCGGCATGTTCACCCGGATCAAGCCGGAGACGATAGCGGCGATGGTCCTCACCGGCATCCAGGGCATGCCCCTGCACAAGGTGCCGCCCCTGGAACTCGTCGTACTGCACCCGGACTACGCGGTGGTGCGGCTCCCGACGACGGCCGTCGACCCGCTGCGCGACATCGGCGAGGAATCGGTCGGCGCCGCCGCCTTCATCTGGTCCACCGTCCCCGACCGGGGCGGCCCGCAGGACGCCTTCAACGTCTACCGGCTCCTCCACGAGTGGCAGGACTTCTCCCACCGCCTGCACGAGGCGGGGCACCAGCCGTACTGCCTGGTCTGGCCGTAGCCGCACGGGTCCGGGCGGGTCCGGGCGGGTCCGGGCGGGTCCGGGCGGGTCCGGCGGCGGGCAGCGGGGTCAGCCCCTCTCCGGCCCTCCCGGCTCTCCCGGACCTCCCGGCTCTCCTGTTCCCCCCGGCCCCCGCTCGTGCTCCTCGGCCGCCGCCTTCGCCCGCTCCGCGGCCAGTTCGCGCGCCGAGGCGAGGCGGTACGGAACGTCGATGACGACGACGTTCTTCATGAACAGCAGCCGCGCCTTGAGCCGGAGCGCGGTCTGGTTGTGCAGCGGCTGTTCCCACCAGTGGCCGACCACGTACTCGGGGATGACGACGGTGACCACCGAGTCCGCGCCGCGCTCCGGCGCGTCGCGGATGTGCCGCAGCACCGGCTGGACGATCGAGCGGTACGGGGTGCTCAGCACCCGCAGCGGTACGTCGACGCCGTGCGCCTCCCAGCCGGCCCGCAGCAGTTCCGCCTCGGCCGGGTCCTCGGCGACGGTGACGGCGGTGAGGGACGCGGGCTTGAGCGTTTTGGCATAGGACAGGGCGCGCAGGCTCGGCGCGTTGACGAACGACACCAGGACCAGGACGTGGTTCTCGGCGAAGGGGCGCGGGTGGGCGCCGGGTTCGACGGCCACCTCGGCGGCGACGGTGTCGTAGTGCCGGCGCACGCTCTTCATGCCGGCGAAGAGCAGCGGCATGGCGATGACGACGATCCACGCGCCGTGCGTGAACTTGCTGATGAGGACGATCACCAGGACGACCGAGGTGAGGCAGGCGCCGAAGCCGTTGATGGCGAGCCGGCGCTTGATCCGGAGGCGTTCGCGCGGGGTGGGGCGGGCGACCGGGTTCGCGAGGGCGCGCCGCCAGTGCGTGACCATGCCGGACTGGGACAGCGTGAAGGAGACGAAGACGCCGATGATGTAGAGCTGGATCAGCCGGGTGAGGTTGGCGTTGAAGGCGACGATGAGCGCGATGGCCGTCAGGGCCAGCAGCAGGACGCCGTTGGAGTGGACGAGCCGGTCGCCCCGGTGGACGAGCTGGCGCGGCGCGAAGCCGTCGCGGGCCAGGACGGAGGCGAGCATCGGGAAGCCGTTGAAGGCGGTGTTGGCCGCCAGGACGAGGACGCTCGCGGTGACGGCCTGGAGCGCGTAGAAGAGGATGTGCCAGTCGCCGAAGGTGGCGCGGCCGATCTGGGCGAGCGCGGTCGCGGTCGGCGTGCCGGGCGGGAGTCCCAGCCGGGTGGGGTCCTCAGCGATGTGCACCTCGTAGACCATGGCGAGCGTCGTGATGCCGAAGAACATGGTCGCGGAGAAGAAGCCCATGATCGCGAGGGTCGTGGCGGCGTTGCGGCTCTTGGGCTTGCGGAAGGCGGGCACGCCGTTGCTGATCGCCTCGACACCGGTGAGCGCCGTACAGCCGGACGCGAAGGCGCGCAGACCGAGCAGGACGAGCGCGAGACCGGAGTACACCGACACCTGCTCGACGGGCAGCCCGGCGGACTCGGCGCGCAGCGTGGCACCGGTCGCCATCCGGACCGCCGCGACCACGAACATCAGGTAGATCACGCCGACGAAGGCGTACGTGGGGACCGCGAACCAGCGGCCCGACTCGCGCACCCCGCGCAGATTCATCCAGGCCAGCAGGGCGACAGCGGCCACGGACAGGATCGTCGCGTGACGGCTCAGCGCGGGCGCGGCGGAGGTGAGGGCGGCGACCCCGGAGACGACGGAGACCGACACTGTCATCACATAGTCGATGAGCAGGGCGCTGGCGGCGGTGAGGGCTGCGGTGGTGCCGAGGTTCTCGGACGAGACGATGTAGGCACCGCCGCCGCCCGGGTACGCGTAGCAGGTCTGCCGGTACGAGGCGACGACCACGACCAGCAGCACGACGATGCCGACCGCCGCCCACCAGGCCAGATGCAGCACCGCCAGGCCGCCGAGGGCGAGGATCAGCAGGATCTCCTCGGTGGCGTAGGCGACGGAGGAGAGCGGGTCGCTGCAGAAGATCGGCAGGGCGAGCCGTTTGGGCAGCAGGGTCTCGGCCAGCCGCGCGCTGTCCAACGGACGCCCTACCAGCAGGCGTTTCGCCACGTTTCCAGCTCTCATAAGTGCTGAAGTTAGGACGAATCGGATGTGATGCGTGGCCGCCGCGCCCGCCGGCGCCCCCGCACGAGTCCGCATGAGTCCGTCCGCACAAGGAGCACGAGAAGCACACGGGGCACGAGGGGCCGCGCCCGCGCCGGTCGTACCGGACCGGCGGCCGGCACCCCGGCCCCGGACGAGGAAGGATGCGATGTGGTGACGACTGCGAGCACGAACAGTACGAGCGGCACGAGCGGCACGAGCGGCACGAGCGGCAAAGGTGGCAGCGGCGGTGTCGGCAGTGCCGGCGGCGGCTCCGCGCGCCAGGCCGGGCCGGGCGGCACGGGACGACCGTTGCAGATCGGTGAGGTCGCGACCCTGGCGGAACTGCCCCTGCGGACCATCCGGCAGTACGAGGACTGCGGCCTCGTCGTCCCGTCCACGGCCTCCGAGGGCGGCTTCCCGCTCTACACGGACGCCGATGTCGCCCGGCTGATGGTGATCCGCCGGATGAAACCGCTCGGCTTCACCCTCGACGAGACCCGCGACCTGCTCGGCGCCGTGGACCGGCTGGCCGCCGACGTCCCCGACACCCCGGGCGAACTCGACCCGCCCACGCGCGGGGCGCTCGTCGCCCTGGTCCGCGGCTACGAGCAGGCCGCCACCGAACGCGTCGCGGAACTGCACACCCAGCTCGCCCGCGCGGAGGAGTTCGCGGCCTCGCTGCGGGCCCGCCTGCCGTAGGGGCGGGGCCGCGGCCGGCCCGGTTCGATCGGCCCCGGTGCGGTCAGCCCCGGTTCGACCGGCCCCGGTGCGGTCGGCTCCGGTCCGGTCGGCTCCGGTCCGGTCGGCTCCGGTCCGGTCGGCTCCGGTCCGGCCGACCCCGGCTTGATCGGATCCGCTTGATCGAACCCGCCGGCTCGCCAAGCATGGGGCGCATGAACGCCCCCGTTCCACGCCGCGACACCCGGGGCATCGTGGACGCCGCCGCGCTCCTCGCCCGCGTCCGCTTCCGCCGCCACGCCCCGGCGCCCGCGCTCCGCCCGTATCTGGACCACTACTGGCTGATCGACTGGGATCTGACGGAGCCGTACGTGTCCCGGGTCGTCCCGCACCCCTCCGTCAACGTCGTCTTCGAACGGCAGGGGGACACCGGCACCTTCGGGGTGGTCTCGGGCGTCGCGGACGCCCTGTACACGCGCGAACTCGCCGGTACGGGGCGGGTCTGCGGCGTGAAGTTCCGGCCGGGCGGCTTCCGCCCGTTCACGCCCGGCCGCCCGGTCTCGCACTGGACGGGGCGCCTCGCGCCGCTCGACGAGGCGTTTCCCGGCGCCCACGCGCGCGAGGCGGCCGGAATCCTGGCGCCGGACGACGACCACGCGCGCGTGGCAGCGCTCGACGCCTTCCTGCTGGCCCGCGGCCCGGCCCCCGACCCGGCGGCCGCACAGGCGAGGGACCTGGTGGAGCTGGTCCGGACGGACCGTACGATCCGGCGGGTGTCCGCCCTCGCCCGTACCGCCGGGCTGTCCTCGCGCTCGCTCCAGCGGCTGTTCGCGTCCACGGTGGGCGCCGGCCCGAAGTGGGTGATCCTGCGCTACCGCGTCCACGAGGCCCTGGAACACGCCGAGCCCGGCGCCCCCGGCGGCCCCGACGGCCCCGACGACCCGGCCGGCGCTCCCCCGGACTGGGCCCGGCTGGCGGCCGACCTGGGCTACAGCGACCAGGCCCATCTCGTACGGGACTTCACGGCGACGGTCGGGGTGCCGCCGACCGCGTACCCCGGCTGAGCCCCGAGAGATGCCCGAGGGAGGCCCGAGGGACGAAGACCCCGGGGGAATGTCGGACCCCTGTTCTAGGGTGCGGCCATGTCCATGATCCCCACCGCCCTCAGGCTCACCCCTTGGTCGGACGACGACACCGGCCTGCTCACGCTGATGAACTCACCGGAACTGACCGCTCACTTGGGCGGCCCGGAGAGCGAACAGCAGCTCGCGGCCCGCCAGGAGCGCTACGTGAAGCTGAGCGCCGACACCACGCGACCGGGCGCCATGTTCCGGATCACCCTGCTGCCGGAGGAGATCACGGCCGGCGCCATCGGGTTCTGGGAGACCTCGGTGGACGGCGAGCCCACGTACGAGACGGGCTGGACGGTGCTGGACGGCTTCCAGGGCCGGGGCGTCGCGACGTCGGCCACGCGCGCGTTGGTGGAACAGGCCCGGGCCGAAGGCCGGTTCCGCCGTCTGCACGCCTTCCCCTCCGTCGAGAACGCGCCGTCGAACGCGGTCTGCCGCAAGGCCGGCTTCACCCTGCGCGGCGAGACGGCCTTCGAGTACCCGCCGGGCCGTCACATGCGCTGCAACGACTGGAGCCTCGACCTCTGACCCGTCCGCCGGCCGGTCCGGCGACCTGCTCGCCGGTGGAGTTACTGCCCCAGCGGCTTGAGCGCGCGGCTGAAGTGGAAGGCGACGATGTCGAGCCGCTCGCGGAGGTAGAAGCGGTGGGCGCCGGTGCGGTGCGTGCCGGAGTCCAGGTCGAGTTCGTGGCAGCCGGCCTCGCGGGCGCGGGTCTCCAGGTACGCGATCAGCGCGTGGCCGACGCCCGTGGAACGGGAGGTCTCCCGGGTCACCAGGTCGTCCACGTACAGCTTCTTCAGCGAGCTGGTATTGGCGATGATCCGCCATCCGGCGACGCCCGCGCACGTACCGTCCTCGCCGTACACGGCGGTGAAGCGCAGCCCCTGGGGGTGACCCTCGGCGTAGACGTCGTACAGCAGCCCGGCCGTGAGATGCGGCCGCAGCTCGCGCAGCACCGGCAGGACTTCGCTCTCCAGACGCGGGTCACCGGGCTCGATGTCGATGATCTTCATGCGGGGACCGTACCGCTCGGGGACGGGGCGGCGGCAGGGGTACGGGGACGGGAGGACGGGGGTACGGGGCAGGCGCAGAGGTGGGACGAGCCCGGGCCCGTACGCCCCCGCCAGGGCCGCCACCAGGCCCCCACCAGGCCCGATGCCCGGTCCGATGCCCGGCCCGATGCCCGGCCCGATGCCCGGTCCCCCGCCCGAATTCCCTGGCCGCGCGGGGGTACGCGGTGTCATCCTGTCCCCGTGAACGGACCGGAGATCCACATCGGCTTCGCCCCCGCCCTGCGCCTGTTCGTCCCGGCGGACCGCCGCGCGGGACACACCGCCGTGACCACCGACGGAGTCTCGTCGCTCGGGCATGTGGTGGAGTCCCTCGGCGTGCCGCTCACCGAGGCCGGACGGCTGCTCGTGAACGGCAGGCCGGTGGAGCGTTCACACGTCCCGGCGGCCGGCGAGACGGTCGACGTGGAGGGTGTCGAACGCCCGCAGCAGGTGCCCGGCGCCCCGCTGCGCTTCCTGCTCGACGTCCACCTCGGCACGCTTGCCCGGCGGCTGCGGCTGCTCGGCGTCGACGCCGCGTACGAGAGCGAGGACATCGGCGACCCGGCCCTCGCCGCGCTCTCCGCGAAGGAGCGGCGCGTGATGCTGTCCCGGGACCGCGGGCTGCTGCGCCGCCGTGAGCTGTGGGCCGGCGCGTACATCTACAGCGACCAGCCGGACGACCAGCTGCGCGACGTCCTCGAACGCTTCGCGCCCCCGCTCGCGCCCTGGACCCGCTGCACGGCGTGCAACGGGCCGCTGACCGAAGCCGACAAGGACGCGGTGCGCGACCGGCTGGAACACGGCACGGAGAAGACGTACGACGTGTTCGCGCGGTGCGTCGAGTGCGGCCGGGTGTACTGGCGCGGGGCGCACCACGCCCGGCTGGAGGCGATCGTCACGGACGCGGTCCGCGAGTTCGGCGGCGCGGGAGCGACGGGCGCGACAGGCGCGCACTGAGCGGGTACGACCCGCGGGGCCCTTTCACCGCCCAGGACCCTTTCACCGCCTGGGGCCCTTCCGCCGACCAGGCACTTTCCGTCGACGGGGCACTTTCTCCCGTCAGGACGTTTCCTGCCGGCCGAGGCCCCTCGCCCGGACCGGGTTCCTCCGTGCCCGCCTCGTGGGGCCCGCCTCGCAAGCGGCCCCCACGGCATCGCGTAGGCCCTACGGCACCACGTGGGCGAGCCCCTACGGTGCCTCGGCGGTCAGATAGCGCTGGATCGTCGGCCCCAGCCAGGCGACCACCTCCGCGCGGGACATCTCGGCGGCGGGCGCGAAGCCCAGCACGTAGCGGGCGAGCGCCATCCCAAGGATCTGCGAGGCGACGAGGGCGGCCCGGTGCGGCGCCTCGGCCGGGTCGGGGCAGGTCTCGCGGGCTATCGAGACGAGCTGCTCGGTGAAGATCTCGCGCATGCGCTCGTTGCCGGCGGCGTTGGTGACGCCGGCCCGCAGCAGCCCGGTGAGCACCTCGTCGCGTTCCCAGCGGTCCAGGAAGTGCTCGACGAGCGCGGTGCCGACATTGCCGGCTGGCAGCCCGACCAGCGCGGCGACCTCCAGCTCGATCGTGGTGGCCGCCGCGAAGAGTCCCGCTTTGTTGCCGTAGTAGCGCATGACCATCGACGGGTCGATCCCCGCGTCGCGGGCGATGGCCCGGATGGTCGCGCGCTCGTAGCCGTCGGCGGCGAAGCGCTCGCGGGCGGCCTCGACGATCGCGGAACGGGTGGCGTCTGAACGGCGTACGGCGGTCATGCCCACGACTGTAGGCCAACAAGCGTTGACAATCCAGCGAGACCGGGCGTAGCGTTGCCAACAAGCGTTGACCCACAGCCGTTGGCCAACGAGCGTAGGCAACTTTGGAGGCAGTGATGAGCACCACGAGCCCCACCGTCACCACCCAGGCCCCCCGGACCGCCCAGGCCACCCACGCGCCCGCCGCCGACGGCAGCGGATTCGACACCGACGTCCTCGTCGTCGGCGCGGGACCCACCGGACTGCTCCTCGCGGGCGACCTCGCCGTCTCCGGTCTGCGGGTCACCCTCGTCGAGCGCCGCACCACGGGCATCAGCAACATGACCCGCGCCTTCGCCGTCCACGCCCGTTCCCTCGAACAGCTCGACGCCCGCGGCCTCGCCGACCGGCTCGTCGCCACCGGCAGCCGGCTCGATCGCATGGAGATGTTCGGCAAGGTCTCCCTCGACCTCTCCCAGTTGCGCAGCCGCTTCCCGTTCGTGCTCGTCACCCCCCAGTACGAGGTCGAGCGCGCCCTCGAAGAGCGCGCCCGGTCCGCCGGCGTGGACATCCGGATCGGGACGGAGCTGCGCGGTCTGCGCCAGGACGCCGACTCCGTCACCGCCGAACTCGCCGCACACGCCTCCACCGGCACCGGCACCGCCGCCCCCGCCGTCGAAGACAGCACCGAAAACAGCACCGAGGACGGCACCGAACCCTCCGCCATCCCCCGGACCCACACCCTGCGCGCCCGCTACCTGGTCGGTACCGACGGCGTCCACAGCGCCGTGCGACGGGCGATAGACATGCCCTTCCCGGGCACCTCGGTGCTCCGCTCCCTCGCCCTCGCGGACGTCCGCCTCGCCGACACACCCCCGCAGACGCTGCGCCTCGCCACCGACGGCGACGCCTTCGCCGTGGTCATGCCGTTCGGCGACGGCTGGTACCGGGTGATGGGCTGGGACCGCGCCCACCAGGTCCCCGACAGCGAACCGGTGGAGCTGGACGAACTCCGCACGCTCGCCCGCCGCGCCTTCGGCACCGACTACGGCATGCACGACGCCCGCTGGCTCTCCCGCTTCCACAGCGACGAGCGCCAGGCCCCCTCCTACCGCGTCGGCCGTGTCTTCCTCGCCGGAGACGCCGCCCATGTCCACACCCCGGCCGGCGGCCAGGGCATGAACACCGGCCTCCAGGACGCCGCCAACCTCTCCTGGAAACTCGCCGCGGTCCTGCACGGCGAGGCACCCGACCCCGATGCCCTGCTCGACACCTACCAGGCCGAACGGCACCCGGTCGGCACCCAGGTCCTGCGCAGCAGCGGCGCCCTCATCCGGCTCGCCATCGCCCACACCCCGCTCCAGCGCGCCACCCGCGCCCTCACCACGCACGCGCTCGGCAGCCTCCGGCCCGTCGCCACCCGCACCATCGGCCAGGTCAGCGGGATCGGTATCGGCTACGACCGGGACACCCGCCGGGTCCCCGACCTGAAGCTCCGCGAAGGCCGGCTGTACGAGCTGCTGCGCGACGGCCGCTTCGTCCTGGTCGCCCCCGAGGGCACCGCCCCCACCCCGCCGCCCTCGATCCCCGCCGCCCCGGGCCGGCTCATACGGGCCACCTGGTCCAACCCGGCCCGCCGCGACGCGCTCCTGGTCCGCCCCGACGGCTACACCGCCCCGCTCCACTAGGACCGGCCCCGGCGGGGAGGCGAGGGACGGAACGGGCCCACCCGTCCCTCACCCACCGGGCGACACCCCACCGTCGCCGAAGCCCTCCCCTCCCCTCCCCTCCCCTCCCCTCCCCTCCCTCCCCTCCCCTCCCTCCCCTCCCTTCCGATTACCGCCCCGCCCCGTGCCCCATGGCACCCTTCACCCCATGCTGATCGCCCGTTCCGCCCTGCTCTTCGTCCTCGCCGCCCTCTTCGAGATCGGCGGCGCCTGGCTCGTCTGGCAGGGCGTACGGGAGCACCGCGGCTGGATCTGGATCGGCGCCGGCGTCCTCGCCCTCGGCGTCTACGGCTTCGTCGCCACCCTCCAGCCCGACGCCGAGTTCGGCCGCATCCTCGCCGCCTACGGCGGCGTCTTCGTCGCCGGCTCGATCGCCTGGGGGATGGTCGCCGACGGCTACCGCCCCGACCGCTGGGACATCGCCGGCGCGCTCATCTGCCTCGCCGGCATGGCGGTCATCATGTACGCCCCCCGCGGCAACTGACCCACCCCGTCCTATCCTGGCCCGGCCGCCAACCGAGGCCACCGACCACCCGCGCCAGGAGCACGCCATGACCGCCGCCAAGCCCATCGCCGTCGTCACCGGAGCCAGCAGCGGCATCGGCGCGGCCACCGCCCGACAGCTCGCCGCCGCCGGTTACCGCGTCGTCCTCACCGCCCGGCGCAAGGACCGCATCGAAGCCCTCGCGGCCGAGATCAACGACGCCGGCCACCAGGCCACCGCCTACCCCCTCGACGTCACGGACCGCGCCGCCGTCGACGAGTTCGCCACGGCCTTCCGCACCCTCGCCGTCCTCGTCAACAACGCCGGCGGCGCCCTCGGCGCCGACCCCGTCGCCACCGGCGACCCCGCCGACTGGCGCCGCATGTACGAGGTCAACGTCCTCGGCACCCTCCACATGACCCAGGCACTGCTCCCCGCCCTCACCGCGAGCGGCGACGGCACGATCGTGGTCGTCTCCTCCACCGCCGGCCACGGCACCTACGAGGGCGGCGGTGGCTACGTCGCCGCCAAGCACGGCTCCCACGTCCTCGCCGAGACCCTCCGTCTGGAGATCGTCGGCACCCCGGTCCGCGTCATAGAGATCGCCCCCGGCATGGTCAAGACCGAGGAGTTCGCCACCACCCGCTTCCGCGGCGACACCGACAAGGCCGCCAAGGTCTACGCGGGCGTGGCCGAGCCGCTCACCGCGGACGACGTCGCCGACACCGTCGCCTGGGCCTGTACCCGCCCCCCGCACGTCAACATCGACCTCCTCGTCGTCCGCCCCCGCGCCCAGGCCTCCAACACCAAGGTCCACCGCGAGCTCTGACCGGCATGCCGAAGGGGCCGGCGCACACGCACCGGCCCCTCCCTCGTCCGTGCGGGGTCAGCCCTTCACGTTGACGACCTGCTTGAGCTTCGCGACCACCTCGACCAGGTCCCGCTGCTGCTCCACGACCTGCTCGATCGGCTTGTAGGCGCCGGGGATCTCGTCCACGACGCCGGAGTCCTTCCGGCACTCCACACCCCGGGTCTGCTCCTCCAGATCCCGCGTGGAGAACCTCCGCTTCGCCGCGCTGCGGCTCATCCGGCGGCCCGCACCGTGCGAGGCCGAGTTGAAGGAAGCCGCGTTGCCGAGCCCCTTCACGATGTACGACCCCGTACCCATCGATCCCGGGATGATCCCGTACTCCCCGGAGCCGGCCCGGATCGCGCCCTTGCGGGTGACCAGCAGGTCCATGCCCTCGTACCGCTCCTCCGCCACATAGTTGTGGTGGCAGGAGATCACCGGATCGAAGGCGACCTTGGCCTTGCGGAACTCGCGCCGGAGAACCTCCTGGAACAGCGCCATCATGATGGCCCGGTTGTACTTGGCGTACTCCTGCGCCCAGAAGAGGTCGTTCCGGTACGCCGCCATCTGCGGGGTGTCGGCGACGAACACCGCGAGGTCGCGGTCGACCAGCCCCTGGTTGTGGGGCAGCTTCTGCGCCTCCCCGATGTGGTACTCGGCCAGCTCCTTGCCGATGTTCCGGGATCCCGAGTGCAGCATGAGCCAGACGGAACCCGACTCATCCAGACAAAGCTCAATAAAATGATTACCTGATCCTAGGGTTCCGACTTGCTTTTCCGCCCGCTCCCGACGGTATTTGACCGAGTCGGCCACCCCGTCGAAGCGCGACCACAGGTCGTCCCAGCCCGCCGTCGGGAACGCGTACAGCCGGGACGGGTCGATCATCTCGCGGTGCAGGCCGCGGCCGACCGGGATGGCCTGTTCGATCCTGGAGCGGAGGCGGGAGAGATCGCCGGGGAGGTCGTTCGCGGTCAGCGAGGTCCTGACGGCGGACATGCCGCAGCCGATGTCGACACCGACCGCCGCCGGGCAGACCGCGCCGTGCATGGCGATCACCGAGCCGACCGTTGCTCCCTTGCCGTAGTGCACGTCCGGCATCACGGCCAGGCCCTTGATCCACGGCAGCGTCGCCGTGTTCTGGAGCTGGCGCATCGCGCCTTCCTCGACGGAGGCGGGATCGGTCCACAACCGTATGGGCACCTTCGCGCCCGGTACCTCTATATACGACATACTTCCCCACTTCCCCCGATAAGCCTCATCACGCAAAAACCGGCGCCAAAGCCCGTAACGGCGACCGCGGACCGGCATCAACGGCCATGCGTGCGATACACATTGTGTTCACCGCGCCCCACAGGGCGGCAAACAGTTTTCGGGGGATTCCTCCGGCAGAAGGGAGCCTGGGATCGTGCAGCGCAAGGCGTACGTACCCGGCCGGTCCGGGTCCGCGGCAGTCTCCGCGGCCACCCTCCTCGCCCTCGGCCTCGGGATCGCCCTGACCGGGTGTTCCTCCGGTTCCGCGGGGGGCGCCGACGCCATCGACTCCAAGGCGGGCCCCGCCGCCTCCGCCTCCGTCGCCCCGCCCGGCCGCTACCGCACGCTCTTCGCCCCGTGCGGCGCGGTCCCGCCGGCCACCCTCAAGGACCTGCTGCCCGGCGCCGCCGCGCTGCCCGACGCCGAGCGCGACCGGGCCTACCGCGGCACGGCCGCCGCCACCTTCGACACCGACCGCCGTGTGGGGTGCAGCTGGAAGTCGACCGGCCCCGACGCCACGCACCGGCTGAGCCTGGACATCGAGCGGGTCGTCTCCTACGACACGACGGTCAGCGACGACGACCGGGCCCAGCAGGTGTACGAGCGCAAGCAGACCGCCGCCGGGATCGCCCCGCCGGCGAGCACCACCCCCACCACACCGGCTTCCCCGCCGCCCGGCAAGCCCACGGACAAGCCCACCGGAAAGTCCACGGACAAATCCGCGGACAAGTCCGGCGACAAGGCCGGTGACAAGCCCGCCGACAAGGCATCCGAGACGGTCTCCCCCACCGCCGGCCATACCGCCACCCACACCGCCGCCGACGCGCAGGGCACGGACGCCACGACCGGCGGACAGAACCCGGTCCTGGCGCTCGCCGGCGGGCAGCCGGGCCTCGCGCCCTACGGCCCCGAGGCCCCGACCCCGACCGCCGGCTCCTCCTCCGGGGGCGACAACGGCGGCACGTCCGGGACGACGGAAGCCCCCGGTCTCGAACCCCGCACCCTCGACGGCCTCGGCGACGTGGCGTACCTCGACGACACCCTGCTGACCGCCGGCCCGTCGGGCGAGCGGCGGCTGGTGAGCGTGGTCTTCCGCACATCGAACGTCATCGTGACCGTCGCGTACGAGGAGGAGACCGCCGCCTCCGGCAAGGCCCTGGACCGCGAGGAACTGCAGGACAAAGCCCGGAATCTGGCCGGACTCCTGGCCGAGCGCCTGGAGGAGTGACCGTCCGCGCCCGGTCCGCACCAGGCCCGTGACCGCCCGGGGGACCACGTAACGTGTCGGCGTACCGCGGCCGCCCGGCCGCCGGCCGCCCAAGCGACTGCCCAAGCGACTGAAGGAACCATGCCCCGATCAGCTCCGCGCCTGTCCCGTGTCCTCGCCTGCGCCGCCGTCCCGGTGATGCTCGTCGCCGCCGGATGCTCCTCCGGCTCCGACTCCGGCAAGGACAAGGCTCCCGGTTCGCCGGACAAGGCCGCCTCCTCGGCCCCCGCCGAGGCTCCGCCGGCGACGCCGACGAAGAAGGCGGTCGAGCCCGCGAAGTTCGCGAAGCTGCCGGAGGTCTGCAAGGCGGTCTCGTCGAAGACGATCGACGAGCTGGTGCCGAAGGCGAAGACCAAGAAGGGCACGGCGGCGGCCTCCAGCGATCTGGACAGCCGTGGCGGCTGCTCCTGGAACGGCCTGGAGGACAAGGGCACCAAGGGGTCGAACTACCGCTGGCTCGACGTCTCCTTCTACCGCTACGAGTCGGACGCGACGCTCGGCAGCGGCCAGGAGCGCGCCGCGGCGAACTACACGAAGGAACTCGGCAAGGCCCAGCAGACGGAGGGCGCCAAGGGCGCGAAGACCTCCGAGGCGTCCGGTGTCGGCGAGAAGGCCGAGACGGTGACGTACCAGCTGCACAAGACGGACGAGGACTTCCAGTACGCGTCGGTCGTGGCGCGGACGGGCAATGTCGTGGTCCTGGTGACGTACAACGGCGCCGGGTACGCGGGGTCGAAGACGCCGTCGGAGAAGTGGATCACGGAGGGCGCGGTGAAGACCGCGAAGGAAGCCGTGACGGCGATCGAGGCGGCCAACAAGTAGCCTTATATGCCTTTTCGTGCGGGGCCTGTCCCTCCCCCGAGGGCCGGGCCCCGTACACGTGTGCCAGTCTGTGGCGGCGAGTTGTCGATCGACGGGAGGGATCGCGGGTGGCCGCGATGCAGCTGACACGCACACACCGGGTACTCATCGGCTTGGTGGTCGCGGGCGCGTTGATCATCGCCGGCATCGGTTTCGCCGGGTCGTACGCGGCGGTGCGCGAGCTCGCCATCGCCAAGGGGTTCGGCACCTTCTCGTACTTCTTCCCGATCGGCATCGACGCGGGCATCTGTGTGCTGCTCGCCCTGGATCTGCTGCTGACGTGGCTGCGGATCCCGTTCCCGCTGCTGCGGCAGACCGCCTGGGTGCTGACGGCGGCGACCATCGCGTTCAACGGCGCGGCGGCCTGGCCCGACCCGCTGGGCGTGGGCATGCACGCGGTCATCCCGGTGCTGTTCGTCGTCGCCGTCGAGGCGGCGCGGCACGCGGTGGGCCGGATCGCGGACATCACCGCCGACAAGCACATGGACGGCGTACGGCTGACCCGGTGGCTGCTGTCCCCGGTGCCGACGTTCCGGCTGTGGCGGCGGATGAAGCTGTGGGAGCTGCGCTCGTACGACGAGGTCATCAAGCTGGAGCAGGACCGGCTGGTCTACCAGGCGCGGTTGCAGGCCCGGTTCGGCCGGGCGTGGCGGCGGAAGGCGCCGGTGGAGGCGCTGATGCCGCTGCGGCTCGCGAAGTACGGCGTTCCGCTGGCGGAGACGGCGGCCGCGGGTCTGGCGGCGGCCGGGATGGAGCCGGTGCTGATGCCGGCGGTTCCGATGCCGCAGGTGGCACCGGTGGCGCCGGAGCTGTCCGGGGCTCGTGAACTGACCACTGCCACGGCCCCTGCCCCGGCCCCGGCCCCCATTCCGGTCGCGGCCCCCGTCCCGGTGGCTCCGGTGGCGGCCGTGGCCGCCGCCGCTCCGGCCGCCGGTGCGGCCCCCGCACCGGCCGTGACTCCCGAGGCTGCGGTGGCCCCCGAGGCCGCCGGTACTCCCGCGCACCTCGCGGCTCCCGTGGCCGCCGCGGCCCCGACGGCTCCGGCGGCGCCCGCACCTCCCGCCCAGCCGACGCCCACGCCCACGCCCACGCCCCAGCCCGCACCCGTCCCGGCGGCGGCGCAGGGAGCGGCAGCGGCCCCGGCACCACAGCAGGCCGACGCCGCCCCCGCGCCGGCGCAGATGCCGGTTCCGGTGGGGGTTCCCGTGGAGGCGGGCCCGGTGCCCGTGGCTTTCCAGACCCAGGAGCAGATCCGGTTCCCGGAGCCGGTCCAGGGACAGGTCCAGGCCCAGGGCCCGGGGGCGGGTCCGGAGGGCAGCCCGTGGTTCCCGCACGGCATGATGCAGAAGCCGTACCAGGGCGGGTACGACCCCACGGCGGACGCCACTCAGGCACAGGCGCAGGCCCAGGCCCCGGTCGCGCAGCAGCAGCCGAATGGGGCCCCGCACGGCCCCCAGGCTCCTCAGGCCCCGGAGGCCGCCCCCGGCGCGCACGAGCTGGAGCCCGAGCCGGAGCAGCAGGCGGCCGAGCAGTTCAGCGAGGCGGTCTACAAGACCATGCGGCTGTTCGCCGAGGAGAACAACGCGTTCCCGGGCGACGAGATGCTCGTCGAGCTCCTCACGGAGCGGTACGGCCCGCAGGACCCGCGCCGGCTCGCGCTGCTCGGCCGGATGACGCCCCGGCTGCGTGAGCGCATCGAGCGCGAGCTCGACGAGATGCACATCCCGTAGCCCCGTAGCCGCCCGCCCCGACCCCACCCCGCTCGGGTGACCGAACACCGGGCAACGAACACCGAGCACCGCACACCGGCCGGACACGTCCGGCACATGCCTGAGGGCCGCCACCCCGTACGACGGGATGGCGGCCCTCAGGCGTTCACGGTCAGACGTTCACAGTCAGGCGTTCACGGTCAGGCACCGAGCAGCATGCGCACCCGGTCCGCGCCCACCGCGAGCAGCAGGGTGGGCAGACGGGGGCCGGTCTCGCGGCTCACGAGGAGCTTGTAGAGCAGCGCGAAGAACGAGCGCTGGGCGACCTTCAGCTCCGGGGTCGGCTTGGCCTCGGGTTCGAGACCGGCCATCACCTTCGGGACGCCGTAGACCAGGGTGGTCAGGCCGTCGAGGGACCAGTGGGTGTCCAGGCCCTCAAGGAGCAGACGCAGCGACTCGCGGCCCTCGTCGTCGAGGGAGCCGAGCAGCTCGGTGTCGGGCTCGTCGCGGACGATGGTGCGCTGGTCGGCCGGGACCTGGGTGGTGATCCAGTTCTCGGCGCGGTCAAGGCGCGGGCGGACCTCGTCGAGGGTGACGACGGGGTTGGCCGGGTCGAGCTCGCCGAGGATCCGCAGGGTCTGCTCGTCGTGGCCGGCGGTGATGTCGGCGACCGAGGCGAGGGTGCGGTACGGCAGCGGGCGCGCGGTGCGCGGCAGCTCGCGCTCGGCGGTGCGGGCCGCGCGCGCGTACGCGGCGGCGTCGGCCGGGAGCACGGTGCCGTCCTCGACCTTGGCGACGAGCTTGTCCCACTCGTCGTAGAGACGCTGGATCTCCTGGTCGAAGGCGATCTTGAAGGACTGGTTGGGGCGGCGGCGGGCGTACAGCCAGCGCAGGAGCTGCGGCTCCATGATCTTCAGGGCGTCCTCGGGGGTGGGGACGCCGCCGCGCGAGGAGGACATCTTGGCCATGCCGCTGATGCCGACGAACGCGTACATGGGGCCGATCGGCTGGGTGCCGTCGAAGATGCGGACGATCTGGCCGCCGACCTGGAAGGAGGAGCCGGGCGAGGAGTGGTCGACGCCGGAGGGCTCGAAGATGACGCCCTCGTAGGCCCAGCGCATGGGCCAGTCGACCTTCCAGACCAGCTTGCCTCGGTTGAACTCGCTCAGCTTGACGGTCTCGGAGAAGCCGCAGGCGGAGCAGGTGTAGGCGAGCTCGGTGGTGTCGTCGTCGTAGGCGGTGACGGTGGTGAGGTCCTTCTCGCACTGCCCGCAGTAGGGCTTGTACGGGAAGTAGCCGGTGCCGGCGCCGGAGCCGTCGTCCTCACCGGCGGCGCCGGAGCCCTCGGCGGCCTCCAGCTCGGCCTCGTCGACGGGCTTCTGCGACTGCTTCTTCGGGGCCTTCTTCGTCCGGTACTGGTCGAGGATGGCGTCGATGTCGCCGCGGTGCCGCATGGCGTGCAGGATCTGCTCGCGGTAGGTGCCGGCGGTGTACTGCTCGGTCTGGCTGATCGCGTCGTACTCGACGCCCAGCTCGGCGAGCGACTCGACCATGGCGGCCTTGAAGTGCTCGGCCCAGTTGGGGTGGGCCGACCCGGCGGGGGCCGGGACGGAGGTCAGCGGCTTGCCGATGTGCTCGGCCCAGGACGCGTCGACGCCCGCGACGCCGTTCGGCACCTTGCGGTAGCGGTCGTAGTCGTCCCAGGAGATGAGGTGGCGGACCTCGTACCCGCGGCGGCGGACCTCGTCGGCGACCAGGTGCGGGGTCATGACCTCGCGGAGGTTGCCGAGGTGGATCGGGCCGGACGGGGAGAGGCCGGAGGCGACGACGACGGGTTTGCCAGGCGCACGTCGCTCCGATTCGGCGATGACCTCGTCGGCGAAACGGGAGACCCAGTCGGTCTCGGTGCTGCTCTGAGCCACGGTCGGTTCGTCCTTCTTCCTTGGTTTCCCTCAGTGCCTTGCGGGCCTTACGGGCCTCGCGGGCCTACCTGAGCCATTCTCCCAGACGGATCGGCGCGCCCGGAGGTTGTCCACAGGCCGGAATGGCGAGGGGTTCTTCGCCCGTGGTTGTCCACAGGCGGGGAAAACACCTTGCCCACCCGTGGGACACTTGACAAGCGATATCGCCCCTCACCTCCGACACAGGAACGGAAGCTCATGGCCTCGGTCCCTTCCCTCGCTTCGACCGTGCAGCAGCGCCTCGCGGAAGGTCTTTCGGCAGCCCTGCCGGAGTCCGGGTCCGCCGACCCGCTGCTCCGACGAAGCGACCGGGCCGACTACCAGGCCAACGGCATCCTGGCGCTCGCCAAGCGGCTCAAGGGCAACCCGCGTGAGCTGGCGACCCAGGTCGTCGCCGCGATCCCGGAGAACGACGTCCTGAAGGAGATCGAGGTCTCCGGCCCCGGCTTCCTCAACATCACCGTCTCGGACTCGGCGATCATCGAGACGCTGGCGGCGCGTGCCGCGGACGACCGGCTCGGCGTGCCGTTCAACCCGTCGGCCGGTACGACGGTGATCGACTACGCGCAGCCGAACGTGGCCAAGGAGATGCACGTCGGCCACCTCCGCTCCGCCGTGATCGGCGCCGCGATGGTCGAGATCCTGGAGTTCACCGGCGAGAAGGTGGTCCGCCGCCACCACATCGGCGACTGGGGCACCCAGTTCGGCATGCTCATCCAGTACCTGATCGAGCACCCGCACGAGCTGGACCACAAGGCCGAGGGCACGGACGCGGAGGTCTCCGGCGAGGAGGCCATGTCCAACCTCAACCGGCTGTACAAGGCGTCGCGCGCGCTGTTCGACTCCGACGAGGAGTTCAAGACGCGGGCCCGGGCCCGGGTCGTGGACCTCCAGGCGGGCGACGAGCAGACGCTGGCGCTCTGGCAGCGGTTCGTCGACGAGTCGAAGATCTACTTCTACTCGGTCTTCGAGAAGCTGGACATGGACATCCGCGACCCCGACATCGTCGGCGAGTCGGGCTACAACGACATGCTCCAGGAGACCTGCCGGATCCTGGAGGAGTCGGGCGTGGCGGTCCGCTCGGAGGGCGCGCTCTGCGTGTTCTTCGACGACGTCAAGGGCCCGGACGGCAACCCGGTCCCGCTGATCGTGCAGAAGTCCGACGGCGGCTTCGGCTACGCGGCGACGGACCTGTCCGCGATCCGCGACCGGGTGCAGGGCCTGAAGGCGTCGACGCTGCTCTACGTGGTGGACGCGCGTCAGTCGCTGCACTTCAAGATGGTCTTCGAGACGGCGCGCCGGGCGGGCTGGCTGAACGACGAGGTCAAGGCCGTCCAGCTGGCGTTCGGCACGGTCCTCGGCAAGGACGGCAAGCCGTTCAAGACCCGTGAGGGCGAGACGGTGCGTCTGGTGGACCTCCTCGACGAGGCGATCGACCGGGCGACGGCGGTCGTCGAGGAGAAGAAGGAGAAGGCCGGCCTGTCCGACGCGGAGGTCGCGGAGAACGGCCGTTACGTCGGTGTCGGCGCGGTCAAGTACGCGGACCTGTCGACGTCGGCGGTGCGCGACTACAAGTTCGACCTCGACCAGATGGTGTCGCTGAACGGCGACACCTCGGTCTACCTCCAGTACGCGTACGCCCGGATCCGCTCCATCCTGCGCAAGGCGGGCGACGCCAAGCCGGTGGCGCACCCGGAGCTGGAGCTGGCCCCGGCCGAGCGGGCGATGGGTCTGCACCTGGACCAGTTCGGCGCGACGCTCGCCGAGACCGCCGAGGAGTACGCGCCGCACAAGCTGGCCGCGTACCTCTTCCAGCTGGCCACGCAGCTCACCTCCTTCTACGACCAGTGCCCGGTGCTGAAGGCCGACACGGAGGAGCAGAAGGAGAACCGCCTCTTCCTGATCGAGCTGACCGCCCGGACGCTCCACCAGGGCATGGCCCTGCTGGGCATCCGGACCCCCGAGCGCCTCTGACGCCCGGTCGCGGTAGCCGCGTGTGAGTAGTGATGGCCATGCCCGCCCGGGCATGGCCATCGGCCGTTCTGCGCTGCTCTCGGGCCGCTCTCGGGTCGTTCTCAGTCCTGTTTGAACCAGGTCCCGTTGTCGGCCCGGTAGCCGTAGGTCGGGCGGCCCTTCATGGCGCTGGTGCGGAACGGTTTCCCGCCGTCGTCGACGCGCATGGTCCCCTGCCGGGCGCCGTCGCTCCATTTCAGCTCCAGGTACCAGGTCACGTCGTGCCCCTCGGTGTGCACGTCCAGATTGAGGACCTGCGGGTCCCCGGTGGCGACCTGGTACGGGAAGTTCTTGGCGGGCACGATGCGGTCCCCGTCGCGTCCGGCGACCGGTTTGGCATACGGGCGGGGCGCGTCGAGGTCGATGTCGAAGGTCTGCGGGGTGATGGCGCCGCCGCAGCCGTCGCCCATCGAGTACGCGGTCCGGTCCAGCGGCTCGCCGCGTTCCATGACCCGTACGTGCAGGGCGCTGAGGACGACGGCTTCCTGGGTGCCGCCGGTGACGGTGATCTGGAGCTGCATATGCCCGCCGTCGACCCCGTCGAGCGCCCGGGCCCAGCCTCGGGTGTCCTGCGGGGCGGGCGGCGGCGGGACGTGTTCGGGGTCCTGGTCGAGCAGGTAGTACTGGCCGCAGGGCTCGGCCCAGTTGTACGAGCTGATGCCGGCGCTCAGCGGGGCGGGCGGCCCGGCGGGCGCGTCGTCGCCCGAGCCGCCCGTGTCGGGGGCGGGGCTCGCCAGCACCCGGACGAGGGGTACGGCCAGGGCGACGGCGACCACGGCCGCCGTGGCCCCGAGGACGGCCCGCCACCGCAGCCGCCGTCCACCGGCCTCGCAGGACGCGGGAGCGGCCTCGGCGACCGGTGGCACGGCCGGCTCGGGCGCGGCCGGCTCGGGCGCGACCGGCTCTGGCGCGACCGGCGGCACCACCGGCTCAGCGACCACGACCACCTCGGCCCCGGCCCCGGCGCCCGCTCCAGCCCCAGCCCCAGCCCCAGCGCCCTCTCCCCGCGCCTCCCGCTCGTCCCGGCCCCGCTGCGGCGCCCGCCCCGGCGCCCGACCCCCGCCCCGATCCCCGTCTCGCCCCGGCTCCCGCTCCGGCACAGCGGCGGAAGCGGGCTGACTCGTCCTTCGTGCCTCGTCCGCGACGATCCAGGCGCGGTGCAGCTCGACCAGTTCGTCACGGGAGGCGCCGCACAGCCGCCCGAGCCGTTCGACCGGGGCGAACCCGGTCGGCACGGCGTCCCCGTTGCAGTAGCGGTGCAGGGTCGACGTACTGACGTGCAGACGCTTGGCCAGCGCCCCGTAACTGAGCCCCGACCGTTCCTTCAGCCCCCGCATTCGCCCCGCGAATCCGTCCGCCGTGCTCATCCATGCCCCCGTACCCCGTGTCGGCGTCCCAGGAACGCGTTCCAGGGGATGGTCATTTCCCCAGGTCACCGTGGGTGAGAGCGTTCCACCGTCCCTCATTGTCCCGTGCCCGTTGCCTGGGGATCACTCCGACGCGCAGGCTCGGAGTCATGCGGAACAGCCGCTTCACCGACGCTGTGGCGGTCGCGGTCCTGATCGCCTGCGCAGCGGTCGTCCTCGCTCTGCTCGACCAGCACTGACGCATCACCGACGCACCACCGGCGCACCACGACACCATCACGGGGAATTCACATCATGCGTACTCTCGCCCGCCGTCTCGCCCTGCCCGCGGCCGCCCTCTCGGCGGCGTTCGCCCTCACCGCCTGCCAGTCGGGCGACCCCAAGCCCGCCCCGGCCGGCGACGCCTCCGCCGCCCCCGTCAAGGAGGCACCGGCCCAGGGGGCCAAGGCCACCCCGGCACCCGCCGACAGCTCCGCACCCACCAAGGGAAGCGCCGCGGGGCCGCAGGAAGCCGCGCCCGCCGCCCAGCCGACGGCCGCGCACCACACCGAGGCCGCACAGCCCGCGCAGCAGGCGAAGCCCGCACCGCACGCACAGCCCGCGAACACGGCCTCCCGCCCGACCACCTGCACGGCGGCGACGGCCAAGGTCGTGGCGAGCAAGGTGAGCCGCCCGATCAACCACCTGGCGCTCACGGTCACCAACACCGGCAGCCGCCCCTGCGACGCGCTCGGCGCGCCGTTCGTCGGCTTCGACTTCAGTCAGTCGCCGATCCGGATCCTGGAGGACAGCAAGCCGCAGGCCGTCGTCACCCTCGCCCCCGGCGAGTCGGCATATGCCTCACTGATCCTGACCGGGGAGCCCGGCCCGGACACCCACGGCAGCACCGTGAAGAAGATCAGCGTCTACCTCACCCACGACAGCGGCGTGACGCTGACCGCGCCGAAGGGGACGTACGCCGACGACGGCGCCGCCGTGTCGTACTGGCAGCGCGAACTGTCCGACGCCCTGACGTACTGACGTACTGACCCGACCTACCGACCTGCCGACGTACCGAGGTCAACGGTCCAGCGGTCAGCGATCACCGGTCGGCGATCACCGGTCACCGGTCGGCGGTCACCGCGGGATCGGGTGGGAATGCCGCCCCGAGACCTCGTCGATCTCGACATGGGCCTTCTGCAGCAGCTGCGACGCGAGATCCATGAGCGCCCGGGCCCCGGCGATCTCCTCGCCCACCCGCAGCTGATCGGGGTCGGAAGGGTGCCGGTTGGCGGTGCCGTGGGCGCGGACCTCGGTGCCGTCACCGAGCCGTACCAGTCCCACCGCCCGCGTCCGGTCGCCGTCCTCCCGGAACTCCATCTCGACGTGCCAGCCGACCAGCGTCTGTGTCTGCGTCGTCATGAGGACCACCTCCAGAGAGGTACCCGGGGGATCCGCCGGATCCCGGGTACCTCTCCAGGGTGCATCCGTCCCCGCGCACTCCGCGCGCCGGGAGCGGGTCGCGGGCGTCAGAACCCGCGGGACAGCTTCTGCGCGACCTCGGTCGCCCAGTAGGTGAGGATCATCTGGGCGCCGGCCCGGCGGATGCCGGTCAGGGACTCCATGATCGCCTTGTCGCGGTCGATCCAGCCCTTCTCCGCCGCCGCCTCGATCATCGAGTACTCACCGCTGATCTGGTACGCGGCGACCGGCACGTCCACCGAGTCGGCGACCTTGGCGAGGACGTCGAGGTACGGTCCGGCCGGCTTGACCATGACCATGTCGGCGCCCTCCTCCAGGTCGAGCGCCAGCTCCCGCATGGACTCGCGCACATTGGCGGGGTCCTGCTGGTAGGTCTTGCGGTCGCCGGTCAGCGAGGAGCCGACGGCCTCGCGGAAGGGACCGTAGAAGGCGGAGGAGTACTTCACGGTGTACGCGAGGATCGACACGTCCTCCTTGCCGATCGTGTCCAGGGCGTCCCGGATCACGCCGACCTGGCCGTCCATCATCCCGGACGGGCCGACGACGTGGGCGCCGGCGTCGGCCTGCACTTGGGCCATCTCGGCGTACCGCTCCAGGGTGGCGTCGTTGTCGACCCGGCCGTGCTCGTCCAGGACGCCGCAGTGGCCGTGGTCGGTGAACTCGTCCAGGCACAGGTCCGACATGACGATGAGGTCGTCGCCGACCTCGGCCCGGACGTCCCGGAGGGCGACCTGGAGGATGCCGTCGGGGTCGGTGCCGGCCGTGCCGTACGCGTCCTTCTTCTCGTCCTCCGGCACGCCGAACAGCATGATTCCGGAGACTCCGGCCGCGACCGCCTCGGCGGCGGCCTTGCGCAGGCTGTCCCGCGTGTGCTGCACGACGCCGGGCATCGCGCCGATCGGCACGGGCTCGCTCACGCCCTCGCGCACGAAGGCGGGCAGGATCAGATCGGCGGGGTGCAGCCGCGTCTCGGCCACCATCCGCCGCATGGCGGGAGTCGTCCGCAGCCGCCTCGGCCGGGCCCCCGGGAAGCTTCCATACGCATTCATGCCCTTGAGGCTACGCCCGTGGGCCCGGTGCGTTTACCGACGAGTTGTAGGCATACGCCCCGTCCCCGGCCCGGGGAATCCCGCGCCCCCGCGGAGCTCGCCGCCCATGACACGGCGAAGGGCGCGGCGCCGTTCCCGGCCACCGCGCTCACCACGCCTCACACCGGTGGGGGGGGGGGCCCCCCCCCCCCCCCCCCCCCCCACCCAGTAAAAAAAAAAAAACCCCCCCCCCCCCCCCCCCCC
>NZ_JBEYZX010000016.1:0-120799 GCF_040646255.1 Streptomyces sp. NPDC046203 | reverse complement strand
CGCCACCATCCAGGCCGATCAGGACGCGATCATCCGGGCCGGTTCGCGCGGTGCGCTGGTGGTGGACGGCGGCCCCGGCACGGGCAAGACCGTCGGACACGTTGACGGAGGCCGTGCCACCGCCGTCGGCGAGGACCCCGATCACCTTGCCGGCCTGCGCGGAGAGTTCGATGCCGAAGCTGACGGCGACCTCGACGGGCCCCTCGGGGGTGAGCCCGGCGCGCAGCGAGCCGACCACCCCGCGCACCACGTCGGTGAGGCCCCCGGCCATCGACACGACCCGGTCGCCGAAGCCGGTGTCCTGGAAACCGGAGCCCCGGTCCAGTTCCTCCGTCCCGCTGACCCGGGCCCAGACGGACGTGCCGTCGTCCAGCCGAATACGAGCGATCCCTTGTGCCACAGCGGCCCCCGCTCCCCGGAAGGATGATGAACGAGGCTAGACCGTGGTGCCGGAGAGGAACAGGGGACGCGGGCCGTGTCCGTGCCACGGCATATTCTGATCGCATGTACTTCACCGACCGTGGCATCGAGGAACTGGAGAAGCGGCGCGGCGAGGAGGAGGTCACCTTCGAGTGGCTCGCCGAGCAGCTGCGTACCTTCGTCGACCTCAACCCCGACTTCGAGGTGCCGGTCGAGCGCCTCGCGACCTGGCTGGCGCGCCTCGACGACGAGGATGACGACGACGAGTAGGAACGGGTAGGGGCGGGCCGGCCCCCGCCCCGGCCCCAGGAACACCCGGGACCGGCCGGTCCCGGACGAGGCAGGGCCTTCGCCCGGTCCGTCTCTTCACCTCTTCGCCGTGCCGTCGGCCGGCCGGAGGCCGAGCCGTGCGGCGGCGCTTCGGTCCTCCCGTACCTCTTCCTCCGGATGCCGGGCGGCGATCGGCGATCGCACGGACGACGGAGGGCCGTCCTCCCACGGGACGCACACGGATGATCCGGTACGCCGACGCGGCCCGGGGCGGGGCAGCGTCTCCCGTACCCGAAGAGCCGCCGGGGACCGCTTGTCGGCCGCCACCGCATGACGGAAGTGGCCCCCGGCGACGCCCGGAAAGGCGGCCCGAAGAAACGGCACGGCCTACGGACCCTGCGGGGCCTTCCGGAGCCGGTCGTAGACGATCCCGAGTGCCCCGTGGGCGACGAGGAGCGCGCCGGCGGCCGCCCAGCCGCCGCTGCGGCGGGTGATGCCCCAGGCGAGCAGCGGCACCCCGGCCGCGAGCTGGGCCGCGCCGAGCAGACGGGCCCGGGGGCCGCGGAAGTACGGGCCGTACGGGCCGACGTCCACCGCCCCGAGTTCCGCGCGGACGGCCTCGCGCCAGCCGGTTCCCACGACGGGTTCGCCGCCGTGGGCGAGCGCCGCGGCGGCGAGTCGTTCGGCGCTCGTGCCGGGGGCGATGCCGGCGGGCAGGGCGAGTCCGGTGCGGGCGAGGACCGCGGTGAGACCGACGAGCCGGGCGTCGGCGTCCGCGTCCGGGTCGGGCCGAGTGAGGGTCTCCAGGGCCTGGACGTCGAGCACCGGGTCGAGCCCGAGGCGGCCGGCGAACGTGTACATGGCCTCGTCCTCGCCGGCCGGGGTGCCGTCGGCGAGCCAGACGTAGCCGACGGTGCGGCGGAAGCCCGCGGCGAGGGTGAAGCCGGCCCGGTCGGGGTCCCACCACAGCGCGAGGACGGGCCGGCCGGGCAGGGCGACGGCGAGGGCGGTGGACCAGCCGGTGACGACCCGCTCGACGGGTTCGCCGCCCTCGCGCCACGGCCTGCCTTCCGGGACGAGAACGCTCCACTCGGGTCCGGCGGGGGCGAGCAGCAGCCGTTCCGTGAGCAGCGCGGCCGACGAGCGGACCGCCGGCGGCTGGGCCCGGCAGAGCAGCAGCGCCCCGGCGGGGTGGGATCCCGGTGTCGCGTTCATGCCCCTACGCTAGGTCAATTTGTCCCGGTAAGACGGAACATGCACCGGGTCGCATGCCATCCCGTCACCCCGGACACCGTCTCCGCATCCCCTCCGCATCCCTGAGTCGACCCTGGCTCCCCCTCGGGGGTGAATCAGGGTTGACTTGACCTGGCCGCGATATATCGTGTTCATCAGAGACGCGATATGTTGCGTCTCGGTCGCCGCCGGAATCACCGGCCGGCGGCACCGGCCCGCACACGGAAGGTCAGCACCATGCCAGAGTGGTCCGTCGCCGAACCCAGGAAGATCACGTCGACCGGCCCCGTGACCCGGGTCCGGGTCAGAGTCGTCAGCGGGGCGGTGAACGTGGTGGGAACCGACGAGAGTTCCGCCCGCCTGGACGTCTCCGAGATCTCGGGCCCGCCGCTCGTCGTCACCGAGCAGGATTCCGTCCTCACCGTGACCTACGAGGACCTGCACTGGAAGAACCTCCACAAGTGGCTCGGTCCCAAGGGCCACCGCCGACGGGCCGTCGTCTCCCTCGCCGTCCCGGCGGGCGCCGACGTCGAGGTGGGGGCCGTCGACGCCGAGACCGTGATCTCCGGCATCACCGGGGCCACGGAGGTCCGCGGCGTCACCGGCGACACCACGCTCGTGGGCCTGGCCGGCCCGGTCCGTGCCGAGACCGTCTCCGGCGCCCTGGAGGCGCAGTCCGTCACCGGGGACCTCTCGATCACCTCGGTGACCGGCGATGTGACCGTCGTCGAGGGCGCGGGCCCCACCGTGCGGGCCGAGACGGTCAGCGGGGACCTGGTCGTCGATCTCGACCCGGCCTCGGGCCAGGACGGGCCGCCCGCCGACATCCGGCTGGCCAGCGTCTCCGGCGAGGTCGCCATCCGGCTGCCGCACCCGGCGGACGCCCAGGTCGAGGCGAGCACCACCAGCGGCGCCCTCTCCAACGCGTTCGAGGATCTGCGGGTCGGCGGCCAGTGGGGCGCCAAGAGCATCACCGGCACCCTCGGCTCCGGCCGGGGCACCCTCAAGGCGACCACGGTCACCGGCTCGATAGCGCTGCTGCGCCGCCCCGAGCCCGAGCCGGAGGGCGACGACTGGTCCGCCCCCTCCCCCGCGTCCGGAAAGGTCCTCTGACATGCCTCCCGTCTTCGCCCACGGCCGTCTTCGCCTCTACCTCCTCAAGCTGCTCGACGAGGCCCCCCGGCACGGATACGAGGTGATCCGTCTCCTGGAGGAGCGCTTCCAGGGCCTGTACGCCCCCTCGGCAGGCACGGTCTACCCGCGGCTCGCGAAGCTGGAGGCCGAGGGTCTGGTCACCCATGCCACCGAGGGTGGCCGCAAGGTCTACTCGATCACCGACGCCGGACGGGCCGAACTGGCCGCCCGGGCCGGCGAGCTGGCCGATCTCGAAGTGGAGATCCGCGAGTCCGTCTCCGAGCTGGCCGCGGAGATCCGCGACGACGTACGGGGCGCCGCCGGCAAGCTGCGCCACGAGATGCGGGCGGCGGCGAGCGCGTCCCGGACCGCCGGGGGCTCGTCGCTCTCCGACGCCAAGGACGAGCTGCGCAAGGCCAAGCAGGAATGGAAGGAGCAGGCCCGGCAGGCGCGCGCCGAGGCCCAGTCGGCCAAGAAGCAGGCGAAGGAGTTCCAGCGGATCGCCAAGCAGGTCCAGGACCAGGTGCAGGAACAGGTCCAGATGAGCCACGGGGAGTGGCCCAAGGGGGTCTGGGAAGGCATCTCGGGCATCACGGCCCAGCTCGGCGACCTGATCACGGGTGCGGCCCACGGCCCGGCCGGAAGCCGTCCGGCCACCCCCGAGGAGGCCGTCTCCGACTGGGCCAGGGACCTGGACCAGTCGGCCGAACCGGCCCGCGAGCTGGACCGCCTCCTCGACCGCTTCCGCGACGACATCCGCGACGCGGCCCGGGACCACGGGGTGAGCCGCGAACAGGCCGCCGAGGCCCGCCGTCACCTGGGGGCGGCGGCGGACAGCATCCTGAACCTGCTGACCCCGGAGCACAGAAAGAGCTGACCCGCCCCGGGGCGGGGGCGGTGGCTGCACCGGCCTACGGGCGGCGGGCCGGGCGCAGTGCGGGCGAGGGCCGGAGCCGGGACAAGCCATCACCGCCGGCAGCCCGCGCCCGAAGGCCGCACCGCAGGGGCGTGCAGGGAGGCCGGACCGGGACCGAGGGGGAGCCTTCGGCACCTGCGCGGGCCGTCCGAACTCCCCTCCCGGGCCTCGCCACAGGCTCCCTCCCGGGCCTCGCGGGAGGACCCTCGCCCCCGGCCTCGCCACGGGCCTCCGTACCCACCCGCCGGAGACATCGGCCTCGGCAGGTGTCGCCGTCACCGCGTCTTCGCAGGCACCACTGCTTCACCGCGCCTTCGCTGACACCGCCGCTTCAGCGCCCCTTCTCCGACACCGTCACCGTCACCCGGGCGCCGGGGGCGGCGACCACCAGGGCCCGGTTCCCGCCCTTGGTGGTGCGGGACACGACGGCCCGCCCCTGGGCCGCGACGCGCCACTCGCCCGGGGGCAGGGAGAGTTCGGTGACCCGGGAGCCGCGCCGGGCGGCGTCGTACTCCAGCCGGTAGACGCGGGCCGCGGAGTCGTACGAGGCGGAGCGGACCGTACCGGCGACGGCCTCGGCGTACGGCTCGGCGGTCAGCTCCTTGTTCGTACGGAAGGCGCCGGAGTCGTCCACCGCGCAGTAGCCACCGCCGTAGCACCACACATAGCCCGCCCAGCCGGAGCTGTAGCGGCCGAGTGAGGCCATCGCCTCGCGGTAGAAGCGGTTCATGTTCGGAAGGGAGTTTTCGAGTGGGCCCCACTCCCCGACCACCACGGGGACCTTGTACTCCTTCGGGTAGCGGGTGACCGCCTGCTCGTAGGTCTCGATCCAGCCGGCCGCCGGGTCGTAGTCGGCACCGGCCTCCATCGCGGAGTTGTAAAAGTGCGGGGCGTACACCGTCTTCGGGTCGTGTATCCGGCCGAGTCCCGTCGGCACACCCTCGCCGACGATCGGGGTCGGCTCCACGAACACCCAGCCGTCCCGGTCGGCTTGGCGGACCGCGTCCGCGAGGCGGTCGTACATCGGGGTGAGCTGGTCGCGTTCGATGCGGCGGGCGGCGGTGGGCAGGTCCTCGCCCTCCCGCGGCTCGCCCATGGGCTCGTTGATCAGGTCGTAGCCGAGGACGGCGGGATGGCCGCCGAAGCGGTCGGCGAGCGTCCGCCACATCCGGGCCTGGGCGCGCCGCAGGTCCGGGTCCTCGTAGAGATGGGTGAAGGCGCGCTGCACGGCGGGTTCGAAGTACTCGGCGAACCAGTCGTCGGGGTGTGGGGTGAAGGGCAGGCCGTCGGTCCGGGTGGCCCACTCCGGGATGCCGCGGTGGCCGAAGGCGGGCCCGAAGACGTCCTGGTGGGCGTCGATGAGGACCTTGACGCCGTAGGTGTGGGCCCAGTCCAGAACGCGTTCGATCTTGCGGAGGTAGTCCTTGCTGTACTGGCCGGGCCGGGGCTCCAGGTCGTCCCAGAAGACCAGGAGCCGGGCGAAGTCGAAGCCCTTGGCGCGCATGTCGCGGAAGTGCTTCTCGGTGATGGCGGAGAGGGCCTCGGCACCCCGGTGGAACTTGTCCTCGACGTTCCAGCCGCGCAGGGTCAGGGTCCGGCCCTGGTCGTCGGTGAGGGCGGGTACGCCCGAGCCCCCGGGGCCGGGCTGCCCGGCCCGGGGCCGTTCCGTACCGGGTCTGCCGACCGTGCTCGTGGTGGTCCTGGCGTGGGCGGTGGCGGGCGCGATCAGGGATGCGGCAACGAAGGCTGCCGTCAAGGTGGTTCGCAGCACGAAGAGACCTCCGGCACGGCGGTGTGGGCGAGGTGCGGGTGCCGGAGATCCCATCAGTACGTGCGACGTGTCATCAAGACGTCGTCAGCACGATCTTTCCGAAGAGGTCACCGGTCTCCATCCGCTCGAAGCCCTCGCGGGCCCGGTCGAGCGGCAGCACCTGGTCGAGGACCGGCCGTACGCCGGTGGTGGCGCAGAAGGCCAGCAGGTCGGCCAGTTCGTCCTTGGAGCCCATCGTCGAGCCGACGACCTTCAGCTCCTGGAAGAAGATGCGGGTCAGCTCGGCGTGCGAGGGCCGATCGCCGCTGGTGGCGCCGGAGATGACGACCGTGCCGCCGGGCCGCAGCGACTTGATGGAGTGCGACCAGGTGGCGGCGCCGACCGTCTCGATGACCGCGTCCACCCGCTGCGGCAGACGCGCGCCGGGCTCGAACGCCTCGATGGCGCCGAGGTCGACGGCCCGCTTGCGCTTGGCCTCGTCGCGGCTGGTGGCGAACACCCGCAGGCCGGCCGCCTTGCCGAGGACGATCGCGGCGGTGGCGACACCGCCGCCGGCGCCCTGGACGAGGACCGCGTCGCCGGGCCGTACCCCGGCGTTGGTGAAGAGCATCCGGTAGGCGGTGAGCCAGGCGGTCGGCAGGCAGGCGGCCTCCTCGAAGGACAGCTCCTTCGGCTTGGGCAGCACGTTCCAGGCCGGGACGGTGACCCGTTCGGCGAAGGTGCCCTGGTAGTGCTCGGTCAGGATGGAGCGCTTCTCGTCGGGCCCGACTCCGTGGCCGGTCTGTCCGATGACGGAGTGCAGGACGACCTCGTCGCCGTGCTCGTCGATGCCGGCGGCGTCGCAGCCGAGGATCATCGGCAGCTTGTCCTCGGGCAGTCCGACGCCGCGCAGCGACCACAGGTCGTGGTGGTTGAGCGAGGCGGCCTTGACGGTGACGGTGGTCCAGCCGGGCCGCTTCTCGGGCTCGGGGCGTTCGCCCAGTTCGAGGCCGTTCAGGGGCTGGTCGCGGTCGATTCGGGCAGCGTAGGCAGCGAACATGGGCCCGACCCTAGGCGGCGGCGGGGAGATCCCGGAACCACGCACCCGTGTGACGCGCGTCCCACGCCCCCGCGTCGCTCCACCGGCCCCGCGCGCGCCGGTCCCCCGTACCCGACGACCCCGTACCCGACGACCCCGTACCCGACGCCCCCGCGCGCCGATCCCGTATACGCGAAGACCCCGCGCGGTCCGGTGGAACCGTGCGGGGCCTTCGGAGATGACGCCGGGTCAGCGGCGGGCGACGCCCTCGGCGCGCGCGGCAGCGGCGACCGCGGCCGCGACGGCCGGGGCGACCCGCTCGTCGAACGGCGACGGGATCACGCAGTCGGCGGCCAGGTCGTCACCGACCACGCCCGCGATCGCGTCGGCCGCGGCGATCTTCATGCCCTCGGTGATCCGGGAGGCCCGGACCTGGAGCGCACCGGCGAAGATGCCGGGGAAGGCGAGGACGTTGTTGATCTGGTTCGGGTAGTCCGAACGGCCGGTGGCCACGACCGCCGCGTACTTGTGCGCGACGTCCGGGTGCACCTCGGGGTTGGGGTTGGCCATGGCGAACACGAAGGAGTTCGGCGCCATGGAGGCGACCGCCTCCTCCGGGACCGTACCGCCGGAGACGCCGATGAAGACGTCGGCGCCCGCCAGCGCCTTCTCCAGGGAGCCGGACAGGCCCGCCTTGTTGGTGAGTTCGGCGATCTCGCGCTTGACCTCGGTGAGGTCGTCGCGGTCGCGGCTGACGACGCCCCGGCGGTCGGCCACGGCGACGTCGCCGATCCCGGCCGACAGCAGGAACTTCGCGATGGCCACACCGGCCGCGCCCGCGCCCGAGATCACCGCGCGCAGGTCGCCCAGCGTGCGGCCGGTCAGCTTCGCCGCGTTGCGCAGGGCGGCGAGGGAGACGATCGCGGTGCCGTGCTGGTCGTCGTGGAAGACGGGGATGTCGAGGCGCTCCTGGAGCTTGCGCTCGATCTCGAAGCACCGGGGGGCCGAGATGTCCTCGAGGTTCACGCCGCCGAAGGAGGGGGCGAGCCGGACGACGGTCTCGACGATCTCGTCGGTGTCGGTGGTGGCGAGCGCGATCGGCACCGCGTCCACGCCGCCGAACTGCTTGAAGAGGATCGCCTTCCCCTCCATGACCGGGAGCGACGCCTCCGGGCCGATGTCGCCGAGTCCGAGCACCGCCGTACCGTCGGTCACGACCGCCACGACCTGGGACTTCCAGGTGTAGTCGTAGACCAGTTCGGGCTGCTCCGCGATCGCCGTGCACACCTTGGCGACGCCGGGCGTGTACGCGAGGGACAGGTCGTCCTTGTCCCGCAGAGGCACCGTGGCCGCGATGGCCATCTTGCCGCCGCGGTGCAGCGCGAAGGCCGGATCGAAGGGCTCGGAAGCCCCTTCCGTACCACTCTCGCTGCGATGATTGACGATCTCCGCTGCCATTGGGTTGACCCCTTAAGTCTTCTTCATTTGAGGGTGGCCGCTCCCTTGTTGCGGAGCGGTGGGCGGGTCCCGCGGCCGCCGTGTGGGGCAGCCGCGCGGGCGCGCCGCACAACGCGCCCTGAGCCCCGGATGAGGGGTGTAAGGATCCTTCTTACCGGACGAACCGGCCCCTGCACGAGTTCATAGTGCCTCGGTGACGTGACTCATACCGAGCACCACCACAGGGGTACGGAGATCGACACGTCACTCGATGTCCGGAAAGATGCTTTCCCGCCCCGAATAACGGCCTTCTTCTCGTCCGAATAGCGAGATGGGCAGGAGAATTTACGGCGCGCACCGCAACACCCCGAAGAAGGTTTCGCCTAGGGGGAACTGGGGATCGGGGTTCCGCAACCACCCGTTATCCGATTTTGACATCCGTGGCCGTCGGATTCGGGCAGTCCAAATGGCAGGATGCCGTAATCACACGAGGTCGCGGCGCTCGAAGATCCGTACGCGACCCATGGCAACTCCCCCCGAACACGCCGGAGGAACCCGACCATGACCGCACGCTCCACGCGCAGCACGGCCGCCGCCAAGACCCGCACCTCCCGTCTTGCCGCGGTAGCCGCCGTCGCGGTCGCCGGCTCCATGCTGCTGACCGCCTGTGGTGACCAGACCGACGGTGCGAAGCAGCCCAAGGGCGGTGCGGCCTCCGCCGACGCCGCCAAGGCTCCTCTCTTCTCGAAGCTTCCGGCGGACATCCAGAAGTCGGGCGTCATCAAGGTCGGCGCGGACGCCTCGTACGCCCCGATGGAGTTCACCGAGGGCTCCAAGATCGTGGGTGTGGACCCCGACATCGCCGAGGCCCTGAGCAAGCAGCTCGGTGTCCGCTTCGCGTTCACGCAGGGCACCTTCGACGGCCTGATCACCTCGATCTACAGCGGCCGCCAGGACGTGATCATGTCCTCGATGACGGACAACAAGAAGCGTCAGGAGGGTCTGGACGACGACGGCAAGAAGATCGGCAAGGGCATCGACTTCGTCGACTACTTCAGCTCCGGCGTCTCCCTGCTGGTGAAGAAGGGCAACCCGGAGGGTCTGAAGACGCTCGACGACGTGTGCGGCAAGACCGTGGCCGTGCAGCGCGGCACGATCTACGAGGACACCTTCGTCGCCCAGGCGAAGAAGTGCGGCGCGAAGAAGCTGACGATCCAGAAGTTCGACACCGACGCCGAGGCGCAGACCCGTGTCAAGGCCGGTGGCGCGGTCGCCGACCTCAACGACTACCCGGTCGCCGCGTACATCGCGAAGACGTCCAACTCCGGCAACGACTTCGAGGTCGTCGGCAGCCAGAGCGACGTCGGTCTCTTCGGCATCGGCGTGTCGAAGGAGCGGACCCAGCTGCGTGATGCGATCAAGGACGCGCTCGACGCCATCATCAAGGACGGCAGCTACGCCGCGGCCCTGAAGAAGTGGGAAGTCGAGGGCAGCGCCGTCACGTCGGCGACCGTCAACGCAGGCAAGTGACCTTCCCCGCACCACCTGAAGGGCAGTCGTCATGACTGACAAGATCCGCAAGGTCCCGGACGGCGATCCGTCCGGTCCCAGCCTCTCGAAGACCCTCCCGGACACCCCCTCGGACGCCGCCGGGGGCGTCGCCACCGCCGTCGCCCTCCCGGCCGGTACCCCGTACGAGGCCATCAAGGCCATTCCCGTACGGCACTACGGCCGCTGGGTCAGCGCCGTCGTGGTGGTCGCGCTCCTCGCCTGGCTGATCTACGCCTTCTCCCAGGGCAACATCATCTGGACCACGGTCCAGGACAAGGTGTTCGACACCTCGATCCTGAGCGGCCTGTGGAGCACGGTCGTCATCAGCGTCGCGTCGATGGCGCTCGGCCTGGTGCTCGGCATCCTCTTCGCCGTGATGCGCCTGTCGAAGAACCCGGTCACGGGCGCGGTCGCCTGGCTCTACATCTGGTTCTTCCGCGGCACGCCGGTGTACGTGCAGCTGCTGGTCTGGTTCAACCTGTCGCTGATCTTCCAGTACATCAACCTCGGGCCGATCTACAAGAACGAGACCGTCGACGTCATGACGCCGTTCATGGTCGCGCTGCTGGGCCTCGGCCTCAACGAGGGCGCGTACATGGCGGAGATCGTCCGCGCCGGCATCCAGTCGGTCGACGAGGGTCAGACGGAGGCCGCGCACGCGCTCGGCATGTCGCAGCCGAAGACCATGTGGCGGGTCGTCCTGCCGCAGGCCATGCGGGTCATCGTGCCGCCGACCGGCAACGAGTTCATCAACATGCTGAAGACCTCGTCCCTGGTCTCGGCCGTGCAGTACACGGAATTGCTGAGGGCCTCCTCGAACATCGGCACCACGGCCGGTGCCGTGATGGAGATGCTCTTCGTGGCGTCGATCTGGTACCTCACGCTGACCAGCGTGTTCAGTGTCGGTCAGTACTACCTGGAGCGGCGTTTCGCCCGCGGGTCCACCCGCAACCTGCCGCCCACCCCGTGGCAGCGGATCAAGGCGAATCTGACCACGGTCAAGCGTTCGGAGGTGTCGGCATGACCGGCGAGCCCATGGTCAAGGCCGAAGGCGTCCACAAGTCGTACGGCGCCGCGCACATCCTCCGGGGCATCGACCTGGAGGTCCGCAACGGCGAGGTCTTCTGTCTGGTCGGCCCGTCCGGCTCCGGCAAGTCGACCTTCCTGCGCTGTATCAACCACCTGGAGCGCATCGACGGCGGCCGGCTGTCGGTGGACGGCCATCTGGTGGGCTACCGCGAGAAAGGCGGGAAGCTCTACGAGCTGCGGGACAGCGAGGTCGCGCTCCAGCGCCGCGACATCGGCATGGTCTTCCAGCGCTTCAACCTGTTCCCGCACATGACGGCCCTGGCCAATGTCATGGAGGCGCCGGTCCAGGTGAAGGGCGAGAGCAAGGCCGTGGCGCGCGAGCGGGCCGAGCGGCTGCTCGACCGGGTCGGGCTGGGCGACAAGATGGGCAATTACCCCTCACAGCTCTCCGGCGGCCAGCAGCAGCGTGTCGCGATCGCCCGCGCGCTCGCGATGGAGCCGAAGCTGATGCTCTTCGACGAGCCGACCTCGGCGCTCGACCCGGAGCTGGTGGGTGACGTCCTCGACGTCATGCGCGATCTGGCCGAGTCGGGCATGACGATGATCGTCGTCACGCACGAGATGGGCTTCGCCCGGGAGGTGGGCGACTCGCTGGTGTTCATGGACGGCGGCGTGGTGGTCGAGTCGGGCCACCCGCGGGAGGTCCTGGGCAATCCGCAGCACGACCGGACGAAGGCGTTCCTGTCCAAGGTCCTTTAGGGCTGTGGCGCTGCAGGTCTGTGGCGTTGTAGGGCTGTGGCGCTGTGGCGCGGACGCATACGCGGGAGGGGGCGGTACGGGATGTCCGTACCGCCCCCTCGCGTTTCCCCGGCCGGTGGCCCGGGGCCCGGCCGCGCGGGCCGGTCAGCGCAGCGCGAGCACCATGGTGTCGGAGGGCGAGCACCAGACCGGGCGGGCCTCGCCGAATCCGGCGGCGCGCAGGGTGTCGGCGTGCCAGCCGGCCGAGGGAGCGTCGCCGTCGGCGTGCTCCCCGTAGATCTCGAAGCGGCGGGCGGTGGGCTCGGCGAGCAGCGGGTCCTTGGCGGCGAGCGCCCACCAGTCGGCCCAGTCGAGGACGCCCTCGGCCTTCGCCGCGTCCATCCGGGCGTGCCGCCGGGCACGCTCGGCGGCGTTGATGCGCGGGGTGGTCTCGTCGATCATGTGGTCGGCGTTCATGAAGACACCGCCCTCGCGGACGATCCCGGCGAGCTGCCCGTAGAGCGCGGCCAGCGGCTCGCTGTACAGCCAGTGCAGGGCGGTGGCGGTGAGGACGGCGTCGTACGACTCGTGCGGCAGGGCCCGCGTCCACGCGGGGTCCTTGAGGTCGGCGGTGACGAAGGTGACGCGGTCGTCGCCGGCGAAGTGTCCCTCGGCGATGGTGAGCAGGGCCGGGTCGAGATCGACACCGGTGCTGGTGGCGTTCGGGAACCTCTGGAGCAGCCGGTCCGTGATACTTCCCGTACCGCAGGCGAGGTCGAGCACGCGGGGCTCCGGCCCCACGGTCGCCTCGACCATGTCGAGCATGACGCGGAACCGTTCCTCACGGTCCGGCATGTACCACTCCTGCTGCCGGTCCCAGCTGTGCTGCCAAGCGGACCAGTCGGTAGTACGGGCCGTGTCGGTCATGGTTCTGCCTCCACCCTCTTCGTAATACCCTCGAAGGGAAAGCGTCGCTTACCCTTCCCCGCCCTGACCCTAGCCCGCTGGAGTAAGGACTACAAGTGGAACTGGCCTATTACTCGGACTACGCCGTGCGTCTGGTGAACACCGAGGAGCCGGCCCGCGGCACGGACTCCCTCACCTCCGTCGAGGCGGTCCGCGACCTCTTCGGCGAGGCCTCGCAGATGGCCCGGCGGGCGACGGACGCCGACGTGACCCGCTTCCGCTCGGTCCGGGCCCGGCTGCGCGCGGTCTTCACGGCGGCGGACGAGGGCGACCACACCCAGGCGGTGGACCTGCTGAACTCCCTCCTCCTGGAGTTCCCGGTCAGTCCGCAGATCTCCGGCCACGACTACCTCGACGAGGAGGGCCGGCCGCGCTGGCACATGCACCTCGCCGACCACCCGTCGAACGCGACCTCCGGCTTCGCCGCCATCGCCGCGATGGGTCTGGCCATCCACCTGACGGAGTTCGGCGCCGATCGGCTCGGCCTGTGCCAGGCCGCCCCCTGCCGCAACGCCTATCTCGACACCTCGACCAACCGCTCCCGCCGCTACTGCTCCGACCGCTGCGCCACCCGCGCCAACGTGGCCGCCTACCGGGCCCGCAAGCGCCAGGAGGCGGCGGAGGCCGAACGCACCGGCCGCACCGAGGTGAGCAGCCAGGACAGCAGCACACCGGCCGAGCGCTGACGGCCCCGGGTGACGGGCCGGTAGCGCACCCGCACCCGTCCCAGCACCAGCGGCTCGGGGACGACCCCGAAGACCCGGCTGTCCCCCTCCGCGTCCGGGTTGTCCCCGAGCACCCACCACCCGGCGTCCCGGCGCTCCACCAGCCGCTTCACGATGAGCAGATCCTGCTGGAGCGGATGCCGCAGCACGGCCACCTGACCCGGCCTCAATCGCGCCCCGTAGTGCACGAACAGCTGGTCGCCGTGGAGCAGCGTGGGCACCATCGACACGCCTGTCACCTCGGCGATCCCGAACGGGGCCCCGGTCTCCCGACCCGCCGCCTGCCCCGATTCCACCATTCGCCGCCTCCTGCTCCACTCGTCCACGGGTCCCATCCTGGCCCTGGACTTTTGTCCTAAGCCCCAGGGGGCGCTCAAGAAAACATGCTTCTCACCGAGTAATGTCCCACCTGAAAAGACGATCACGAGGAAGGACAGCCGCATGCTCTCCCGCCTGTTTGCCCCCAAGGTGAAGGTCAGCGCCCACTGCGACCTCCCCTGCGGTGTGTACGACCCTGCCCAGGCCCGCATCGAGGCCGAGTCGGTCAAGGCCGTTCAGGAGAAGATGTCCGCGAACGAGGACCCGCACTTCCAGGCCCGCGCCACCGTCATCAAGGAGCAGCGCGCGGAGCTCGCCAAGCACCACGTCTCGGTGCTCTGGAGCGACTACTTCAAGGCCCCGCACTTCGAGAAGTACCCCCAGCTGCACGCGCTGGTCAACGACACCCTGAAGGCCCTCTCGGCCGCCAAGGCGTCGAACGACCCGAAGACGGGCCAGAAGGCGCTTGAGCTCATCGCCGAGATCGACCGCATCTTCTGGGAGACGAAGAAGGCCTGACCCTAGGTCATGCCTCTTGACCTGCGATTTCCCCAATCGCCTGGTCTACCTGCCCGCACCCGGTCCGCAGACCGCCCCGCCTCGGGGCGTCCCTGACGGCCGGGTGCGGTCTCTTTTTCCCGGCCCCGAGGGTGCGTGGATCCGCGGCGCGATGGCGGCGGACGCGCACCCGAGGACCGGCCGCACCCGCCTGACGCCCGCGCCGCCCGCGCCGCCGGCGATGAGGGCGGAGGCGTCGAAGTGGTGCGGATCACGGGCACCCCGGTGCGGCGGCTCGACGGGCTGACGACTCTCACGCTCGGCGGCCCCGCCCTCGGCCGCGCGGAGCGCCTTGCGGGCCCCGTTCCGCTCGGTCCTCGCTCGCCGAGGACGACCACAGCCGTGCGGATGTACGCCAGCATCACACGCGCCATCGCCTCGGCCTGCTCGGCCTGTTCGACCTGCTCGACCGCAAGCGGGGCGACCGCCTCGTCCGGCATGACCGGGAGGCGGATACCGCGGCACAGGCCGGAGGCGCGGCCGACAGCGATGACCCCGCCGCTTCACCAACCCCGCCACCCACGGCCGCCACCCTGACGCGCACGAGAACGCACACGAGGACGTCGCGAACGTTCCGCCACGCGGACGGCGCGGAAATCGACGTACCGATCCGTGCCCCCGGCGCACCCGCGCCCAGCACGCACCCGGTCACACACCCCCAGCCCCACCACGGCGATCACGGCGGCCACACATGCCGCACACGCCGTACACAAAAGCGCCAACGGTCGTGCGCACGGGGGCAGGCCCGTTTTCGATGCGCGGGCATTGAGATCGCGCCTATCCCGGGGGAGGAATTCCGCACTCCGGAAAAATACCCCAGATGCGGACAAGCAAAAATAAAAGCGCCGCTCTCGGCGCGCAGATTCCTACGCGCGGTAGGGAAACCTCCGATTCCGCTGCTCAGAGTGTTTGATTCCGCATTCCACTTTCGCTGCGTGTCACGCCCGTATCACAAACATCGCTCCCACGCCTCGACGCGCGAACTCTTGGCGCATAAATACCGGCCGAAGCGGCGATAACCATGATCGTCGTTGTCTCGATTGATCCCCCTCGGTTACGTTCGAATCGGCAATCAGCCACCACCGAAAGGAAATTCATGTTCACGCGAAAGACCCTCTCCTCGGCCTTAGTGACCGCGGTCGTGGCCGGCGCCGGAGTTCTCACCGTGACCGCTCCGGCACAGGCCGCCGTTCCGGGTACCGAGCAGTTCAAGAACGTCGCCACGGGATTCTGCCTGGACAGCAACGCCCGTAAGCAGGTCTACACGCACGCCTGCAACAGCGGCAGCTACCAGAAGTGGACGGTCTCGAAGGTCAGCGGCGGTTACCGGCTGAAGAACAAGGCCACCGGCTTCTGCCTGGACAGCAACGCCAGCAGGCAGGTCTACACGCATGCCTGCAACAGTGGCAGCTACCAGAAGTGGGCGATCTCGAAGGTCGGCAGCGCCTACCGGCTGAAGAACGTGGCCACCAGCTTCAGGCTCGACAGCAACGCCCGCAAGCAGGTCTACACGCACGCCGCGAACAACGGCAGCTACCAGAAGTGGAGCTGACCCTCGCCTTCACCGGTGAGTGAGACCGGGGCCCGCCCTGTCGCAGAGGGCGGGCCCCGGCCCGTACATGGCATCGACTCGGGCCACCCGCGGACATCGCCCGCTCAGGAAGGCTCCGAGCCGGCGGGACTCCGCAGAACCACCACGCCGCCCTCGGCGTAGACGCTGCGCCAGCCATTCTCCTCCGCCTGCCGGATGACGGCAATGACCCCTCCGGTGGGAAACGGGTCGGTCGTGTCGGCCACGATCCAGGTGATGTCCTTGCGCCGGGTGAGCACACCGTCGGCGACGAGGTCGACGATCGCCCGGTCGCTGAGGTGGGGCGCGAGGCTGTTGCTCGCGGCCACCCGCGCGCCGGCAGGAATCAGATCGATCGCGCTCCGGGCCGCCGTCTCGCGGGGGCCGTCCTGCCAGAACCCCGGCGTCACCAGGAACCGGAGCGGCTGGGCGGGGAACAGCATCGCCGCGATCACCAGGGGGACGAGGACGGGCAGGCGCACCCCTCTGCGCAGGACGTCGATGAGCGCGATGAACGCGATGGGCATGAGGACGGCGGAATAGTGCAGCCCCATCCCCCAGTACGCCGGATTCGGCGAGAAGAGGCGCCACGCCAGCGTCGGCAGCAGGAGCAGGGCGAACGGGCTTCGCAGGGCCACGCCCGCGGTGATGACCACGAGCGCCCCGATGGTGAGGGCCTTCAGCGGCCATCCGTCCAGCATCCCGTACGGCTGCGGCTGGGCCAGGTAGCCGTACTGCCCGTCCGGAGCCAGGGCCGGAATCACCACGAGGACGGTCAAGGCCGTACCGGCCAGGGCCGTGGCGCCGAGCAGAAGACCGGCCCGGCGGTGATGGCGGAGGAGGAGCAGGGCGAGGACGGCCGCCGTCGCCCCCAGGTCCTCCTTGACCAGCAGGAGGGCGGCCGCCCACCAGGCGGCGGCCACCCACCGCCCCTCGAGGTAGGCGCTGCCGGCCAGCGCCAGGAGCGGTACGGCGAAGGCGACTTCGTGGAAGTCGAACCCGATCAGCTGCTGAAGCCCCCAGGAGAAGCCGTAGGCCAGACCGATCGCCGGAGCGGCCCACCGGGCCCGCAGATGGCGCTGGGCGGCCCGCGTGATCACGAAGGTGGAGACCCCCATCAGCGCCGCTTGCGCGATCAGCAGGGTCTCCACATGGGGCGCCACGAGGTAGAGCGGAGCGAGAAGGGCGAGGATCGGGTGGAAGTGATCGCTGAGCAGCGGATACGCCTCGCCCGTGAAGCCGGGGGGCGCGGTGGCCGTCCGGAGCTCCGAGGCCGGCCACCTCCCCTCCGCGTAGGAGCGCACCGCCTGGTCGAAGATCCCCAGGTCATAGCCGGTCGTACCGAACCGGGCATGCTCGCGAAGGGCGTAGACCGTGTAGACGAGGAACACCGCCGAAGCCAGGACAGCCGGCGGATACCACCCCCCGGAGCGTCGCCGCTGAGCCCCGATGAGCTCGCGTGGCGGACCGGTCGGAACGCGTGTGGTCGTCGACAGCATCCACGGATGGTGCGGTTCGCCCGCTGAGGATGGGCTGAAGGAAGCTGAGGATTTCCTCAGCTTCGGTTCCGCGGAGCGCGACATACTGAGGCCGTGCGAGTTCTGGTGATCGAGGACGAGGAGCGGCTGGCGGCCTCTCTGCAACGGGGTCTGTCGGCGGTCGGCTACGCGGTGGACGTGGCGCGCGACGGCGTCACCGGGTTGCACATGGCGCGGGAATTCCCGTACAGCGCGATACTGCTGGACATCATGCTCCCCGGGCTCAACGGCTATCAGGTGTGCTCGCGGCTGCGTGCGGAGAAGAACGACGTCCCCGTACTCATGCTGACGGCGAAGACCGGAGAGTACGACGAGGCCGAGGGGCTCGACACCGGAGCCGACGACTATCTGGCCAAGCCCTTCTCGTATGTGGTCCTTGAAGCGAGACTTCGGGCCCTGCTCCGCCGCGGAGGTTCACGGACTCGGACGATGCTGGAATCGGGTGACCTCTGGCTCGATCCGGCTCGCCGGGCATGCGGACGAAATCAGACGGCCATCTCCTTGACTCCGAAGGAATTCGGCGTTCTGGAGAGTCTTCTGCGTCGATGTGGAGAAGTGGTGACGAAGCACGATCTCCTGGAAGAAGTGTGGTCTGCGGATTTCACCGGGGATCCGAACATCGTGCAGGTCTATATCAGCGCCGTCCGGAGAAAAATCGATGTGCCCTTCGGTACCGAATCCATCGAAACGGTCCGCGGAGGGGGCTACCGCATCCGTGCAGCCGGCAGCGACTAACCTCACCCTGCGCCCGCCGCGCCCCGCCTGGGCCACCGCGCTCGCATCAGCCCTCGTGGTCGCCCTGGCAGCCGCGTGGCTCCAGTACGCCGATCACCTCGCCGGACCGCTCGCGCCCCTGGGGCCCGAGCGTTTCACCACCGATCGCGTCGGCCCGCAGATCGACTTCCTGCGGCAAGCCGGTCTCCTCCTCGGAACGGCCTGCGTGGCGCTGTCGTGCTGGCTGGCCACCCAGGGGCATGCCGTACCGGTGCGCACGCGCACGTCGGCAGCCGCCGGCGGTACGGCCTGCGTTCTCTTCTTCACCCAGGCGCAGTGGGTCGAGCACTACAACGCGACCCTCCCCTACGCCACGGCGGACGCCGCTCTCACCTGGGGACTCCTCTTCGTCGCACCGACCACCGGGCTTCTCACCGGGGTGGCCGCCTGGACCACGCTGGGCGGCGGAGCGCAGCGCATCCCGTTCAGAAGCCGTCTCGTCCTGACGGCCGCGACGACGAGCGCCGCGCTGTTGATCCTCGCCGTCTGTCTGCTGCGTCAGGTGCAGTACGCGTGGGGCAACATCGACACGGTCTACTGGGTCGCGCTGTCCATGGGCGCCCCGGCCGTCGGCACACTCACCGGCCTTCTCACCCATGTCACCGCCCACCGCGCTCTGCGGCCCGTCGAAGCGATCAGGCAGCGGCTCGCCCACATCACCAGCCACTCCCTGAACCAGCGTGTCCCCGTCCCAGACACCGGAGACGCCATCGCACGTCTGGCGCGCACCACGAACGACACCCTCGACCGGCTGGAAGAGGCGTCCACCCGACAGCAGCAGTTCGTCGCGGATGCCGCCCATGAGCTCCGCAGCCCGCTGGCCGGCCTGCGCGCGCAACTCGAGTCCGCGCTGCGGCACCAGGCGGGCGTCGACTGGCCGGCCGTCGTCCGCGAGTCCGTGGCCGATGTCGTCCGGCTGCAGGCCCTGGCCGACGATCTCCTCCTCCTCGCGCAGATGGACGGCGCCCCGCGCACCACACCGGCGGCCCAGGAGGTCGACCTCTCCTCTCTCGCGGAGGATCTGGTCCGCGAGCACCAGCACCTGCCCACCGCACAAGGGCTGGACCTGGCCTGCGACTTCCCCGCCGACGTCATCGTCCGCGGAAACGCCGTGCAGCTGGAACGCCTCCTGCGCAACCTGCTCGGCAACGCCTGCCGGCACGCCCGCCACCGCGTCACCGTCCGCGCCCGCATAGAGGAGGGAACGGTCGTCACCGAAGTCGCCGACGACGGCCCCGGCATCCCCCTCGCCGACAGGGAGCGGGTGTTCGCCCGCTTCACCCGACTCGACGAGGCCCGTTCACGCTCGGACGGCGGAGCCGGCCTCGGTCTGCCCATCGCCCGCGAGATCGCGACTCGGCACGGCGGAACACTGGTCGTCGCGCACAGCGAGCGGGGAGCCTCCCTCGCGGTACGGATCCCGCTGAGCAGCGTGAAGTCCCCCGGGGGCGGCACCTGAGGGTCACCGCCATGTACTCGACGGCCTCACCCCGCGGGCACGCGCCGGCCGCCGTCAACTCCCCTGGCCCGGGCCCGGCCCGTACCCTGCGCGCGTGGACAACACCTTGCGCACCCTGGACACCCCGGACTGGCTGGACGACACCCGCGCGTCCTACGACACCGTCGCCGCGAGCTACGCCGACACGGTGCGCGACCTGCTCGACGAGACGCCCCACGAACGGGCGGCGCTCGCACTGTTCGCCGCGTCCGTGCGGGAGAGCGGCGGAGGCACGGTGGTGGACGTGGGGTGCGGGTCGGGGCGGATCACGGCGCATCTACGCGGGCTCGGGGTGGACGCGTACGGCATCGATCTGTCGCCCGCCATGGTCGAGACGGCCCGGCGCGAGCATCCCGGCACCCGCTTCGAGACCGGCTCCATGACCGGACTCGGCCTGGCCGGCGCCTCCGTGGCGGGGCTGATCGCCTGGTACTCGCTCATCCACGTGCCCGACGCCGAAGTCCCGGCGGTCCTCGCCGGCTTCCGGCACGTCCTGCGCCCCGGTGCCCCACTGCTGCTCGCCTTCCATGTCGGCGACGGGTCGCGGCTGAAGACCCAGGGCTACGGCGGCCATCCCATGAAGGTGTACGTCCACCTCCGCCGCCCCGCCCGGCTGGCCGCCTTGCTCGACGAGGCGGGCTTCGCCGTCGAGGCACGGACCACGCTGACGTCCGCCGAAAGCCCGCTCGGCGGCATGGTTTTCGCCCGACGCCGCTGAGCGACGGAGCCCCGGCCCGCGCACCCCGCCCTCACGCCGTCCCACCCCACCGAGGGACCCCTCACGCCGCCTCCAGGCACGGTCCCGCCGAGCCGCCCGCGTGGAGCCAGCGGCGGTACGGGGTCGCGCGGAGCGCGGCCTCGCGGTAGGCGGCGGTGAGGGCCGCGTACGGGCGGTCCAGCGGGGTGCCCGGGGCGGTGAAGAGCAAGAGGCGGACGGCCAGCGGGTCGCCGCGCAGCGGGCGGATGGCCATGTCGTCGCGCGGGCCCGAGGTGGGCTGGCAGGGGCCGACCGCCTCGCCGAGGACGATGAGCGTCGCGGCCGTGTGATAGTCGGCGTGCAGGACCGGCGGGTCGAGTCCCGCGCCCGCGAGGACACGGCGCAGGCCGTCCCACTCGCCGTCGACGGACGGGTCCACCGTCCAGCGGTCGTGGGCGAGATCGGCGAGGTCCACGACCTCGTGCGCGGCGGCCGGGTGGTCGGGTGCCATGGAGACGAACTGGGGCTCCCGCTCGACCAGTACACGGCCCCGCAGCCCATCCGGAACGCGCAGGGGGCAGCCCTCCACCTCGTGGACGAAGGCCAGGTCGAGCCCGCCGGAAGCGACCGTGCGCAGCAGGTCGTTGGAGGAGACGCCCACCCGCAGATCGACATCCGTGGCGAGGTCCTGGCGCAGCCGGCGCAGCCAGCCGGGCAGGGCGCGGCTGGCGGTGGAGCCGACGCGCAGCAGAGGGCCCGCCGAACGGGCGGCGGCCCGGGTCTCATTGATCAGGGCGGTCATGCCGTCGACGAGAGGGCGGGCCCGGCCGAGGACGGTGCGGCCGAGCGGGGTGGGGTGACAGCCGGTGTGGCCCCGGGAGAAGAGTTCGGCGCCGAGCGACCGCTCGATCCGGTGCAGCTGATTGGTCAACGCGGGCTGACTGACGCCGAGTTGGCGTGCCGCCTTGTGCAGGCTGCCACTGTCCGCGATGGCGCAGAGCACCCGTAGATGCCTCACCTCCAGCTCCATGGCCCCGAGGGTAGGCCGGGGCCTCTGTGTGCACCAGAGCGTCAATTCGCCAGTGATTCCACGGAGTTATCGCCGAACGACATCATTCCCGGGACGTTCCGGTGCCCCCGAGACTCTCCTGGACCCCACAGGAGGAGCCCCCATGCGACACCCGAAGATCCTCACGTCCGTGCTGACCGCCGCTCTCGGCGCGGGCCTCACGTTCTCCCTCGCCGCCGCCCCGGCCGGCGCCACCGCGCCCACCCCGGGCGCCGGTTACGCCGGGTCGGTCGAGGAGGCGAAGGCCAACCAGGCGTTCTTCGACGCCGTGCTCGCCTCGGTCGCGAAGAAGCAGGCCGCCGCGCCCGGCGCCACCGCCGTCACGGTGGTCTACAGCACCGCCAACGCGCCGAGCTTCCGCTCGGTGATCTCCGCCTCGGCCCAGATATGGAACAGCTCGGTGTCCAACGTGAAGCTGGCCGAGGGCTCCAACCCCGACTTCGCCTACTACGAGGGGAACGACTCCCGCGGCTCGTACGCCAGCACCGACGGGCACGGCAACGGCTACATCTTCCTCGACTACGCGCAGAACCAGCAGTACAACTCCACCCGCGTCACCGCCCACGAGACCGGGCACGTGCTCGGCCTCCCCGACCACTACAGCGGGCCGTGCAGCGAGCTGATGTCCGGCGGCGGCCCCGGCACCTCGTGCACGAACTCCTCGCCGAACGCCGCGGAGCGGTCCCGGGTGAACCAGCTGTGGCAGTACGGGCTGACCTCGGCCCTCAAGGCCGGCTGACCGCGCACCCCCGCCCGACCCGGCGGGGGTGGCCGACCGACAGGGCGGTCCGTACGGCTCCTTCAGCCGTACGGGCCGCCCTGCCCCGTCGCGCCCCGCTCCGCCCCGTCCCGCGCTCAGGCGGCCTGCGCCAGCCGGCCACCGAAGTCGGACCCGGGTGGCAGCTGTCGCCTGACCCGGTCGAGCGCCTCGCCGAAGTCGCCGCCCGCGATGCCGGACTCGAAGGCGGCGCCCGCGTAGTGCAGCGTCAGGCTGAGGTCGGCGCGTTCGCCGAGGGTCAGCAGGCAGCTGAGCGTCGCCTGCTGGGCAGCGCCGTCCGCGACGACGGGCAGGGGCAGGTCCCACTCCAGAACGCACCCGGTGAGGGGCGTTCCACCCCCGTCCGCGGCGGCGCGCAGGGCGGCGAAGCTCGCGCCCTCGTACTCGATTCCCCTGATACGGGTGGCCAGGTGGCCCCCGTCGGCCGTGATGACGATGGATTCCGCACCGCGGCGGTCCCGGTACCAGCCGGTCCAGACTTGTGTCGACTCCGATGACATGCGCGGACTGTAGCGGTATGACCGGCTCCAGCGCGCGGCCGGTCACCCGGCAGCCGGACTTCTCCCGTTCTCGCCGTTCTCTCCGGCCACTCACGTGATAGTGGGTTCCGCTCCCGCTCCGACCGTTCTAGCGGGCCGGTTGCGAGGCAGGATCGGCCGGATCTGCCGGATCTGCCGGATCGGCGGGGCCTGCGGGGTCCGCCGGGTCGGCCGGCTCCGCGGGCTCGTACAGCGCGCAGTCCGGATTACGGCACGGCAGCACGTCCCACTCCGGCACCCAGGCCCCGAGAACCTTGTGCCGGCGAGCGGCCACCCGCCGTCGCTCCCCGCACGCCGGGCACGGCGGCTCGGCGCGGGGGTCGCGCGTCGTGCGCGGCACCTCCTCGGCCATGCCTCCAGGGTAGAGCGGCGGCTCCGCCACCGCTTCCGGCGTCACCACGCCCCGCGCCGGCACTCCCCCCGATTCCCGCTACCCCCGGCTCCCCCGCTCCTCCCCGCGTCGCCGCTCCCGGCGTCACCGCTTCCTGGTGTACGTGCGCACCACGACCCCGTTGCCGAAGACGCGCACGACATCGAGGGTGAAGTCCCGGGTGGTGAAGTCCGCGGCGAACATCGGCATGCCGGAGCCGTACACCTGGGGGTACGACTTGATGATCAGCTCGTCGACCTCGTCGGCGAGCTGCCCGGCGATCTCCGCGCCGCCGCAGAGCCAGATGTCCAGCGGGCCGTCCTCCGCCTTGAGTTCGCGGATGCGGGCGGCCAGATCACCGCTGACCAGCTCGACGTTGGGGTCGGGCGACTCGGTGAGCGAGCGGGTGGCGACGATCTCGCGGAGGTGGGCGTACGGGCTGGTGACGCCGGTGTCCAGGGCGAGGCGGTACGAACCCATGCCCTGGACGACCGTGTCGAACCGCCGGGCGGGCACACCGACGAGACCCGCCGCCTCCCGGAAGGCGGTCGGGACCGTCTCCGGGAATTCGGCGTGCATGAAGGCCACGTACTCCTCGTCCGCGAACGCGAACATGGACGTGGCGTCGCCGTGCGGGTCGCCGATGAAGCCGTCGAGGGAACAGGCCACGTAATAGGTGAGCTTGCGCAAGCCGGTCTCTTTCCATGGGGGGCAGAGGAAGGCGCGGTCACGTTGACCACTACATCCATAGTGCTCCGGCTAGAGTGGTTACGCAAGCCCTTAGGCGCGCCCTCAGCGGCTGCGCCGCGTCACGAACTCCGCGAGCGCCAGCAGATCCCCCGCCGCCGACAAGTCCGGGACGGCCCGGGACAGTTGCTCCACCGCACTGGCCATCCGCTCCGCCGCCTGACTCTGCGCCCAGTCCCGGCCGCCGGCCCGCTCCACCGCGTCCGCCGCCGCCAGGACCGCCTCGGCGTCCAGCACCGGACGGGCGTACAGCGCGGCCAGCTCCTCGCCGGCCTCGGTCCCGGAGGCCAGCGCGGCCACCACGGGAAGCGACTTCTTGTGGGCCATCAGATCGGCTCCGGCGGGCTTGCCGGTGCGCCCAGGGTCGCCCCAGATGCCGATCAGGTCGTCGATCAGCTGGAACGCGAGTCCGGCCTCCCGGCCGAAGGCGTCCATCGCCTCGACCGCCTCCTCGTCCGCCCCCGCGTACAGCGCGCCGAGCGCGCAGGCGCAGCCGAGCAGGGCCCCGGTCTTGGCGATGGCCATCGCCGTCACCTCGTCCACGGAGACCTCGCGCGGCGCGCGGCGCTCGAAGGAACAGTCCGCCTGCTGGCCCGCGCACAGCTCGATGACACAGGAGGTGAGACGGTTCTGCGCGGCCAGGGCCGCCGGGTGCGGGTCCTCGGCGAGCAGCCGCAGCGCGAGCGCGGACATCGCGTCGCCCGCGAGCAGCGCGTCGGGGATGCCGAACACCGCCCAGGCGGTGGGGCGATGACGCCGGGTCGGGTCCTCGTCGACGATGTCGTCGTGGAGCAGGGTGAAGTTGTGGGCCAGCTCCACCGCGGCGGCGGCCCCGGCGGCGGGATCCGGTTCGCCGCCGAGGGCCCGCGCGGCGGCGAGCACCAGGGCGGGCCGGATGGCCTTGCCGGCCGGACCGGCAGCCGGGCTGCCGTCGGCCTCCTCCCAGCCGAAGTGGTAGGCGGCGATGCGCCGCAGATCACCGGGGAGGGTGTCGACGGCGGTACGCAGTCGGGGGCCGACGACACCACGCGCCCGGTCCAGGAGCCACAGGGCGCTCCGTTCTCCGGTCGTGGCGGTATCGGCGCTGATCGTGGTCATGGGGTTCGCGGTCACCTTCGTCGCGGCCCGGCGGGCCGGGGCCTGTCCATGGGTCAGGGCCGGAGAGCCGGGGCGTCCGGCGCTGAGGGCCGTCCCAGGCCCGCCAGGACCGGGGGTCGGAGTCTCCCCGGGCCCACCGGGGCCGAGGGCTGGGGTCCCGCCCCGCCCACAGGGGGCCGGGAGGGAAGGAGGGAGGGCAAGGCGCCGGAGCGCCGTGCGGCGGGGCTCTTCAGGCAGGCTGGCGGCGCGGCGGGCCTACCGGCCGCGCGGCCGGGGCCTCGCCCGGCGTCCCGGCCCCGGCCGGGGCCCGGCAATCCGCCGATCCGCCGATCCACCGATCCACCGGACAGGCCCGGGAGCGGACGGGCGCCGGGGCGGGGACAGGTCGGCGGTGCCCCCGCCCCGGCGCACCGGCTCGACTCACCGGCCTGGTGCGCCGGTCGGCGTCGGTCAACGCTGGTCAGCGCCGGCGGCCGATCTCCACGTTCTCCAGGACGCCGAGGGCGTCCGGGACGAGGACGGCGGCCGAGTAGTAGGCCGTGACCAGGTAGGAGATGATCGCCTGCTCGTTGATGCCCATGAAGCGGCAGGACAGACCGGGCTCGATCTCGTCCGGGAGGCCGACCTGCTGGAGACCGATCACGCCCTGGTCGGACTCGCCCGTACGCATGCACAAGATCGAGGTGGTGCCGGCGTCGGTGACCGGGATCTTGTCGCACGGGAAGATCGGCACTCCGCGCCAGGTGCTGATCCGGGTGCCGTCGACGTCGATCGAGTCGGGGACGAGCCCGCGCCGGTTCAGCTCGCGCCCGAAGGCGGCGATGGCGAGCGGGTGGGCCAGGAACAGCCGGGAGTCGCGGCGCCGCGAGAGCAGTTCGTCCAGGTCGTCGGGGCCGGGCGCGCCGTCGTGCGGCTGGATGCGCTGTCCGTAATCGCAGTTGGCCAGCAGACCGAACTCGCGGTTGTTGACCATCTCGTGTTCCTGGCGCTCACGGAGCGCCTCGACCGTGAGCCGCAGCTGGTGCTCGGTCTGGTTCATCGGGTGGTTGTACAGGTCGGCCACGCGCGTGTGGATCTTCAGTACGGTCTGGGCGATGCTCAGCTCGTACTCGCGCGGGGACGCCTCGTAGTCCACGAAGGCGTGCGGGATGACGGCCTCGCCGGCGTGACCGGCGGACAGGTCGATGGCCGCCTCGCCGTAGGCGTTGGACGGCCGCTCGGGCAGTGCGGCGAACTCCGCGAGATGACCGGCCAGACTGCCCGCCCGCGCGGCGAGGTTCTGCACCTCGGTACGGGTGAGCTCCAGGATCGTGCAGCTCGTGGCGGCGCGGGCGGTCCACTCCCAGGTGGCGTCCGGGTCGGTGAGCGCGTCCTCGCCGAAGTAGGCGCCGTCGGCGAGGACTCCGAGGATCGCCTCGTCCCCGTACGGACCCTCGCCGACCTGCTCGACCTTGCCGTGGGCGAGCAGGTGGACCCGGTCGGTCGGCTCGCCGCGGGTGGCGATGACCTCGCCCGCCGCGTAGACGCGCTGACGGCAGCGGGCCGCCAGTTCGTCCAGGGCGGCCGCGTCGTCGAAGCCGCGCAGGGCGGGGAGTTCGCCGAGTTCGGCCGGGATGACGGCGACCCGTTCACCGGTCTGCACGAAGGTGACGCGGCCGTCCCCCACCGCGTAACTGAGCCTTCGGTTCACGCGGTACGCGCCACCGTTCACCTGCACCCAGGGCAGCGTCCGCAGCAGCCAGCGGGAGGTGATCTCCTGCATCTGCGGGGCCGACTTGGTGGTGCTGGCGAGGTTCCGCGCGGCGGCGGTACCGAGACTCTGCTGCGGTGCGGCCTGATCCGCGCGGCCCCCGTCTCCGACCGAGCCGACCGAGCCAACCGAACCAACGGACATGGAACTCCCTCTCGTACGACAGATCTGCGAGAGGAAGCCTTTCAGCACGGCCCGTACTCACGCCATTACACAAAAGAGTGGGTGTGAAGAGCGTCCGATCGGGGCAAGGCGCGCGCTTTCCACCCCTGCCCGCCCCGTAATGCACCCGTCCGGGTCACCCGCGCGGGTGCGCGCCGCCTGGACGATCGCTCCGCGAACCGGCCCCGGGATGTCCGAATCGGCTCGCACACGGTCCGAACAGATGGCAGCGGAGCTGGGCCCTCCGGTACTCCGGATGAGGCATCGCAATTTCGCGTGCCTGGCCTGAAAGGAGCCGGTCATGGCCACACCCATGTCCGCGAGCCGCTTCCTCTCCGCACTGCGCGACGAGGGTCTGACGGTCGTCGAGGTCGGCGACTGGAGTCACCACAACCGCAACAGCAAGGGCCCCTGGGGCCCCGTCCACGGCGTGGTGATCCACCACACCGCCACCCAGGGCACCGACAGCACCGTCCGCATCTGCCGGGACGGCTACACGTCACTGCCGGGGCCGCTGTGCCACGGCGTGATAGCCAAGGACGGCACCGTCCACCTGGTCGGCTTCGGGCGGGCCAACCACGCGGGCGCCGGCGACCCCGACGTCCTCCAGGCGGTCATCGCCGAGCGGGACCTCCCCCCGGACAACGAGGCCACCACGGACGGCAACCGCTACTTCTACGGCTTCGAGTGCGAGAACCTGGGCGACGGCCAGGACCCGTGGCCCGCGGCGCAGCTCGACGCCATCGCCAAGGCCGCCGCGGCGGTGTGCCGGGTGCACGGCTGGACCCAGCGCTCGGTCATCGGCCACCTGGAATGGCAGCCCGGAAAGGTCGATCCGCGCGGCTTCACCATGGCGTCGATGCGCGAGCGGATCGCCGGACGCCTGCGCTGACCGGGGTCCGGGTCCGGGGCCGGGGCCGGGGCCGGGCCTCGGAACCTGGAACCGCCGGACCCCGGGCCCGGATGCCGGTCGGGGCGAGGGCCGGCGGTCGGGCCCCGGGTGCCGGCCTCCAGGTGCGGGCCCCGGCGCCCCGACCCCCGCCCCGACCGGCGACAATGTCCGGGTGAACGCGTTCGATCCCGCCCGGCTGCGGCCCCGGCTCCCCTCCCCCCTGGAGCCGGTGGAGGACGAGCGCCTCACCCGGTACGGGCTGACGCTGCTGCTCAAGCGGGACGATCTGATCCACCCCGAGCTGCCCGGCAACAAGTGGCGCAAGCTCGCGCTCAACCTCCGGGCCGCCGACGGCCGTCCGGTGCTCACCTTCGGCGGCGCGTACTCCAACCACCTGCGGGCCACGGCCGCCGCGGGCCGGCTCCTCGGCTTCGCCACGATCGGTGTCGTACGCGGCGACGAGCTGGCCGGCCGCCCGCTGAACCCGTCGCTCGCGCGGTGCGCGGCCGACGGCATGCGCCTGGTGTTCGCCGACCGCGCCACGTACCGCGAGAAGCACCGCCCCGAGGCCCTGGCCCGGCTGCTCGCCCTGGCCGAGGCACCGGCGGAGACGTACGTCGTACCCGAGGGCGGCAGCAACGCCCTGGCCGTCCAGGGCTGCGTGGAGCTGGGCCGGGAACTGGCGGAGCAAGCCGACGTGGCGGCCGTCGCGGTCGGCACCGGCGGCACCCTGGCGGGCCTCGCGGCCGGGCTCGCCCCGGGGCAGCGGGCGCTCGGCGTCCCGGTCCTCAAGGGCGGCTTCCTCGGCGCGGAGGTCCGGGCGCTCCAGGAGGCCGCGTTCGGCGGTCCGCGCGGCGACTGGTGGCTCGACGAGCGCTTCCACTGCGGCGGCTACGCCCGTACCACCCCGGAACTCGACGCTTTCGCAAGGAATTTCGAAGAGCGGCACGGCATGTGGCGCACACTCGCCATCGAACGACTGTATGTGGCCAAAATGCTGCACGCGGTGGTGACGCTGGCCGCCGAGGGCGCCTTCACCCCCGGCACCCGGATCGCGGCCGTGATCACCGGCGCCCCGGAACCCCGGGCCCCCGAGCCCGGCGACCCCGGCGACCCCACGGAGACCGGTACCGACACCGACACCGCCCCCGGGACTCAGCCCGCCTCCTCCCGGTAGGCCGCCGCCTCCTCCAGGTCGAGCCGGCGCAGCAGCGTCCGCATCATCTCGTCGTCGATCCGGCGGGCGTCCCGCAGCCGCACGAAGACCTCCCGCTCGGCGTCGATCGTCTCCCGCGCCAGCCGCCGGTAGGTGTCGTCGACGGTCTCGCCGGTACGTTCGTCGACCGCGCCGAGCCGCTCCCAGACGGAGTTGCGGCGCCGCTCCATCACCGCGCGGAGCCGGTCGGCCAGCGGCTTCGGAAGCGCGTTGTGCTCGTCGGCGAGCAGGGCTTCGAGCCGCTCCTCCGCCGCCTGCGACGCCTCGCTCTGGGCCTGCGCCTCGACCAGGGTCTCTTGGGTGCGGTCGCGGCCGGGCAGCTTCAGGATCCGGATGAGCGGCGGCAGGGTCAGCCCCTGCACGACCAAGGTGCCGATGACCGTGGTGAAGGTCAGGAAGAGGATCAGATTGCGGGCCGGGAACGGCGCGCCGGCCGCGGCGACCGGGATGGAGAACGCGATGGCCAGCGAGACCACCCCGCGCATCCCGGCCCAGCCCACGATCACCGGCGCCCGCCAGTCCACCCCGGGCTCCCGCTCCCGGATCCGGGCGGACAGCCGCCGGGGCAGGAAGGTGGCCGGAAAGACCCAGACGAAGCGCACCACGACCACGAAGACGAAGACCCCCACCGCGTACCCGATGGACTCCGCGATCCCGAAGGGGCCGAGCCCCCGCACCACGTACGGCAGTTGCAGACCGATCAGCGCGAAGACGGCCGACTCCAGGACGAAGGCCACCATCTTCCACACCGCCTCCTCCTGGAGCCGGGTGGCGAAGTCGACCCGCCAGGCGTGGTGGCCCAGGAAGAGTCCGACCACGACGACCGCGAGCACCCCGGAGGCGCCGACCTGTTCGGCCGCCGCGTACGCGACGAACGGCACGAGCAGCGACAGCGTGTTCTGGAGCAGCGCCTCGCGCAGGTGCGTACGGAGCCAGTGGATCGGGACCTGGAGGATCAGGCCGACGACGATGCCGCCGACCGCCGCGAGCGCGAACTCCTCCAGGCCGCCCGCCCAGCCGATCCCCTCGCCCACGGCGGCGGCGAGGGCGACCTTGTACGCGGTGATGGCGGTGGCGTCGTTCACCAGGGACTCGCCCTGGAGGATGGTGGTGATCCGGTGCGGCAGCCCGAGCTTGCGGGCGATGGCGGTGGCGGCGACCGCGTCCGGCGGGGCGACGACCGCGCCGAGGACGAGCGCGGCGGTCAGCGGCAGATCGGGGACGAGGGCGTACGCGAGCCAGCCCACGGCGACGGTCGCGAAGAGCACGTAGCCGACGGAGAGCAGGGCGACGGGCCGGATGTTCGCGCGCAGGTCGAGGTAGGAGGAGTCGACGGCGGCCGTGTAGAGCAGCGGCGGCAGGATCAGCGGCAGCACGATGTGCGGGTCGAGGGTGTAGTCCGGGACGCCGGGCACGTACGAGGCGACGAGGCCGACCGCGACCAGGAGCAGCGGCGCGGGCACCGGGGTCCGGCGGGCGAAGCCCGCGACGGCGGCGCTCGCCGCGACCAGTCCCACCAGGTGCAATGCGTCCATGCCCGCCTGTCCGTCCGTCGCCGCCGTGCCCACCGCGCCCGCGGTGCGCGTCGTGCCCGCGGTGCGCGTCGTGGACGTGCGCGTCCCCGGTCGTCCCGTCCCGTCCCGTCACGTCACGCCCGTCACGCCCCGTCATGACACCGCGCCGGCCCGGCCCTCGCGCCGTCCCGGGGCCCTCGCCGCGCACCGACGGCCCGTGCGGCCACAACGTAACCTGGCCATCATGAGCGAGTGTCCGCACGTTGCCGAACTGCCGCGCCCCGAACCGGCTCCGCTGAACGCCACCTGCCCCCAGTGTCTGGCCGACGGCACGCACCCGGTCCAGCTGCGGCTCTGTCTGACCTGTGGGCACGTGGGGTGCTGCGACTCGTCGGCGGGACGGCACGCGACCGCGCACTTCGGTACGACGGGTCACCCAGTGATGCGTACGTTCGAGCCGGGTGAACACTGGCGCTGGTGCTTCGTGGACGGTTCGATCGTCTGACGTGTGGGTACGTCACCCCTCCGCGGGTTCTCCGCGGCCGCCGTGCGGAGGTGCTCCTTCCGGACCCCTGGCGACACGGCGGGAAGGATCGCGATAGCGTCTCGGCGGACTGCGCGACCACCGCGTACCGCACCGGTCCGGGGGGCTCCTCCCCGGACCCCGAAAGAGCATGTGCCACCTTGGAGGTGAGGGTGTCCCAGATCGCAGGCGAGCCCGGGACCCAGGACTTCGTGGAAGTCCGGCTGCCCGCTGCGGGTGCCTACCTGTCCGTGCTGCGTACGGCCACGGCCGGTCTCGCGGCGCGTTTGGACTTCACTCTGGACGAGATCGAGGACCTTCGGATCGCCGTCGACGAGGCGTGCGCGATCCTGCTCCAGCAGGCGGTGCCGGGGTCGGTACTGAGCTGCGTGTTCCGATTGGTCGACGACGCGCTCGACGTCACCGTGTCGGCCCCGACGACCGACGGCCGGGCGCCGGAGCGGGACACCTTCGCGTGGACGGTGCTCTCGGCGCTGGCCGGGAAGGTGGAGTCGTCCGTCGCCGAGGACAAGACGGTCTCCATCAGCCTGTACAAACAGCGCGGCGCGGGGCCAGGCCCGGCGTGAGGAACGGGGAGGCGACGGCCGGCATCCCTGAGCAGCAGGCACGGCCGCATCCGGAGGCCGGCGCCGGGGCCGAGGTCGCTACGGATCACGCGGAGCAGGCGGACCAGATGAGCGAGCACGAGCAGCACGACGCGCTGCCGAAGACCCCGGCCCCCCGGGAGCCCTCGGACTCCGGCGGCCACCCGCGCGAGCGCGCGCGGGCGGCCGGCACGGAGCGCGACGAGCACGCGGACGCGGACGACGGCCTCGCAGACCACGCTGCCGACGACCTCGCGGACCACGCGGACGACGAAGAGCACGCCGGTCACACGGACGACGCCGACGGCTCGGACGACACGGACGACGCGGGCCGCGCGGACCACGGCGGCGGTCGCGAGGACCGCACCGCTCCCGCGGGGCGCGGCGGATCCGGGACCCACGCGGGTCGCGGGGCCGCCGATCCGCACGACCGCAGCGGGGCCCGGGCCCTCTTCGTCGAGCTGCGCGAGTTGCCGGAGGGCTCCGCCGAGCGGGCCGCGCTGCGCGACCGGCTGGTCCGGATGCATCTGCCGCTGGTGGAGCATCTGGCCCGGCGCTTCCGCAACCGGGGCGAGCCGCTCGACGACCTGACGCAGGTGGCGACGATCGGCCTGATCAAGTCGGTGGACCGGTTCGACCCGGAGCGCGGGGTGGAGTTCTCCACGTACGCGACCCCGACGGTGGTCGGCGAGATCAAGCGGCACTTCCGCGACAAGGGCTGGGCGGTGCGGGTGCCGCGCCGGCTCCAGGAGCTGCGGCTCTCGCTGACGACGGCGACGGCCGAGCTCTCGCAGTTGCACGGGCGCTCGCCGACCGTGCACGAGCTGGCCGAGCGGCTCGGGATCTCCGAGGAGGAGGTCCTGGAGGGGCTGGAGTCGGCGAACGCCTATTCCACGCTCTCGCTGGACGTCCCGGACACGGACGACGAGTCGCCGGCGGTCGCGGACACCCTGGGCGCGGAGGACGAGGCTCTGGAGGGGGTCGAGTACCGGGAGTCGCTCAAGCCGCTCCTGGAGGACCTGCCGCCCCGGGAGAAGCGGATCCTGCTGCTTCGCTTCTTCGGGAACATGACGCAGTCGCAGATCGCGCAGGAGGTCGGCATCTCGCAGATGCACGTGTCCCGGCTCCTCGCGCGCACGCTCGCGCAGCTGCGGGACAAGCTCCTCGTGGAGGAGTGAGCACGGACGGGCATATGCCAGGACCCGCCGGGGCGCGCTGCCCCGGCGGGTCCTGGCATATGCGTGAACGAACGACGGGTGCGAAGGTACGGGCGGGTCGCCCGCGCCGCTTCCGTTACGAGCTCCGCCGCTTCCGTTACGAGGTCCGTGCCGCTCCCGTTACGAGGCGTCCTGGCCCGGGCGCCTGATGCCGAGCGCCTCGGTGGTGGAGGGGCTGGCCAGCAGGACGAGTCCGGTCACGGCGAGGATCGCGAGGGCGATGCCCGCCGGGATCATGACGCTGTCGGCCTGGAGCAGCTGCCAGGCGACGGGCAGCGCCAGGATCTGGGTGATCACCGCGGGGCCGCGGCTCCAGGAGCGCCGCATCAGCAGTCCGCGGGCGGCGGCGAACGGGATCAGCCCGAGCGCGATCAGGGTGACCGCGCCCATCAGGGCGGAGGTCGGATCGTCGGGGTGGCCGGTGACACTTGTCACCAGGAGGTAGAGACCGCCCGCCAGGAGGGCGAGGGCCTCGACGCCGGCCACCGCGGCGGCCGCGGTGAGCCGCCGGGGCCGCGGGCCCTGGTCCGTGGGCTCCGCGGCCCGCTCCGTACTGCTCTTGTCGGCGCTGCTCATACCAGGCAGGGTAGCCGGACCGGGTCCGGCACCGGAGTGGGCCCGTGTACCGCCGGGTAGGTACGCTGGCGGTCATGCGCGCGCTTCTCGTGGTCAACCCGGCAGCAACCACCACCAGTGCGCGCACCCGTGATGTGCTGATCCACGCGCTGGCCAGCGAGATGAAGCTGGACGCGGTGACCACCGAGTACCGCGGGCACGCCCGTGACCTGGGCCGCAAGGCGGCGGAGTCGGACGACATCGACCTGGTGGTGGCGCTCGGCGGCGACGGCACCGTCAACGAGGTGGTGAACGGGCTGCTGCACGGCGGGCCCGATCCGGAGGGGCTGCCGGGGCTCGCGGTGGTGCCGGGCGGTTCCACCAATGTCTTCGCGCGGGCACTCGGTCTGCCGAACGACGCCGTGGAGGCCACCGGCGCCCTGCTCGACGCGCTGCGCGAGCGGCGGACCCGGACGGTCAGCCTCGGACTCGCGTCCGGGACCCCGGGCACCGAGGACGAGGGAGTGCCGGAGCGCTGGTTCACCTTCTGCGCGGGGCTCGGCTTCGACGCGAGCGTGATCGGGCGGGTCGAGCAGCAGCGGGAGCGGGGCAAGCGTTCGACGCACGCGCTCTATCTGCGTCAGGTGATGCGCCAGTTCCTGGGCGAGCGGAACCGCCGGCACGGGACGATCACCCTGGAGCGGCCGGGCGAGGATCCCGTGGAGGATCTGGTCCTGTCGATCATCTGCAACACCTCGCCCTGGACGTATCTCGGCAACCGGCCGGTGTACGCGTCGCCGGACGCGTCCTTCGACACGGCGCTCGACGTGCTCGGACTGACCCGGCTGTCGACCACGGCGGTCGCCCGGTACGGCACCCAGCTGCTCACGTCGACCCCGGAGCGCGGGCCGCGCGGCAAGCACGCGATATCCCTGCACGACCTCACCGACTTCACCTTGCATTCGAAGGTTCCGCTCCCCCTCCAGATGGACGGAGACCACCTCGGACTGCGTACGAGCGTGACGTTCACAGGCGTACGCCGTGCACTGCGTGTGATTGTGTGACCAGAAGGACCGAAAGTCCTTCCACTCGAACGTTTAGGCTGCCATCCACCCCCTAGATGTACGGCTGTGACGGAGCCGACACCGAGGATTCCAAAAAAACTTTCCAGAAGGGGTTGTATCCGCTGCCGAGGTTTGCGAGTCTCTTCTTGGCGATCGGGACGGCCCGCAAGACCAGCCTCCACTGAAAGCCAGAACCCCTCCTCAAACCCAGGACCACACCAGTTCACCTGGCAGTCGGCCCTTCCCTTGTCGGGGGATTCGTGAAAGCGTTCACATTCACAAGCACATCCTGCACGTAACACCAAGAGAGGTAGCAGCCATGGACTGGCGTCACAACGCCGTTTGTCGTGAGGAAGACCCCGAGCTGTTCTTCCCCATCGGCAACACCGGTCCTGCTCTGCTGCAGATCGAGGAAGCCAAGGCCGTCTGCCGCCGCTGCCCCGTCATGGAGCAGTGCCTGCAGTGGGCGCTCGAGTCCGGCCAGGACTCCGGCGTCTGGGGTGGCCTCAGCGAGGACGAGCGTCGCGCGATGAAGCGCCGCGCCGCCCGCAACCGGGCGCGCAACGCCAGCGCCTGAGCCACCCGTTACGGACCGAGGCCGGCGGCGCGCACATCGTGTACGCAATCACCGCCCCTTGAGCCGCAGCGCGCGCAGTAACCCACAGCATTCGAGCCCCGGGCCGATTTTTCGGCCCGGGGCTCGCTGCTGTGTCCGCACCGCGTTCGTCTTTGTGCGTTCCGTGACCGAACTCCTTCGAAGGATCTTCGAGGCTTCTTCGAAGGATCTTTGAAGGGATTTCGAACGGCCTTTTCCTAAAGGGCCGTTGGAATACGGAGAAGACTGACGATCCGTCTATTTCTGCGGGCGTACGGGAATGTCGAGCACCACCCGGGTACCGCGCTCCGCACCCGGCTGCATGTCGAAACCGCCGCCGAGTTCCCCCTCCACCAGGGTGCGCACGATCTGGAGACCGAGGTTTCCGGCCCGCTGTGGATCGAATCCCTCGGGCAGTCCGCGGCCGTCGTCCTTCACGGTGATCAACAGCCTGGCGTCCAGTCGTGACTCGCCGCGCACGGCGGTGACTTCGACGGTGCCCTGCTCCCCCGGCGCGAAGGCGTGCTCCAGGGCGTTCTGGAGGATCTCGGTGAGCACCATGGCGAGCGGGGTGGCGACCTCGGCATCGAGAATGCCGAAGCGGCCGTTGCGCCGGCAGGCGACCTTGCCCGGGGAGATCTCCGCGACCATCGCGATCACCCGGTCGGCGATCTCGTCGAACTCGACCCGCTCGTCGAGGTTCTGGGACAGCGTCTCGTGCACGATGGCGATCGAACCGACGCGCCGTACCGCCTCGTTGAGCGCCTCGCGCCCCCGCTCGGAGTCCATCCGGCGGGCCTGGAGCCGCAGCAGGGCCGCCACCGTCTGGAGGTTGTTCTTCACCCGGTGGTGGATCTCCCGGATGGTGGCGTCCTTGGTGATCAACTCGCGCTCGCGGCGACGCAGTTCGGTGACGTCCCGGAGCAGGACGAGTGAACCGATGCGGGTGCCCTTGGGCTTGAGCGGGATGGCGCGCAGCTGGATCACCCCGTCGTCGCCCTCGACCTCGAACTCCCTCGGGGCGTATCCGGAGGCCATCTTGACCAGGGCCTCGTCCACGGGGCCGCGGGAGGGGGCCAGCTCGGTGGTGATCTGGCCGAGGTCCTGGCCGACCAGGTCGGCGGCGAGACCGAGCCGGTGGTACGCGGACAGGGCGTTGGGCGAGGCGTACTGGACGACACCGTCGGCGTCGAGACGCATCAGCCCGTCGCCGGCCCGGGGCGAGGAGTCCATGTCGACCTGCTCGCCGGGGAAGGGGAACTCGCCGGCGGCGATCATCTGCGCGAGGTCGGAGGCCGACTGGAGATAGGTCAGCTCCAGCCGGGACGGGGTCCGCACGGTGAGCAGGTTGGTGTTGCGGGCGATGACGCCGAGGACGCGGCCCTCACGGCGTACGGGGATCGACTCGACCCGGACCGGGACCTCCTCGCGCCACTCGGGGTCGCCCTCGCGCACGATCCGGCCCTCGTCGAGCGCCGCGTCGAGCAGCGGGCGGCGGCCGCGCGGGATCAGATGGCCGACCATGTCGTCCTGGTAGGAGGTGGGGCCGGTGTTGGGCCGCATCTGCGCGACGGAGACGTACCGGGTGCCGTCGCGGGTCGGAACCCACAGGACCAGGTCGGCGAAGGAAAGGTCGGAGAGCAGCTGCCACTCCGAGACCAGCAGGTGGAGCCATTCGAGGTCGGACTCGCCAAGAGCGGTGTGCTGGCGTACGAGGTCGTTCATGGAGGGCACGGGTGCGAGAGTACCCGCGGAATGAATAGGCGGTGAACCTGGATCTCCGGGCGTCCGTGGTGGAGTATGGGGGACACGTGGAAACGATCGTTCACCTGCGTGGACAGGCGCGAATGGTCTAGTCCACAATATTTCCGCAAGCCTCCATCCTCCCCGCACAGGAGGGTGGACGAGGCCACCCGGCGCTCTCTGCCCTGACTGCGCCATGGCCTCCTCACGGCCGGGGACCGCACACCCACGGCCGGGCAACTCCGGGCTGCGGTGCCAGATGGGCTGAGGGTCCCGTCAGGCGCCGCGGCCCGCGGGTCTTTCCGGGGCCTCCCCTCGTCTTCGCCTCCGCCTGACGCGACCGCTCCCGCCCCGGTCCGCCCCGGTCCGCCCCGCGCTCTCCAGGCCCCTTCCTCGCCCTCCCCAGGACCCTCTTCCGGCCTCTCCGCCGCGCTGCGCGCCCCCTTTCGCGCCCCCTCGCACTCCGCCCGCGCCTCCGCCATCCGAGTGGCCGCCGGGGCCCGTGCGGCAGACGATGAAAAGCGGGCCCTCGCGGCGCCCCGTACCCCCGCGTCCACGGCTCCCGAACGAGCCCGGAAGAGCGCGGGAAGAGCTGTCCGCGAACCGCACAAACGGCCCCCGCTCTGCTAGATTTGAGGAGATTGGTCTATACCACCTTCGTCCTCACCAGCCCCTGATCAGATCGGCAGGCACAGCGTGGAAGTTGTCATCGTCAAGGACGCCAAGGCCGGCGGCGAGCTGATCGCGGACGGCATCGCCGGTCTCCTGCGCCGCAAGCCCGACGCCCTGCTCGGCGTGGCCACCGGATCGACCCCGCTGCCCATCTACGACGCGCTGACCGCCCTGGTCCGGGACGGCTCCGTGGACGCCTCGCGCGCCCGGATAGCCCAGCTCGACGAGTACGTGGGCCTGCCGGCCGGGCACCCGGAGTCGTACCGCTCGACCGTGCTGCGCCAGGTCGTCGAGCCGCTCGGCCTCACCGAGGACCAGTTCATGGGCCCGGACGGCTCCGCCGAGGACGTCCAGGCCGCCTGCGATGCCTACGACGAGGCGCTGGCCGAGGCGGGCGGGGTCGACCTCCAGATCCTGGGCATCGGCACCGACGGGCACATCGGCTTCAACGAGCCCTGCTCCTCGCTCGCGTCCCGGACCCGGATCAAGACGCTCACCGAGCAGACCCGGATCGACAACGCGCGCTTCTTCGACGACGACATCGAGCAGGTGCCGCACCACGTCATCACCCAGGGCATCGGCACCATCCTGGAGGCCCGCCACCTGGTGCTGCTGGCCACCGGCGAGGGCAAGGCCGAGGCCGTGGCGCAGACCGTCGAGGGCCCGGTCGCCGCGCTCGTCCCGGCCTCCGCGCTCCAGCTGCACCGGCACGCGACGGTCGTCGTGGACGAGGCCGCCGCCTCGAAGCTGAAGCTCGCGGGCTACTTCCGCCACACCTTCGCGAACAAGCCCGCCTGGCAGAGCATCTGACCGCGTCCCACGGCCGTGGGTACGGCATATGCCGAGGCCCGGCACCTGGATCAGGTGCCGGGCCTCGGCATATGCCCAACAAAACGCCCCTCGGAGCGCCTCCGGAAAGCGGCGGCCTCAGCGGCCCGTGATCGCCTCCGCCGCCGCCCGGCCGCAGACGCGGGCGGCGCCGTGCGTGGCGATGTGCAGCGCGCCGCGCGGCTCCGACTCGTTCAGGCCCATCTCCACCACGACGGTGTCCGGACGGGCCGTGAGCAGGGCGTCCAGGGCGGCGGACATCCACGGATGACGGTGCAGGTCCCGGACGACCGCGACCACGCGCCGCTCCCCCGCCGCCGTCAGGACCTCGTCGGCCGTGACATCCGCGCCGTACGAGCCGGTACGGGTGCCCGGCAGCAGCCGGCCCAGTTCGGCGGCGACGCCCCAGGGGGTCTCGTCGCCGACCGCGAAGTTGGCGGTGGGCGTGAGGGCGGCCACGTACGGGGCGTCGGCGAGCGGGGTGAAGGGCGCCCCGCCCGGGGTGACGGTCAGGGCCCGGCGGGCCGCGACGAGTCCCACGTCGGCTCCGGCGCCGACGCCGGCCGCGGTCCCCTCCGACGCCGCCGCGCCCGGTCCCGGCACGCTCCCGGCGGCCCGGTGCGCCCGGGTCCAGGACGCCAGCGCGCGGACGCGCTCGGCGGCGTCGGCCAGCCGCTCCTCGGGCAGTTCACCGGTCCGTACCGCGCTCACCAGCGCGTCGCGCAGCCGCAGGACGGTGCCCTCGTCGGCCAGCCCGCCGCCGACGCAGATGGCGTCGGCGCCCGCGGCGATCGCGAGGACGGATCCGCGCTCGATGCCGTACGTCGCCGCCACCGCCCGCATCTCCATGCCGTCGGTGACGATCAGGCCGTCGAAGCCCATCTCCCGGCGCAGCAGACCGGTGAGGATCCGCGGGCTCAGGGTGGCCGGGCGCTCCGGGTCGAGCGCGGGCAGCAGGATGTGCGCGCTCATGACCGCCTTGGTGCCGGCCTCGATGGCGGCGCGGAACGGGCGCAGTTCCCGGGCACGCAGGGTGGCCGGGTCCACGTCGATCCGGGGCAGCGCGTCGTGCGAGTCGACGCTGGTGTCGCCGTGGCCCGGGAAGTGCTTGACGCAGGCGGCCACGCCGACGGACTGCAGACCGTCGACGTACGCCACGGTGTGCCGGGCGACCAGGTCGGGGTCGGCGCCGAAGGAGCGCACCCCGATGACCGGGTTGTCGGCGTTGGAGTTGACGTCGGCGGACGGCGCCCAGTTGAGGTCGACGCCGCAGAGCGCGAGCCGGCGGCCGAGTTCGCGGGCCACGGCCCGGGTCAGCTCGACGTCGTCGACGTGGCCGAGGGCGTAGTTGCCGGGGAACGAGGAGCCCTCGTTGACCTCCAGGCGGGTGACGTCGCCGCCCTCCTCGTCGATCGCGACGAGGACGTCGTCGCGTTCGGCGCGCAGCCGCGCCGTGAGGGCGGCGAGCTGCTCGGGGCTCGCGACGTTGCGTCCGAAGAGGCCCACGGAGGACAGGCCCTCGCCGATGCGGCGGAGCAGCCAGTCGGGGGCGGTGGTGCCGACGAATCCGGGCTGGAGGACCGTGAGCGCGTCACGGGTCAGGGTGTCCGTACCGCGTGCGAGAGTGGTCATGGGGCGCCGTTATCCCTTCACCGCGCCGGCCGTGAGACCGGCGGCCATCTTGCGCTGGACGATGAGGAAGAGGATCACGATGGGGACGGCCATCATGGTCGAGCCGGCCATCATGGGGGCGTACTCGGTGCCGTTCTTGGTGATGAAGTTGGACAGCCAGACGGTGGCCGTCTGGTTCTGCTGGCTCATCAGCATCAGGGCGTAGAGGTACTCGTTCCACGCCTGGATGAAGCCGTAGACGGAGGTGGCGACCATGCCCGGGGCGAGCAGCGGGAAGACCACCCGCAGGAACGCGCCGGTCGGGGTGCAGCCGTCGACCTGGGCGGCCTCCTCCAGCTCCTTGGGGATGTTGACGATGAATCCGCGCAGCGTCCACACCGTGAAGGGCAGGATGAAGGTCAGGTACGTGATGATCAGGCCGCTGAGCTTGTCGTACTGACCGAGGTCGTTGAGCAGCAGGAAGACCGGGATGATCATCGCGACCAGCGGGACCATCTGGACGGCCAGGATGCCGACGATGACGACCTTGCGGCCTCGGAAGGCGAAGCGCGAGATGGCCAGGGCGGCGAGCAGGCCGATCGCGATGCCGATGACGACCACGACGGCGGACACGACGAGGCTGCGTCCGACCGGGCCCCAGAAGTCCGCGATGTCCAGGGCGCGCCGGAAGTTCTCCAGCGTGAAGGTGGACGGGAAGAAGTGCGGGTCGGGGTCGATCGCGTCCTTGGCCGGCTTGAAGGCCGTGTTGAGCATCCAGTAGACGGGGAAGCCCAGGGTGACGAAGAGGAGCAGGCCGAGGAGGTTCCAGCCGGCCTTCGACTTGCGCGGCTTGCGGGCCTTGGCCGGCCGAGGGGAGACGGCGGGCTCGGCGGCGGGCGCGGACGCCGGTGCGGGTGCGGATGCCTTGGTGACGCTCACTCGACATCTCCGATCTTGAGCATCTGGCGCATGTACACCGCCACGACTCCGAGCAGCAGCAGCACGGTGACGACGGCGATCGCCGAGCCCGTGCCGTAGTCGTTGACGACGAAGGCCTTGTCGAAGGAGTACGTGGTGAGGAGCTGGAACTCGGCCTCGGGGTGGCCGTTGCGCATCACGTAGACCTGCGGGAAGACACCCATGTCCCAGATGACCGACAGCGTCGTCAGCATGACGATGATGGGCTTGAGGATGGGCAGGGTGACGTAGCGGAAGACGCCGATCGCGCCGGCGCCGTCGAGGCGCGCGGCCTCCTCCAGCTCCTTGGGCACCTGGGTGAGGCCGGCGCTCAGGGTGATGACGACGAAGGGCACGGCGCCCCAGACCACCAGGAGCATGATCACGGCGAGGCCCTGGGGGCCGCTGGCGAACCAGTTGTGGCCGATCATGTCGACCCCGGGCAGCCTGCTGAGCAGCCAGTTCAGCACGCCGTAGTCGGCGTCGAAGAGCCACTTGAAGATGGCGGTGGAGACGATGATCGGCATGCCCCAGCTCGCCACGAGCACGATGTTGATCAGGGCCTTGACCCAGCCCGAGACGCGCTGGAGGAGCAGGGCGATCAGCATGCCGAGCACCATGGTGAAGATCACGGCGCCGGCCGCGAAGATCACGGTGCGCAGCACGACGGTCCAGAACTCGCTGTCGCCGAGGATCGCGGTGAAGTTGTCGAAGCCGGCCGACTCGGCTTCCTTGAAGCCCCACAGCTGCGGCTGGCCGAAGCGCTGGAACGAGAGGGTGACCAGGCGCACCAGCGGGTAGCCGAGCACCAGGATCAGCACGATCAGACAGGGCGCGAGGAGCAGCCAGGGGATGCCCGCTCCGCCCTTTCTCTTCCCGCCCCCGGAAGCCGGGCTCGCGGCTTTGGAGCCCGATGGCGGCGATTGCCGCACCGGCGGCACCTTCGCGGTGGTTGTGTCAGCGGCACTCATCCCGTGCTCCTCAGCGATCCCTCTCGTGATACGGGCGGCAGGGTCCCGCCGCGCGGGCCTGCCCAGTGGACAGACCCCGCGCGGCGGGACCCTGCGACATCAGGTCACTTGGTGTTGATGACCTTGTCGATCGCGGCGTCGGCGTCCTTGGCGGCCTGCTCGACCGGCTTCTTGCCGTTGGCGATCTCGATGAGCATCGTCTTGAGGATCTGGGCCTTCTCGACCTGGCCCCAGCCGGGGGCGGTCGGGACGAACCAGCTGGACTCGGCGGCGGTCGCCGGGACGGCGGTGGCCGGGTCGCTCTTCAGCGGGGCGAGGGCCGCCTTGTTGTTCGGCAGGTTGCCCTTGGCGACGAGGCCCTTCTGGCCCTCGGCGTCGGTGAAGGCGGCGATCCACTCGGCGGCGACGTCCTGCGCCTTGGACTTGACCGGGACTGCCAGGTCCGAACCGCCCAGGAAGACCGGGAGGTTCTTGCCGGACGGACCGGGCATGACGAAGTTCTCGAGCTTGTCCTTCAGGTCGCCGACCTTGTCGGTCTTCGGGTCGGCGGCGGTGGCGCCCTCCCAGCCGGCGGCGAAGATCGTCGCGGACTTGCCCTGGCCGAAGACGACGGGACGGTCGGCCTCGTCCTTCGTCTTGTCGCCGTGCATGTACTTGTCGACGATGTTCTTGTACTCCGTCAGGCCCTTGAGGGACTCGGTGGAGGAGAGGTTGGCCTTCCAGGTCTCGCCGTCCTGCTTGGCGATGGAGCCGCCGGCGTCGTAGACGAAGGACATCGCGGCGTACCAGTCCGGCGACGGCTGGTACCAGGCGCTGAACTTGTCGCCCTTCTTCTTCTGGATGGCGTCGAGCGCGGCGGTCAGCTCGGCCCAGGTCTTCGGGGCGGCCTTGACGCCCGCCTCGGCGGCGACGTCCTTGCGCCAGGTGCCCACGCGGCCACCGGCGTAGTAGGGGACGCCGTAGGTCTTGCCGTTGTAGGTGACCGAGTCCTTGAGGGCGTCGAGCCACTTGTCGGAGTTCTCGAACTTCGACGGGTCGACCTCGGCGAAGGCACCCTTGGCCATGTAGCTGATCATCTCGGAGTTGCCCATCTCGACAACATCCGGGGCCTTGTCGGTCGCGAGCACCGCGTCGAGCTTGGTGTTCTTGTCCGGCCAGCCGTAGTACTCGTGCTTGATCTTGATGCCCGGGTGCTTCTTGGCCACCGTGTCGTCGGCGGCCTTGACCAGCTCCGGCCAGTTGTTCTGGGCGTCGACCGTCAGCCAGACGGTCAGCTCCTTGGCGTCGCCGCCGGCCTTCGCACCGCCCTTGTCGTCGCCGCCACCACACGCCGCGATACCGACCATCATGCCCGCGACACCGATCGCCGCGATGAGCTTGCGCTTCACGCCACCCTCCTCAGGGATGCCTGCTCCCCCTAACCCACCGCGCGAAGACGTACGCCGAGTACAGCTGTGGGGCCGGGACCTGGTCTTTAATGGTTTAGACCAGTACTCGGAGCTTGGCCTAGACCTTTAGGGGTGTCAAGGGTGTATAAGAAGGGCAGTCGCGTCCGTTATCGGACCGACACCTGAGGGAGGGCGATGACCCTTGGGCGGTCCGTGCCACCATGTGAGCCGCGACAGACGGAGGAGCCGGTGACGGCAGCAGCACAGGAGTCGGGAAGGCGGGCCATGGCCACGGACGCGGGCAGTACGGAGACGGACAACGGGATCGCCACCCGCACCGCGCGCGTACCCAAGTACTACCGCCTCAAGCGCCACTTGCTCGACATGACGGAGACCCTGCCGCCCGGCACCCCGGTGCCGCCCGAGCGCACCCTGGCCGCCGAGTTCGACACCTCGCGCACCACCGTACGCCAGGCCCTCCAGGAGCTGGTCGTCGAAGGCCGCCTCGAGCGCATTCAGGGCAAAGGCACCTTCGTGGCCAAGCCCAAGGTCTCCCAGGCGCTCCAGCTCACCTCGTACACCGAGGACATGCGCGCCCAGGGCCTCGAACCCACCTCCCAGCTCCTCGACATCGGGTACGTGACGGCCGACGACACCCTCGCCGGGCTGCTCGACATCTCCCCCGGCGGCCGGGTGCTGCGCATCGAGCGGCTGCGGCTCGCGAGCGGCGAGCCGATGGCGATCGAGACGACGCACCTCTCGGCCAAGCGCTTCCCCGCGCTGCGCCGCTCCCTCGTCAAGTACACCTCGCTCTACACGGCTCTGGCCGAGGTGTACGACGTCCATCTGGCCGAGGCCGAGGAGACCATCGAGACCTCGCTGGCCACCCCGCGCGAGGCCGGACTGCTCGGCACCGACGTCGGCCTGCCGATGCTGATGCTCTCCCGCCACTCCGTGGACCGGCGGGGCGAGCCGGTCGAGTGGGTGCGCTCGGTCTACCGGGGCGACCGGTACAAGTTCGTCGCCCGCCTCCAGCGCCCGCTGGACTGACCCGAGCCCTCCCCGACCCCTCCCCTTTCCTCCCGCTTTCCCCCTGTCACGGCGAACGGCCGCGCTCCCCTTGCGGAGCGTGGCCGTTCGCCGTTTTCACGCCACGCTCCGGAAGCGCTTTCGTCATATCCGGTCCACATATTGAGATTTGGCGACGCCAATTGGTCTACTCCAGGCCAATCATGACCAGATATGGCCGGATTCAATCGAAAACGAGTCCCTGGCGAGTCGCATCCGTTATGTGGGAAAGGGTTACGCGGAGGTGAGCCCGTCCCCTAGATTTCCCACCCATTACGAGGTGATCACCAAGGGGACGGACGGCCATGTCACAAGCCACGCAACAAGGAAAACCACCAGTCGTCACACCCTTGAGGGTGGTGATCGGGCTCCTCCTCTTCGCACCCTTCGTGGCGATGCTGTGGGTGGGCTCCTACGCGAAGGTGGACCCCACCTTCATCGGCATCCCGTTCTTCTACTGGTACCAGATGCTGTGGGTGCTCATCTCCACGGCTCTCACCGTGATCGCCTACAAGTTGTGGCAGTTCGACCAGCGTGCGCGCAAGGGGGGTGACGCGAAGTGAAGGACGGCGTGAACGGCGTCGCGCTCGGCGTCTTCATCTTCTTCTTCCTGGCCGTCACGGTCATGGGCTTCCTGGCGGCCAAGTGGCGCCGCCCCGCGAACGAGAACAGCCTCGACGAATGGGGTCTGGGCGGCCGCTCGTTCGGCACCTGGATCACCTGGTTCCTGCTCGGCGGCGACCTCTACACCGCGTACACCTTCGTCGCCGTCCCGGCGGCCATCTACGCGGCGGGCGCGGCCGGCTTCTTCGCCGTGCCGTACACCATCCTGGTCTACCCGCTGATCTTCACCTTCCTGCCCCGTCTGTGGTCGGTGTCCCACAAGCACGGCTACGTCACCACCTCGGACTTCGTCCGCGGACGGTTCGGTTCCCGGGGTCTGTCGCTGGCGGTCGCCGTCACCGGCATCCTGGCGACCATGCCGTACATCGCGCTCCAGCTCGTCGGCATCCAGGCCGTCCTGGACGTGATGGGCGTCGGCGGCGGCGAGAACACCAGCTGGTTCGTCAAGGACCTGCCGCTGCTCATCGCCTTCGGCGTGCTGGCCGCGTACACCTACTCGTCCGGTCTGCGGGCGCCCGCGCTGATCGCGTTCGTCAAGGACACCCTGATCTACATCGTCATCGCGGTGGCGATCATCTACATCCCGATCAAGCTGGGCGGCTTCGACGAGATCTTCGCCAAGTCGAGCGAGGCGTTCGCCGCCACCAACCCCGCCACCGGCAAGCCGCGCGGCACGCTGGCCCCCGGCGAGGCGGGCCAGTGGACGTACGCCACGCTGGCCCTCGGCTCGGCGCTCGCGCTGTTCATGTACCCGCACTCGATCACCGCGACGCTCTCCTCCAAGAGCCGGAACGTGATCCGCCGCAACACCACCATCCTGCCGCTGTACTCGCTGATGCTGGGCCTGCTCGCGCTGCTCGGCTTCATGGCGATCGCCGCCGGGGTGAAGGTGAGCAACGGTCAGCTCGCCATCCCGCAGCTCTTCGAGGACATGTTCCCGGACTGGTTCGCGGGCGTGGCCTTCGCCGCGATCGGCATCGGCGCGCTCGTGCCGGCCGCGATCATGTCGATCGCCGCGGCCAACCTCTTCACCCGCAACATCTACAAGGACTTCATCAAGCCGAACGCGACCGCCGAGCAGGAGACCAAGGTCTCCAAGCTGGTCTCGCTCCTGGTGAAGGTCGGCGCCCTGGTCTTCGTCCTCACCATGGACAAGACCGTCGCCATCAACTTCCAGCTGCTGGGCGGCATCTGGATCCTGCAGACCTTCCCGGCCCTGGTCGGCGGTCTGTTCACCCGCTGGTTCCACCGCTGGGCGCTGCTCGTCGGCTGGGGCGTCGGCATGATCTACGGCACGGCCGCGGCGTACGGGGTGGCGAGCCCCACGCAGAAGCACTTCGGCGGCTCGTCGGCGGAGATCCCGGGCATCGGCGAGATCGGCTACATCGGTCTCACCGCCTTCACGCTGAACGTGATCGTCACCGTCGTCCTCACCCTGGTGCTGCGCGCCGTCGGGACGCCGGACGGGGTCGACGAGACCTCGCCGGAGGACTACACGGCGGACGCCGGCGACAAGGGTGTCGTCACCGAGCTGCCGAAGGTCGGCGCCGGGCACTGACGCCTGGGCCGACCGCGCCGACGACAGCGACAGCGACAGCGACACGGAGCACGTCCGGGGCCGCCGGGCCTTCCCTCGGGAAAGCCCGGCGGCCCCGCCCGTTCTCCCGCGAGTATGAACGGATGAACTCCCGTACGTTTTTGACCACCCGTCCGCTGCTTCTGCCCTTGGCCCTACCCCTGGCCCTGGCCCTCACCGGCTGCGGCAACGTGATCGCCGGCGCTCCCTCCCAGGCCGAACTGGAGGAGCGCGCCCACTACGCCCAGATCTCCCTGGACCATGTGTACGTCACGGAGATCGAGGGCTTCACCCTCGCCCACCAGTCGGTCGGTGGCCTGGGCGACGACGGCTTCCAGGCCGCGTACGTCGCCCAGGACGGCACCCGGGTCACCCTCGGCGCCGACCGCGGCACCTTCACCGACCAGGACTGCGCCGCCTCCCCGAAGTCCGCCCCCTGCACGCCGGAGAAGCCCGGCTGGTACCGCACGTCCGACGGGCAGCACACGTACATCCGCGTCGAGGACGGCGTACGGATCACCCTCGACGCCCCGCTCACCGTCGGCAAGGACCGGCTGCGCGCCGCCGCCGAACGGGCGCACCGGGCCGACGCCCGCGAACTCGACGACGTGCTGCCCGAGAAGCCCGCGGGCGGCGGAGCACCCGTACAGCGCGGCGATCTGCCCGCGGAGGGCGACGGCGCTCCCGACAACAGCGTGGGGGTCGGCGGCTGACCTCGACGGGGTGGGAGCGCGTGGCCGAAATTCTCCCGCGCCGGCCGCCCGCCCCCGACAGACTGGCCCCCATGGATTTCACGATCAGAACAGCGCGCCCCGAGGACTACGAGCGCCTCGGCGAGATCACCGTACGGGCTTAGGCCGTGTCTTCAAACTGCCGTCTGCCGTGCGACGCCTGGCACGCACGCTCGCTGCGTTGTCGGATCACCCAAGTACATCCAGTACGAGGGCGAACCTCCGCCTTGCGATCGCACGCACCAGACGCCGCACGGCCCGGCCTGCGGCCGGACGACGGCACTTTGAAGACACGGCCTACCGCGACGACGGCTTCCTGGCGTTCGGCGAGGCCGACGGCTATACGGACCTGCTGCGCGACGTGGCCGGGCGCGCCGCCGAGGCGGAGGTGCTCGTCGCGGTCGACGCGGCGGAGACGGTCCTCGGCGGGGTGACCTTCACCACCGGGGGCGAGAAGTGGGCGGACACCGCCCGCGCGGACGAGGCCGAATTCCGGATGCTGGCCGTCGACCACGCGGCCCGCGGCCGGGGCGTCGGCGAGGCGCTGGTGCGGGCGTGCGTGGACCGCGCGCGGGCCGTCCCCGGCTGCGCGCGGATCGTCCTGTCCACCCAGCGGACCATGACCGGAGCGCACCGGGTCTACGCCCGGCTCGGCTTCGTCCGGGCCCCCGAGCGGGACTGGCAGCCCGTTCCCGGGGTGGACTTCACCCTGCTCTCCTACGGTCTGGAGCTGCGGGACACGGTCTGAGGCCTGACGCCGGGACACAACATGTGGGGGGTGCCGCAAGCGGCGCCCCCCACATGTATGCTCGTCCTCGCTGTCGTCGCAGGGGAATCCGGTGGAAATCCGGAACTGTCCCGCAACGGTATGGTTCGCGCTCTTTCGCGCGGCCGGAGTCCGAAGACCTGTGGACAGCGCACCCGGTCCGTCCGTTCCGGGTGCCACAGACGTCCGGGCCTCGCGGAGTGGGCCGGTGGACGCGGCGCGCCGCGCGTATCCCGGCCCCCGCTCGTCCCCGTATCCCCCGTGCAGGCCACGAGCCGAGCGAGGGAGAGCCTCCCAGTGACCATCGCGCCCGCCGATCCGGCTTCGGCTGTATCTTCCGAGGAGATCGCGGCCCCGAGCGACGGCCCCGGAACCGCACTGCTGCGGATCCTGACCGACCTCACCGCCGACCTCCCCGACACCGACCCCGGCCGGGTCGCCGCCGCCGCGCTGCGCGGCCGGCACCCCGGCTCGGACACGGCGGAGCTGCGCGAACTCGCCACCGAGGCGGCGGCCGGCCTGATCGCCGAGGACCCCGCGTACTCGCGGCTCGCCGCCCGGCTGCTCACGCTGACGATCGCCGAGGAGGCGGCCGGACAGGGCGCGGTCTCCTTCTCCGAGTCCGTCGCCACCGGTCACCGCGAGGGCCTGATCGCGGAGCGGACCGCGGAATTCGCGGCCCTGCACGCCGACCGGCTGGACAGCGCGATCGACCCGGCCGGCGACGACCGCTTCGGCTACTTCGGGCTGCGCACCCTGTACTCCCGCTACCTGCTGCGCCACCCGATCACCCGCAAGGTGATCGAGACGCCGCAGCACTTCATGCTGCGGGTCGCCGCCGGTCTCGCCGAGGACGACAGCGTGCGCGCGCTGGACGAGGTCACGGCGCTGTACGGGCTGATGAGCCGGCTCGACTACCTGCCGTCCTCCCCCACGCTCTTCAACTCCGGCACCCGCCACCCGCAGATGTCGTCCTGCTACCTCCTCGACTCCCCGAAGGACGAGCTGGACTCCATCTACGACCGCTACCACCAGGTCGCGCGCCTGTCGAAGCACGCGGGCGGCATCGGTCTCGCGTACTCCCGCATCCGCGCCCGCGGCTCGCTGATCCGCGGCACCAACGGCCACTCCAACGGCATCGTCCCGTTCCTGAAGACGCTGGACGCCTCCGTCGCCGCGGTGAACCAGGGCGGCCGGCGCAAGGGCGCCGCCGCGGTCTACCTGGAGACCTGGCACGCGGACATCGAGGAGTTCCTGGAGCTGCGCGACAACACGGGCGAGGACGCCCGGCGCACCCACAACCTCAACCTGGCGCACTGGATCCCCGACGAGTTCATGCGCCGGGTGAACGCGGACGCCGACTGGTCGCTGTTCTCCCCGGCCGACGTGCCCGAGCTGGTCGACCTGTACGGCGCGGAGTTCGACGCCGCGTACGTCGCGGCCGAGGCGAAGGGTCTGGCCCGCAAGACCATGCCGGCCCGCGAGCTGTACGGCCGGATGATGCGCACCCTCGCGCAGACCGGCAACGGCTGGATGACCTTCAAGGACGCCTCCAACCGGACCGCGAACCAGACCGCCGAGCCCGGCTCGGTCGTCCACTCCTCGAACCTCTGCACCGAGATCATCGAGGTCACGGACGACGGCGAGACCGCCGTGTGCAACCTCGGCTCGGTCAACCTGGGCGCCTTCGTCGACACGGCCTCCGGCGAGCTGGACTGGGAGCGTCTCGACGCGACCGTCCGTACCGCCGTCACCTTCCTCGACCGGGTCGTCGACATCAACTTCTACCCGACCGAGCAGGCCGGCCGCTCCAACTCCCGGTGGCGTCCGGTGGGCCTGGGCGCCATGGGTCTCCAGGACGTCTTCTTCCAGCTGAAGCTGCCGTTCGACTCGGCGGAGGCACGGGCGCTGTCCACCCGGATCTCCGAGCGGATCATGCTCGCCGCGTACGAGGCGTCCGCCGACCTCGCCGAGCGCAACGGTCCGCTGCCCGCCTGGGACAAGACCCGCACCGCGCGGGGCGTGCTGCACCACGACCACTACGACGTGGAGCTGACCTGGCCGGAGCGCTGGGCCGCGCTGCGGGCCCGGATCGCCGAGGTCGGCATGCGCAACAGCCTGCTGCTCGCGATCGCGCCGACGGCGACGATCGCCTCGATCGCCGGTGTCTACGAGTGCATCGAGCCGCAGGTCTCCAACCTCTTCAAGCGCGAGACGCTGTCGGGCGAGTTCCTCCAGGTCAACGCGTACCTGGTGGACGAGCTGAAGCGGCTGGGCGTCTGGGACGCCGAGACCCGTGAGGCGCTGCGCGAGTCCTCGGGCTCCGTGCAGGACTTCGCCTGGGTGCCGGCCGAGACGCGGGCGCTGTACCGGACGGCCTGGGAGATCCCGCAGCGCGGTCTGATCGACATGGCGGCGGCCCGCACCCCGTTCCTGGACCAGGCGCAGTCGCTGAACCTGTTCATGGAGACGCCGACCATCGGCAAGCTGTCGTCGATGTACGCATATGCCTGGAAGCAGGGTCTGAAGACCACGTACTACCTGCGCTCGCGCCCGGCCACCCGGATCGCCCGCGCCGCCCGCGCCGCCGCCCCCGTACCGGCGCAGTCCCAGGCGCCCGACGCGGACGCCATCGCCTGCTCCCTTGAGAACCCCGAGTCCTGCGAGGCCTGCCAGTAATGTCCGACAAGAACCAGAAGAACCTGCTCGACCCGGGCTTCGAACTGACCCTGCGTCCGATGCGCTACCCGGACTTCTACGAGCGCTACCGCGACGCCATCAAGAACACCTGGACCGTGGAGGAGGTCGACCTCCACTCCGACGTGGCCGACCTCGCCAAGCTGTCCCCGGGCGAGCAGCACATGATCGGGCGGCTCGTCGCGTTCTTCGCGACCGGCGACTCGATCGTGGCCAACAACCTGGTGCTGACGCTCTACAAGCACATCAACTCCCCCGAGGCGCGGCTCTACCTCTCGCGCCAGCTCTTCGAGGAGGCCGTGCACGTCCAGTTCTATCTGACGCTGCTCGACACCTACCTCCCCGATCCGGCGGAGCGCGCGGCGGCCTTCGCGGCCGTCGAGAACATCCCGTCGATCCGCGACAAGGCGCAGTTCTGCTTCAAGTGGATGGATTCGGTAGAGAAGATCGACCAGCTGGAGACGCGGGCCGACCGCCGCCGTTTCCTGCTCAACCTGATCTGCTTCGCCGCGTGCATCGAGGGCCTGTTCTTCTACGGCGCGTTCGCGTACGTCTACTGGTTCCGCTCGCGCGGTCTGCTGCACGGCCTGGCCACCGGCACCAACTGGGTGTTCCGGGACGAGACCATGCACATGAACTTCGCCTTCGAGGTCGTGGACACCGTCCGCAAGGAGGAGCCGGAGCTCTTCGACGACGCGCTCCAGGAGCAGGTCACCGCGATGCTGAAGGAGGCCGTCGAGGCGGAGCTCCAGTTCGGCCGTGACCTGTGCGGCGAGGGTCTGCCGGGCATGAACACCGAGTCCATGCGCGAGTACCTCCAGTGCGTGGCCGACCAGCGGCTGACGCGACTGGGCTTCGCGCCGGTGTACGGCTCGGAGAACCCGTTCGCGTTCATGGAGCTGCAGGGCGTCCAGGAGCTGACCAACTTCTTCGAGCGCCGACCGTCGGCGTACCAGGTGGCGGTCGAGGGTTCGGTGGACCTGGACGAGGACTTCTAGTCCGCTGGTCCGCTGGTGCGCGTCCGGGGTGGTCACGGCGGAGGCCGTGACCACCCGGGAGTGATTCCGGTCCGGAGAGATCCTTCTCCGGACCGGTTTTTTCGTCCGGACGGCCCTTGGGCTTGCCCGGCGGGTCTTGTCCGGCGGATGAGGGTCGGACAACCTCCTAGTCCAGGGTGAGTACCGCCTTGCCGTGGAGCCCCCGGGTGAGCAGGGCGTCGATCGCCTCCCCCGGGGCGTCCCAGCTGCCGCGCCAGGTGATGCCCGGGTCGAGGTCGCCGGCCGCGACCCGCCGGGCCAGCCAGGCCAGATCGCGGTCCAGGCCGGTGCAGGCCAGCAGGAAGAACGTCACGATCGACCGGTCGTGCCGGCCCTGGTCGCCGAAGAACGCCCCGAACGGGAAGTCCTCCCCCTTGTCGGCGCCGTGCCCGACCGAGACGAGGGTGCCGCCCTCGTTCAGCGTCTGGTACGCCTCGACGAGCAGCGGTCCGCCGACCATGTCGATCACACCGTCCACCGGCCGGCCTCCTTCGGCGCGCTGATCACCTCGTGGGCACCCAGCCCGCGCAGCAGTTCGCCGTGGGTGTCGGGGTCGCGGGTGACGGCCAGGACGTGGGCGCCCGCCGCGCGGGCGAGCTGGACGGCGTACCGGCCGACGCCGCCGGTGGCTCCCGTGACGAGGACGTCGCGCCCCAGCAGGGGGCCCATGCGGTGCAGGGCGCGCAGGGCGCTGGTGGCGGCGACCGGAATCGTCGACAGCGCGGCCGGGTCGGCTCCCTCGGGGGCGACGCCGATCCACGCGGTGTCCACCGCGCGCAGTTCGGCCCAGGCGCCGTCGGGCATCAGGGTCACGACCGGCGTACCGGCGGCCGGTCCGGAACCGTCGGCGGCCGCCCGTTCCACGACACCCGCGGCGTCCCAGCCCAGGACGGTGCCTTCGGGTGCTCCGGCCAGCCCGAACGCGATCTCTCCGTAGTTGAGCGAGATCGCGGTCACCCGGACCAGGGCCTGGTGGGGTGCGGGGACCGGGTCGGGGACGGTGCCGAGTCGCAGACCGGTGGGGGCCGAGCGGTCGATGAGTAACGCGCGCATGGAAACACTCCCGAGAGGAAAATGCCACTGAGTGGCGTAAGCCTACAGGCGGCATTCGCTCTCGGATAGACTCCCGCCGATGACGACCACGCCCCCGCCCTCCGCTCCCGCCTCGGCCACTGGCGCCCCGTCCGCCGGTGCCGTCTCCGCCGGCGGATCCTCCTCGGCCGCCCGGCTCCCCCTGCGCGAGCGCAAGAAGCTGCGCACCCGGCAGGCCCTGATCGACACGGCACTGGAGCTGTTCGAGGAGCGCGGATTCGACGCGGTGACGCTGAACGAACTCTGCGACGCGGTCGAGGTCTCCAAGCGGACCTTCTTCCGCACCTTCGAGAGCAAGGAGGACGTCGCCCTGGCCCCGACCCAGGATCTGTGGGCGGCCTTTCTCGACGTCCTGACGGAGTGCCCGGCGGACGGGCGCACGCTCATCGCGCTGTTCGAGGACGCCCTTGTCGCCGCCATCGACCGGATGGACGCCGACGGCTGGGCCGAACGCACCCTGGCGAGCCGCCGGGTGGCGGCCAGGACCCCGTCCATGGACGCCCATGACCTGGCGTTCTGTCAGCGCACCAGCCGCGCCGCGCTCACCGTGGTCGAGCAGCGGTTCGGCGTTCCCGGTACCGGCGACGTCCGCGCCCATCTGGCGCTCGACATGCTGATCGCGGCGTTCCACCGGGCACTCGACGACTGGATGGCCGATCCCGCCGGACCCACCCGCGAGGACCTCGCCCGCCAGCTCCGCGCGACCTGCGCGGAGCTGCCCGGCGCGCTGACGGTCAAGGCCGGATAGTCACGGCCGGGCAGTCAGGGCGGACCGTTCAAGAACCGGACGGTCAGGTCCGGACGTCCAGGGCCGGGTAGCGGGTCCCGCGCCCGCTCCCCGTAGGGTCCCCGGCATGGGAACTCTCCTGCGCCTCCGGCTCATGGCGTGCTGCGCCGCCCTGCTCACCGTCGCCGCCGGGCTCGGCGTCAGGGCCGTGGGCTCGGGCGCCGTCGCCAAGTACGCGGGGGACGCGCTCTACACGGTCCTCGTCCTGACCCTGGTGGTGCTGGTCGCGCCCCGGGTGCGGCCGGCCGTCGCCGCGTGGACCGCGCTCGGGTTCAGCTGCGCGGTGGAGCTGTTCCAGCTGACCGGCGTCCCGGCGGACCTGGCCGCGCGCAGCACGCTCGCGCGCCTGGTGCTCGGTACGTCGTTCAACGCGCCGGATCTGCTCTGGTACGCGAGCGGCGCGGCGGTCGGCTGGGCCGTCCACCGCGCCGTACACGCGCGTGAGTCGCTTGAGAACGCGCACAGCGCGTAGAAGCGAGGGATTGAGGGATTGAGGGTCAGTCGTTGGCGACGACCGGGTAGCGCGGGGTGCCCTCGGCCATCTGCCGCAGGGCGTCCTTGCGGTCGCGCTTGGAGAGCTTGTCGATGTACAGGAACCCGTACAGGTGGTCCGTCTCGTGCTGGAGGCAGCGGGCGAAGTAGCCGGTGCCGCGGACCTTGATCGGGTTGCCGAGCATGTCCTGCCCGGTCACCTCGGCGTAGTCCGGGCGCGCCAGGGCCGCGTAGGCGGTCGGGACCGACAGGCAGCCCTCGTTGGACTCGTCGAGGATGCGGTGGTCGGCCGGCAGGTCGACGAGGACCGGGTTGATCACATGGCCGACGTGGCGGGTGCCCTCGTCGTCCATGCAGTCGTAGACGAAGACCTTCAGGTCGACGCCGATCTGGTTGGCGGCGAGGCCGACGCCCTCGGCGGTGCGCTGGCTGGTGAACATGTCGTCGATCAGCGTCGCCAGCTCGTCGCCGAACTCGGTGACGTCCTTGCACTCCCGGTGCAGCACGGGGTTGCCGACGACCGTGATGGGGCGCGAGGTCCCGCGCTCGCGGTGGGCCGCCTCGCGGGCGTCGGTGTCCTCGGTGTCGACGATGAAGCCCTCGTTGTCGACGTCGTACACGCCCATCGGTCCCTGCTCCTGCTCAGTGCCCTGCTGCGACATCTCGGCCGTACGCCCTCTTCCTCGAACCGGTCCGCCCCCGACGGCTGGTCGCGGGGCCGGAGTACAGCCTACGGGGAGCGGTCAGCAGACTTCCTCCAGATCACGCCATTCCCGGCTGTCCGGGCTGTCCGCGACCCAGCCGTCGAGCAGCCCGCGGACCAGGCTCGCCGGGGCGGCGATGCCGCATTCGCGTTCGGGGACCCACAGCTCGCCGGGCGAGCGGTGGCCGAGCGGGCCGGGGTGGCCCGGTTCGCTGTGATCGTGCGGGTCCAGGTGCTCGCCCTCGCCCTCGGCGCTGGGCATCGTCGACTCGGAGCAGGCGCGGCACAGCAGCCGCACGGAGGACGACCAGTCCTCGGCGGCGAAGCCGGCGTCGGCGGCCAGCTGTTCCAGGGCGTCCCGGTCGGCCTCGGTGGCGGCCTCCAGGAGCACCACCCAGGTGGGGACGGGGGACGGGGCCCACAGCTCGATCTCGTCGAAGACCGGGTAGGCGGGTCCGGCGCTGGTGGTGCGCTCGCCGTTGGGTACGCCGTCGTGCAGCACGACCTCGCCCCAGCGCCGCCCGGACGACGGCAGCGGGATCGACAGCACCTCGATCCGGGCCGGGTCGAGCCGGCGGCCCCAGACGACCTCGGCCTCGCCCTCCGGGGAAAGCCGCACGGCCGCGCTGCCGAGTTCCATGCCGGCCGGCTCGCCGGTGCCGGCGGAGGCGCCGGGCACCTTGAGGCCGTACGCCTGCCAGGCACGGCGGGCCAGCGGCCAGTCCTGGAGGGCGGTGGCGGCGATGCCCACGTTCCACCAGTCCGGGGCGCCGTTCTCCTTGTCGAGCAGCGCGACGGCCCGCAGGCCCGCGGTCCGCGCCTGCTCCCAGTCGTGCCGGAACTTGTGCAGCAGGGCCAGGTTGAACCAGGACTCGGAGAGCCAGGGCTCCAGGTCCGCCGCACGCGTCAGCAGGGCGCCCGCGTCCTCGTACCGGCCGTCCCCGATCAGCGTGAACGCCCGGTCGGTGGCCTGCCGCCACGAGGCGGAGGGCCGATGCCGTACCTTCCCGAAGATCCTCACGATTCCCGCCTGCCGGTCGCTTCACCCTCTTGTTCGCATCCAACCATGCCCGGTCGGACGCGCGCTCATTACCCGTGGGTTACCCCGGTGGGACAGGGCCGACGCCCCTTGCACGACGGTGGTGGCGGAGGGTGTCCGGGCGGCTCCGTCACGCGGTCGCCGCAGGGGTCCCGGCGGTCTCGGCGACCCCGTCCGTCCCGTCCGCCCCGTCCGTCCTACCCGATCCGGCCGCAGCGGCGGCGGTCGCGGTTCCGGCCTCGGCGGCGGTCGCCGGGCCGCCCCGGGCCAGGACCCGGGCCAGCGCCTCGACCACGTCGGGGTGGTAGTCGCGGGCGGTGCCGAGCCGCAGCCGTTCCAGGGCGGTGGGCCCGCCGCCCGCACCGTCGGCACCGCCCGCGCCGCCCGCACCGTCGGCGGCCAGCTCGTCGTACGCGTTGACGACCCGGACGATCCGGGCCGCGAGCGGCTGCTCCCGGTACGGGTCGGCCTGCCGCTCCACGACGACGGCGACCTGGGGCGGGACACCGGTCTGCCGGACCACGGCCCCGCCGAGCAGCGCGATCCGGCGCTGCTCGGCGGGCGGCAGCGGGGCGGTGGCGCCGCCGGCCACGGGATCGACGAGCGAGAGCTGTCCGATGTCGTGCATGAGCGCCGCGTAGGCGAGCACCGTCAGCTCCGCCCCGGCCAGACCCAGCTCCCGGCCCACGGCCCGGCTGAGCGCGGCGACCCGGTGGGCGTGCCCGGGGCGGGTGCAGCCGGCGACCTCGGTGGCGCGGGCGAGCGAGGCGATGGTCTCGCGGTTGGTGGTGCGCACGGCGGCGAACCGGCGGAAGGAGACCTGGGCGAGCAGCAGCGGTACGGCGAAGACGGGCAGCGCCCACAGCCCGACGACGGCCACGCCGAGGGCCATGACGGCGCCGGTGGCGCAGACCGCGGAGCCGATGCCGACCAGTCCGCGCAGTTCGTCGCGGAGCAGCGGGGCGAAGGGGGCGGCCGGGACGGGGGTGGCGCCGGCGGCGCGCGGGGCGCGGCGGGCGGCGGAGCGGGCCCGGCGCAGCAGGGCGGCGAGGACGGCGTCGCACAGCGCGGTCAGGAGCAACAGGAAGAGGAGCAGGAGGGCGTACGAGGGGCCCTGGCCGAGCCGGGCCGCGAGCGGGCTCCCGGCGGAGAACGGCTGGAAACAGAGGGCCGCGAAACCGACGCTCAGGATGCCCCGGGCCAGGTGGTCGAGTTCCGGGCCCCGGCCGCGCAGGACGTGCGGCAGGGCGCCGAGGAGCGCCGCCGGGGCCACGATGGCGACGGTCTGGAGGACGCCGTGGTGGGTGGGATGTCCGGCGTTCCCGCCGAGCAGGGCGTACGCGAGGGAGGCGGCGGCGGTCGTCGGGGCGGGGTCGCGTTCCCGGGGCTCGCCGAGGCCAGGCAGGGTGGCGGTGGCGATCCCGGCCCGGCGGGTGAGCTCGCCGAGGCCGATGAGGGCGGCGAAGGCGAGGGCGGTGACAGGGTCGTCGAGGCCGCCGGCCAGGGCGCTGCCGAGGCCGCCGAGGGTGAGCAGCAGGGCGCCGGTGTGGACGGCGCCGATGGTGAGGCGGCCGGGCCGTCCGGGGCGGGGCCTCACGCCCGCTCCTCCTGGAGGGACGCGGGATCCGGTGCGGCGGCGGACGGCGCTTCCGGAGTCTCCGGGGCGTCCGGGCCGGAGGCCGAGGCGCCGGAGGCGGGGCCGGGCACGGAACCGGAGGCGGGGCCGGAACCGGAAGCCGGGCCGGGAACGGAACCGGAGGCGGGGCCCGGGCCGGGAACAGAACCGGAACCGGGCGGTACGGGCTCCGCCGGGCGCGGCCCCGCGGGCTCGGGCGGGCGCGGGGTGGGGACGGCGGTCTCGTCGGCGGTGACCTCGGTCTGCCAGCCGTGCCGCTCCAGCGCGCGGGCGAGCGCGGCGACCATATGGGGGTCGAACTGGGTGCCCGCGCACCGCTCCAGCTCGGCGAGGGCGGCCTCGACGGGGCGGGCCCGGCGGTAGGAGCGGGTGGAGGTCATGGCGTCGAAGGCGTCGGCGACGGCGACCACGCGCGCGTACTCGGGGATCTGGTCGCCCTTGAGGCCGTACGGATAGCCGCTGCCGTCCAGATGCTCGTGGTGGTGCAGGATCGCGCTGCGGGCCTCGCCGAGGAAGCCGATGCCGCGGACCATCTCGTGGCCGTACTCGGGGTGCAGTTCGATGATCCGGCGCTCCTCGGTGGTGAGCGGCCCGTCCTTGCTGAGGACCCGGGTCGGCACGCCGAGCTTGCCGACGTCGTGCAGGACCCCGGCGAAGCGGACGACCTCCAGACGGGGCTCGGGCATGCCGAGCTCCTCGGCGATGAGGACGGAGGCGCGTCCGACGCGTTCGCTGTGGCCTCGGGTGTAGCTGTCCTTGATGTCGACGGCCTGCACCAGGGCCCGGATGGTGGCCTGGTGGGCGGCCCGCTCGCGGTGGTACTGGGCGAAGGCCCAGCAGGAGACCGACACCGGCAGCAGGACGAAGACGGCGGCCACCGGCCCGTAGTCGCTGCGCCAGAGCACGGCCATCATCAGGCCGGCCAGGGTGTGCACGGCGTGCGGGGCGAGGGACCGGCCGAGCAGTCCGCGCCAGGCGGCGTGCGGCGGGACCGCCTCGACGGTGGCGCGGATGCCGCCGTCGAGGGCGGTGAGCGCCAGACTGAAGGCGAGCGCCGTGGCCCCGGAGGGCAGCAGGACGTACGGGAAGTCGGGGACGACGAGGCCCGGTCCGAGCGCGTCGTGGCACGGCAGGAACTGTCCGACGCGGGCCGAGGCCCAGACGGCGAGGACGAGCCGGGCGGCCCGCCAGAGGCGGCGCAGGGCGACAGGCGGCTCGTCGACCGGGGCGAGCAGGGCACCGGGGACGGCGGTGAGCGCGGCGGCGGACGGCGGGAGCAGCAGCGCCGCGGCCAGCAGCACGGGGAAGAAGGAGCCCGCGCCGAGACAGGCGGGCAGCCGGCCCCGGCCGTCCTCGCCGTTCGCGTACGCCCGGCGGAGCCGCGGGCAGCGGGCGGGCAGCTCGCACGCGGCGTAGAGCGCGGCGAGCGGCAGCACGGTGGCCCAGGGGGTGGCCGCGCCGGGGCGTAACGCGGGCAGCACGGCGGCGCCGGCGGCGAGTACGGCGCTGCCGACGTAGCCGCGTGCGATGCGCGGGACACTCCTCCCGCGCGGAACGACCTCCACGCCCATCACCCGCGCCACGCTAGTGAGTGGGGGTGGCGCGTCGTGGCGCGCCGGACCCGATTCGCACCTTCGGGTGACAGGGGCGGCGGGAACGTGACAGGCCGGGCGAAGGACTCGCCCGGCCTGTGGTTCTGTCGTGGTGTCCGGTGGTACGGCGGGAGGCCACGGAAGGCCGCTCGCGCGGAACCGCGCGGTGCCTAGCCGTACTGGATGTACCGGATGCTCTGAGCCGTACCGGATGCCCTGGGAGGGCGGAGGAGCTCAGTGCTCCTGTGGGGTCGGCTCGGCCGTCTGGGCGGCGGCGTCCGTCGTCGCGACGACGTCCGTCTCGGGGATCTGGTGCCCGGTACGGATCAGCTCGATCCGCCCCATCACTTTGGCGCGCAGGTCCACCGGTACGTCGTCACTGCCGCAGCAGCGCTTGACCAGCTTCTTCACGGCCTGTTCGAGACCGTACTTCTCCAGGCAGGGGGAGCACTCCTCGAAGTGCACCTCGAACTTGGTGCAGTCGTTGTCCGGCATCTCATGGTCGAGGAACTCGTAGAGATGGTCGAGGATCTCGGAACAGTCCGTCTCGTGCGGCTCTCCGCAGCTCATGAGGCCGAACCTTTCAGATCGTGCGACGACTCTCCGGAGCCCGCGGGTACCAGCCCGCGATCGCGCGCGTAGTCCTCGAGCATGCCGCGCAGCTGGCGGCGTCCCCGGTGCAGTCGGGACATCACCGTACCGATGGGTGTCCCCATGATGTCGGCGATCTCCTTGTAGGCAAAGCCCTCCACATCCGCGAGGTAGACCGCGATGCGGAATTCCTCGGGGATCGCCTGGAGTGCCGCCTTGACGTCGGAGTCCGGGAGGTGGTCGAGCGCCTGGGACTCGGCGGAGCGCAGTCCGGTCGACATGTGCGACTCGGCGCGGGCGAGCTGCCAGTCCTCGATCTCCTCGGCGGCGGAGCGCTGGGGCTCGCGCTGCTTCTTCCGGTAGGAGTTGATGAAGGTGTTCGTGAGGATGCGGTAGAGCCACGCCTTGAGGTTCGTGCCCTCACGGAACTGGTGGAAGGACCCGTAGGCCTTCGCGTAGGTCTCCTGGACCAGGTCCTCGGCGTCCGCCGCGTTGCGCGTCATCCGCAGCGCGGCCGAGTACATCTGGTCGAGGTAGCCGAGGGCGTCCCGTTCGAAACGCGCGTTGCGCTCGGCGGTCGTCTCCTCGGGACCGTCGCCCGTCCCTGTGTCCGTCCCGGTGACCGGACCCACCTCCTCCAGAGCCACGGCGGACCCGAACGCGGGTCCGCTCGCTTCGGAGGATAGACGAGGATCCACATCGCCCGCCGCCCGAACAGGGGCGGTACGCACCGCCGGCAGCACGGTCCACTCCAGGTCCGTGGCCTTGGGGCGCTCGTGGCAGATGGTCGAACCCATGCGGCGGTCTCCCTCTTCCTTCTGGCTCTCACACACCGACGTCCGTCACAACAGCCCGTGCGCCCCCGGCATTCCCGGGGTCAGCGGAGGCCGGCGATCCAGCCGGAAACGGCGCGGACGAGCGTCTGAAGGGCCTCGTCCTGGCCGAGCGGGGCGCGCTTGGGCACGGCGAATCCGTGATCGCCGTACGGGACCTCGGCGAGGGTGTGGGGGCCGTCCGGGAACTCGGCGGGCTTGCCGAACGGATCGTTGCCGCCCTGCACCACGAGCGTCGGCAGGCCCGTGCCGAGGAGTTCGTCACCTCGGGACTTCTCCGGCTTGCCCGGCGGGTGCAGCGGGAAACTCAGGGCGAGGACGGCGCTCGCCCCCAGCTCGGCTCCGGTCCGGCAGGCGACCCGGGCCCCGGCGCTGCGCCCGCCCGCGATCACCGGCAGGCCGGGGGCGGTGAGCGCGGGCCACAGGCCCCGCCAGCCGGTGTCGAGGGTCTTCGGGGCGGGCGCGACCTTCTTGCCGGCCACCCGCCAGGGCTGCTCGACCAGGGCCACGGTCACGCCTTCGGCGGGCAGCGCGGCGGCGAGCGCCCGGAGGTCGCGGGCCTCGATGCCGCCGCCCGCGCCATGGCTCACGGCGAGCACGGTCCACGGCTTCTTCGCGTCGATCCAGGTGATCCGGGCGTCCCCGGCGTCGGTGGGCACGGTCTCGGTCCGGGGCGCGGGGCCCGTCCGTCCGCTCGCGGTGGTGCTGTCGGTCTCGGTCACCCGCTCATCCTGCCGTGACCGGCGCGAACGCGGACGGAGGGACACCGTCCGCCGGGGGCCGGAGGCGCACGGGCTGCCTGGCGTACGTCCGGAGGTGCACGGGCTGCCTGGCGTACGTAAGGAGGTACGCGTCAGAAGAGCGTGCCGACCTCCGGCCCGTCCAGTTCCGTCAGCAGCTCGGGCCCGTTGTTGCGGACGTTGCTGACCGCCGTCCCCACCGGGAAGGCCCGCATCAGCCCCTCGGGCGGGGCCGCGAGCAGCGCCCGTACCTCCTCCGGATCGGTGCACGTGGGGTCGAGCCAGGCGTCCCAGCGGTCCGGGGTCAGCATCAGCGGCATCCGGGGGTGGATCTCGGCGAGCGAGCCCGGGCCCTCGGCGGGGGCGACGGCGAGCGGCCCGGTCTCCGCCTCCGTGGTGACCACCGAGCAGGTCGCCCACCAGGCCGCCGGATGGCCGTCGGGCAGCGTCCGGTCCCGCCAGAACTCGAACAGTCCGGCCATCGCGAAGACGGAGCCGTCGGCCGGGGTCACGAAGTACGGCTGCTTCCGGGCCCGCTTCCGCCTGCCCTCGACCTCCAGCTCCCGCTCGTCGGCGCCGGTCACCCACTCGTAATAACCGTCGGCGGGCAGGATGCAGCGCCGGGTGGCGAAGGCCTGCTTGAAGGAGGGCTTCTCGTGCACGGTCTCGGCGCGCGCGTTGATGAGCCGGGCGGCGCCCTCGGGGGTCTTCGCCCAGGACGGGACGAGCCCCCACTTCAGCACCCTCATCTGCCGAACCGGCCGCCGCGGGTCCGCGTCCTCGCCCTTGAGGGGGCGTTCCAGGACCGCGTACACCTCCTTGGTGGGGGCCACGTTCCAGTCGGGGGCCAGGGTCTCCTGCGGGTCCCACCGCTCGACCCCGAAGGTGTCCGCCAGGTCCTCGGGGCGCCTGCTCGCCGCATACCGTCCGCACATGAGTGCCACACTGCCACGGTCCCGCCCTCCACCGAGAGCCTTCCTCACATGCCCGCTCAGACGCCCGATCACCTGCCCGGTCTTCTCTTCGTCACCCAGCCCGCGCCCGAGTCGTGGATCGTGATCGCCACGGCGGTCGCGGCGCTCGTCGTGGTGGTGCCCCGGCCGCTCTGGCGGCTGTCCCGCAACGCGATCACCATCGCCCACGAGGGCGGCCACGGGCTGATAGCCGTGCTGACCGGCCGCCGGCTGCAGTCGATCCGGCTGCACTCGGACACCAGCGGTCTCACCGTCTCGCGCGGCAAGCCCACCGGTCTCGGCATGATCCTCACGGCCGCCGCCGGCTACACCGCCGCCCCGCTGCTCGGCCTCGGCGGCGCCGCGCTGCTCGGCACGCACCGGCCGGTCCTGCTGCTGTGGCTGGCCACGCTCCTCCTGGTGGCGCTGCTGATGATGGTCCGCAACCTCTTCGGGATCCTCACCGTGCTGCTGGTCGGCGGCGCGTTCAATCTGTTCCTCGCGTACGCCGGCCCGGACGTGCAGGCTGTCTTCGCGTACGCGGTGGTCTGGTTCCTGCTGATCGGCGGGGTCCGCCCGGCCTTCGAGCTCCAGGCCCAGCGGCGGCGCGAGGGCGGCGGCGACTCCGACGCCGACCAGCTCGGCCGGCTCACCCATGTGCCGCCCACCCTGTGGCTGTTCTTCTTCCACGCCGTCTCGCTCTGCTGCCTGATCGGCGGCGGGCGGTGGCTGCTCGGCCTCTGAGGTACGGGGGAGGCACGCCTCCGAGGTACCGGGGGAGGCACGGGCGGCACCTGACGGCGCGGCGCGGCACGACGCGACACGACGCGACACGACGCGGCACGGCGCGGGGAACGGGGCCCGCCCCCCCTCGGACGGCGGGCACGGACAGTGGCGCTCGGCGTGCCGCGGGTGAGGGGTGCCCCCGTAGAGTTAAGGACATGACCGATAGCCCTGTGTCCACCGATCCCCTGACCGGCCTGTGGCCCGCCCCGTACGCGGACGGCGCCGTCGACGCCACCGTCACCGTGCCCGGGTCGAAGTCGGTCACCAACCGGGCCCTGGTACTCGCCGCCCTGGCCGCCGAGCCGGGCTGGCTGCGCCGCCCGCTGCGCTCGCGCGACACCCTGCTGATGGCGGAGGCGCTGCGCACCCTCGGCGTACGGATCGAGGAGGGCGTCGGCCCGGACGGCAGCGGCGAGGCCTGGCGGATCGTTCCGGCCGGGCTGCGCGGCCCGGCGACGGTGGACGTCGGCAACGCCGGTACGGTCATGCGCTTCCTGCCGCCGGTCGCGGCGCTCGCCGACGGCCCGGTCCGCTTCGACGGCGACCCGCGCTCGCACGAGCGTCCGCTGCACGGGGTCATCGACGCGCTGCGCGCGCTCGGCGCCCGGATCGACGACGACGGGCGCGGCGCGCTGCCGATGACCGTGCACGGCACCGGCGCGCTGGAGGGCGGGGTCGTCGAGATCGACGCCTCCTCGTCCTCGCAGTTCGTCAGCGCGCTGCTGCTGTCGGGCGCGCGGTTCAACCAGGGCGTCGAGGTCCGGCACGTCGGCGGCCGGCTGCCGTCGATGCCGCACATCCGGATGACGGTGGACATGCTGCGGGCGGCCGGCGCGCGGGTCGACGAGCCGGAGCACGGCGGCGAGCCCGACGTGTGGCGGGTCGCCCCGTCCGCGCTGCGCGGCCGCGACCTGGTCGTGGAGCCGGACCTGTCGAACGCCCAGCCCTTCCTGGCGGCGGCGCTGGTCACCGGCGGCCGGGTCACCGTGCCGGACTGGCCGGCCCACACCACCCAGCCCGGTGACGCGCTGCGGGAGATCTTCACCTCGATGGGCGGCTCCTGCGAGCTGACCGAGGCGGGGCTGACCTTCACGGGCACCGGCCGGATCCACGGCATCGACGTCGACCTCGGCGAGGTCGGCGAGCTGACCCCCGGCATCGCCGCCGTCGCCGCGCTCGCCGACTCCCCCTCGACCCTGCGCGGGGTGGCCCATCTGCGGCTGCACGAGACGGACCGGCTCGCGGCCCTCACCCGGGAGATCAACGGGCTCGGCGGCGATGTCACCGAGACCGAGGACGGACTGCACATCCGCCCGCGCCCGCTGCGCGGCGGCGTGTTCCACACGTACCACGACCACCGGATGGCGACCGCGGGCGCGATCCTCGGTCTGGCCGTGAAGGACGTGGAGATCGAGAACGTGAAGACGACCGAGAAGACCTTGCCCGACTTCCCGACGATGTGGACCGAAATGCTCGGGGTCTGAGTCATGCGGCGTTACGGCAAGCACACCGACGCGGACGACATCCGCCAGCGGCCCAACCGCAAGGGAAGCCGCCCCCGTACGAACATCCGCCCGAAGCACGAGGACGCCGTCGAGGGCATGGTCCTCACCGTCGACCGGGGCCGGCTGACCTGTCTGGTCGACGACCGGATCATCTTCGCGATGAAGGCCCGCGAGCTGGGCCGCAAGGCCGCGGTGGTGGGCGACCGGGTCTCCCTGGTGGGCGATCTGTCCGGGGAGAAGGACACCCTGGCGCGGATCGTGCGGATCGGCGAGCGCAGCTCGGTGCTGCGCCGGACGGCCGACGACGACGATCCGTACGAGCGGGTGGTCGTCGCCAACGCCGACCAGCTGGCGATCGTCACGGCCCTGGCCGACCCCGAGCCCCGGCCGAGGCTGATCGACCGCTGTCTGGTGGCGGCGTACGACGGCGGGCTCGAACCCTTCCTGGTGCTGACCAAGTCGGACCTCGCGCCGCCGTCGGAGCTCCTTGAGCTGTACGGCGATCTGGACATCCCGTACGTGGTCGTCAACCGCGACGAGCTGTACGACGGCGGGGCGGCGGATCGGGTGCGCACCTATCTGGACGGCCGGGTCACCGCGTTCGTGGGCCATTCGGGTGTGGGCAAGACGACGCTGGTGAACGCGCTGGTCCCGGAGGAGCGGCGGCGGATCACCGGTCATGTGAACGCGGTGACCGGCCGTGGCCGGCACACCACGACCTCGGCGCTCGCGCTGCCGCTGGACAAGGCCGAGGGCTGGGTGGTCGACACCCCGGGTGTCCGGTCCTTCGGGCTCGCGCACATCGACCCGTCCCGGGTCATCCACGCCTTCCCCGACCTGGAGGCAGGTACGGAGGAGTGCCCGCGCGCGTGCAGCCACGACGAGCCGGACTGCGCGCTGGACGCCTGGGTCGAGGCGGGGCACGCCGATCCGGCGCGGCTGGTGTCGCTGCGGCGGCTGCTCGCCACCCGGGAGCGGCGCGAGGGCGACTGATCCCTCGTGGGGCCGGCGGCGGGTCTGGCTGACGGGCTGTCCGCTTGTCGGGGTGCCGGGGTGCCGGGGTGTCCGCCTTGCCGGGGTGTCCGCCGACCGGGCTGACGGGGCATCGGACCCCCGTCACCGAAGTCGCGGCGGAATCGCGCACGTTTGCGGGCCGCCACGGCTGGTAAGTGCATAATCGCACCAAGTGAGCCGAGTGAGCCACGGGATTCGAGTGGCGGAGCGGCCACCGAGGCGTGGGAGGCACTGACGATGGCGTGGCTGCTGGTGGTGATCGCCGGATTCCTGGAGACGGGCTTCGCGGTCTGCCTGAAGCTCTCGCACGGCTTCACCCGGCTGTGGCCGACGATCGCGTTCGCGTCCTTCGCGCTCGGCAGCTTCGGCCTGCTGACCCTGGCGCTGCGACGGCTGGACGTGGGTCCGGCGTACGCGGTGTGGACCGGGATCGGGGCGGCCGGAACGGCGATCTACGGAATGATCTTCCTGGGCGACGTAGTGTCCACGCTCAAGATCGTCTCGATCACGCTGGTCATCGTGGGCGTGGTCGGGCTCCAGCTCTCCGGCTCCGCGCACTGACCGTCCCGGCCCGCCGCGCCCAACGCGCCCTGGGACCGCGAAGTGCCCAGCGCGCCCTGTGGGCCTCGCGTACCCGGTGAGCCCGGTGAGCCCGGTGAGCCCGGCACCCCTTGCGCGCTCCAGGGGACGGCCGGCGCCACCACATGACTGAGCGCCAGCCGTACGGCCAGCTCACAGCCCGCCGCCCACCGCTCCCCCGCCGAGGCCGCGGCCTCGGCGACCAGTTCGCCGGGCGCGGGCGGCCCCTCGTCGGCCCGCCGCTGGGCGGGCAGGGGCGCGGCCCTGGCCCCGGCCCGGACCGGGCGGGGCCGGGGCAGCCGGTCGCTCCAGGCATCGGTGAGCAGGGCGCGCAGCAGCGGTCGTTCGGCGGCGCGCACCACGGTCCACTCGGCGACGGCGGCCAGATTGCGCGCGGGCGGGGCCGGGGCGGCGAGCAGCCTGCGTACCCCTTGGAGGTAGGCGTCGGCCTCCCGTCGGGCCAGCGCCCGGGCCAGCCCCTCCTTGCTGCCGAACTCGTTGTAGAGGGTCTGCCGGGACACCCGGGCGTCCCTGGCCACGTCGGCCATCCGCACGGCGGACCAGGGCCGGTGCACGAGCGCGTCGAGCGCGGCGTCGAGCAGGGCCTCGCGGGCAGTCGGCATGAGCGCCTCCCGGAATGTCTCCCGGACCGTACGGATCCGCGCGTACGGACCCGTGCCCAGCGTCGGCAGCCGGCCACCCGCTGTCAAGGTCCCCGGCCAGGGGGCGGCTCTTCGGGGGATAGAGTTCCGGCATGGCCGATTACCACGACGACCTGCGTCTGGCCCATGTCCTCGCGGATGCCGCGGACGCGGCCACGATGGACCGGTTCCAGGCTCTCGACCTGAAGGTCGAGACGAAGCCCGACATGACTCCGGTGAGCGAGGCCGACAAGGCCGCCGAGGAGCTGATCCGGGGGCAGCTGCAGCGCGCCCGGCCGAGGGACGCGATCCTCGGCGAGGAGTACGGGGTCGAGGGCTCGGGCCCGCGCCGCTGGGTGATCGACCCGATCGACGGCACCAAGAACTATGTGCGCGGGGTACCCGTTTGGGCGACCCTGATCGCGCTGATGGAGGCCGGGGAGACCGGTTTCCAGCCGGTGGTCGGCGTGGTGTCGGCGCCCGCGCTCGGCCGCCGCTGGTGGGCGGCGAAGGGGCTCGGAGCGTACACCGGCCGCAGCCTGGCCTCGGCGTCCCGGATCGGGGTGTCGAAGGTGGAGCGCCTGGAGGACGCCTCGTTCGCGTACTCCAGCCTGAGCGGCTGGGAGGAGCGGGGCCGGCTCGACGGTTTCCTCGACCTCACGCGCGCGGTGTGGCGGACCCGCGCGTACGGCGACTTCTGGCCGTACATGATGGTCGCCGAGGGCGCCGTGGACCTGTGCGCGGAGCCGGAACTGTCCCTGTGGGACATGGCGGCGACGGCGATCGTGGTCCAGGAGGCCGGCGGCACCTTCACCGGGCTCGACGGACGACACGGCCCGCACAGCGGGAACGCGGCGGCGTCCAACGGGCTGCTCCACGGCGAGCTGCTCAGCTATCTCAACCAGCGGCCGGCCGACGACGCCGACCTCGTCTGACCACCAGGTCGGCCCCGGTCGCCCTGTTCGCCCCGCCGACTTCCGGTCGCCCCTGATCGCGACTGTTCACCTTTGATCGGGCCGTCCCCTGCCGGGGGCGGCCCGTCCGTGTTCCACCGTCCGTGTTCCACCCATCCGCCCGGTGCTCCGTCCGGCCGCCCCTCAGCGCTCCCGCGGTGCTCCACGCGCCCCCTTGCCGCCCTTCTCCCCCCGGTGCGAATCTGAGACTCCCTTCACTTGTGAACTTGTGAACGGGTTCTCGAAGGCCACGATTCGGGGGTGGTTCCCTCCATGTTCGTCCGCGACGCCATGACTACCACGATCCTCACCATCGGCCCGGCCCACACCCTCCGCCAAGCGGCCCGTCTGATGTCGGCGCGCCGCGTCGGCTCCGCCGTCGTCCAGGACGGCGACGCGGGAGGCTTTGGCATCCTCACCGAGCGCGACATCCTCGACGCGATCGGCATGGACCGCAATCCCGACCTGGAGACCGCCGACGCGCACACCACCCGGGACGTCGTCTACGCGGCGCCGACCTGGACCCTGGAGGAGGCCGCGGAGGCGATGACCCGCGGCGGCTTCCGCCACCTGGTGGTGCTCGACGACCTCGGGCCGGTCGGCATCGTCTCCGTACGCGACATCGTCCGCTGCTGGGTCCCGGCCCGACTGGCCGCCTGACGGCACCCGCGCACCTCCTGGACCCCCGAGCCGGGAGGTACGCGGGGCTGCCCGGCGGCGGCCACCGGAACTCCCACCAGGACCCCGACCCGTACAGCCCGTCAACCGCGCACGGCCGGACCGGCCACCCGAACGCGGGACACCGCCCGCCGGCACCGTCCACCATCGCGTCCCAGATTCTGGACAGAGTCCAACTCGAACCCGTATCCAAAATCACACTCATTCAAGAACAGCCCGCTCGGCTGTTAGGCTGACGCCCATGAGTGACCTGTTGGAACGACTGCGCGGCCGCGGATGGCGGATGACCTCGCAGCGTCGTGTCGTGGCCGAGGTGCTGGACGGGGAGCATGTGCACCTGACCGCGGACGAGGTCCACTCGCGCGCGGTGGAACGGCTCCCGGAGATCTCCCGGGCGACCGTCTACAACACGCTGGGCGAAATGGTAACGCTCGGTGAGGTGATCGAGGTCGCCACCGACGGCCGCGCCAAGCGGTACGACCCCAACGCCCACCGCCCGCACCAGCATCTGGTCTGCGCCCGCTGTGGCGCGATCCGCGATGTGCACCCGGCGGGCGACCCGCTGGCCTCCCTCCCCGACTCCGAGCGCTTCGGCTTCGCGATCTCCGATGTCGAGGTCACCTATCGCGGCATCTGCCCCGGCTGCATGGCGGCCGGCGTCTGACGCGACGCGCTCCCCGAACGGAAACAAGGCCCCTGCCCGACGGCGGGGGCCTTTCTCGTACGCGCCCGCGCCCCGCCGCGTACGCGTACACACAGGGCCGGACAACGGCGAAGGCCCGGATCGTGTGAAACGATCCGGGCCTTCGGCTACTGAGTAGCGGGGACAGGATTTGAACCTGCGACCTCTGGGTTATGAGCCCAGCGAGCTACCGAGCTGCTCCACCCCGCGTCGGTGAACACAACCTTACGGGACGGCTCCGACCAGAGCAAATCCGTAACCCGGCACCCTCACGTCACGCCCGTCACACGCGCCACACGCGTCCCAAGCATCACGCACCGGCGTCACGCGGTCAGCTCCTGGTGCAGGGCCTCGCTCAGCCGGGCCGCCCGCTCGGCGACCTCGGACGGGCCCAGTTCCACGGCCCGGTCGCACCAGCGGCGGCCCTCGGTCAGCTCCCCGCGCCGGGCGGCGAGCAGGGCGAGCCGGAGCGCGGCCCGGCCGTGTCCGGCGTGGGCGGCGCGGGTCCACCACAGGGCGGCCTCGCGCTCGCCGCCCTCGCGGGCGAGCAGCAGCCCCAGGTTGAAGGCGCCGTTGCGGGAGCCCGCCTCGGCCGCCTCCCGGTACCAGCGGGCCGCCTCCGCCACGTCGCCCCGGTCGGCGGCGAGCATGCCGACCCGTACCTGGGCGCGGCGGTGGCCCTGGCCCGCGGCCCGCTCGTACCACTCCTCGCACTCGCTCTTCTCGGCGCGCGGGGCGCCCAGCACCACCGGGCCGGGGGCCGGCCGGCGCGCGTCGAGGACCGTGGCGAGCCGGTAGGCCGCCTCGGCGCTGCCGCCGCCCGCCGCGCACCGCAGATGCCGTTCGGCGCCCTGCTCGTCGCCGTCGCGCAGACAGGCGATGCCGACCTGGAGCGCGGCCTCGGTGTGGCCGGCGGCCGCGGCGCGCTCGTACCAGATCAGGGCGGAGCGGTCGTCGTCGCGGCCGGCGTAGAGGATGCCGAGGTTGAAGGCGGCGTCGACGCTGCCGGCCTCGGCGGCCTTGGAGAACCACGGTTCGGCGCCGTTCGCGTCGCCGGCCTGGAGCAGCAGGACGGCGAGCGCGTTGGCCGCCTCGCGGTGGCCGGCGTAGGCGGCGCGGCGGTACCACTGCTCGGCCTGGGCGACGCGTTCCTGGGCGGCACAGAGCAGACCGAGGTTGTACGCGCCGTTCACGTCGCCCGCGTCCATGGCGGCGCGGTACCAGCGCTCGGCGGTCTGCTGTTCGCCCCGGGCGGCGTGCAGCGCGCCGAGCGCGTTGGCGGCGTTGCCGTCGCCCTCCTGGGCGGCCCGCAGCCACCACACGGCGGCGCTCTCCTCGTCGCCCGCGTCGCGCAGCAGGAAGCCGAGCGCGCACGCGGCCTTGGCCTCGCCGTCCTTGGCGGACATCAGGTACCAGCGGCCGGCCTCCTTCAGCTGGCCGCGCTGTTCCAGGATCGCGCCGAGGTGCAGGGCGGCCTTGCGGTGGCCGCGCGCGGCGGCCTGCCGGAACCACTGCTCGGCCTCGGCGAGCCCGCCCGCGGGCCTGCTGCCGGTGGCGCTGTCCGCCGCGGCTTCGCCCGTACGGGGAAGCGGCATGACACCGATGTCACCGCCGGGAGTGACGGGCGCGGCGGACACGACGGACGGGACGGGGGCGACCGGCGGGAAGGCCGCGCGCAGCCGGGTCCCGGTGCCGGGGCCGCCGCCGGGGCCGTACGCGTGTGGCCCTCGGGCCGGTTCCGTCGCCCGGTGCTCCAGGGCGAGGGCGAGCCGGAAGGCGGCCTCGCGGTGGCCCTGCTCGGCCGCGGCGCGCAGCCAGCGTTCGGCGCCGACGTCGCTGCGGTGCTGGAGCAGATCGGCGAGCGCGAAGGCGCCGAGGGCGTGGCCCTGCTCGGCGGACTGGCGCAGCCAGTACTCGGCGGCCGGCTCGTCGCCGCGCTCGCGGTGGTGCCGGCCGAGTGCGTGCGCGGCGGGCGCGGAGCCCGCGACGGCGGCGACCCGCCACCAGGCCGCGGCCTCGTCCGGGTAGCCGCGCTGGTGCAGCAGCACGCCCAGGTTGTTGGCCGCCGCCCGGTCGCCCTGGGTGGTCGCGGCCCGCAGGAACGGCTCGGCGCCGTCCAGGTCCCCGCGGCGCAGCAGCATCGCGCCGAGGACGCTCATGGCCGCGGCGTCGCCCTTCTCGGCGGCGAGGCGGTGGCGGGCCTCGGTCTCGGCTTCGGTCTCGTGGTCGGTCTCGTGGTCGGCGGTGGTGCTGCCGACGGTGGCATCGACGGCCCCCGCGGCCTCGATGATCTCGTCTGCGGCGTTATCGGCACGCCGCTGCACAAACCGCCCTGTCTCCAACAGAGTTGCCCTGTCCCCCATAAAACCCATCGTCGCACCACCCGCAACCCGCGTACACCTGGTATACCGCAGCCCGTGAGGTCACTTCAGCGTTTTGTCGACATGCCCACAGAGAGACAAGTGAAACACGTTTGGCACCAACTCGCCTCTCTCGTACCGCCCTTCGGGGGACACGGTGTGTCCCGAGACGCACCAAGGGCCCGAATCCAATTGGATTCGGGCCCTCGACTGCAGTAGCGGGGACAGGATTTGAACCTGCGACCTCTGGGTTATGAGCCCAGCGAGCTACCGAGCTGCTCCACCCCGCGTCGGTGAACCAACCGTATCACGACGTGGGATGGAGCCTGGACGACGATCAGCCGTCCGCCTTCGGGGAGGGGTCGGCCGACGGGTCGGCGGAGGACTTCGCCTTCCCGTCCCCGTCCGTCTTCCCGCTCTCGCCGGCCTTCTGGTCACCGGCCGTCTTGTCCGCGGCCGCCTTGTCCCCGGCCTTCTGGCCGTCCGTGGCCTTCTGGCCGCCGGCGCCGGCGTCGCTCTTGAGCTTCGCCCCCGCGTCCGCCGCGCGCTGGAGCGCGTCCTGCAGCGCGGCCTGGGCCTTGCCGTAGGCGTCCCAGTCGGGCTTCCGCAGCGCCGCCTCGGCGTCCTCGTACGCCTTCTGCGCGTCCGCGATCGCCTGCTTCAGCTCGGCGTCGTTGGTCGTCGGCTTCGTCGGCTTCGTCGGCTGGGTGGTGCCCGGCTGCTGCGCCGGCGGCGGGGTGGCCCCCTCGCTGCCGAACACCGCGTCGAGCGCCGCCGCGAGGTTGTCCTCGAAGACCGTGACGTCCTTCGTGGTGCCGCCCTTGGGCTGGTCCGCGTCCACGTACGACACCGCGACCTTCTTCATCAGCGGGTAGTGCGCGTTGCGGCCCTGCGCGTACACCGGCTCCACATAGAGGAAGCCGCCGTTGAGCGGGACCGTGAGCAGGTTGCCGTACTGGATGTCGGAGTCGGCGCCCTTCATGTCACGGACGAAGTTGGCCACCGCCGGCAGGCTGTTGAGCTTGTTCTGCACCTGCTGCGGGCCGGGCACGTCCTCCGTGACGGTCAGCAGTCTGATCCGGCCGTAGTCCTTGCTGGTGGCGTCGGCGTCGACGGCCATGAACGCGCCCAGGTTGGGCCGTCCGTTCGGCGTGAACGTCGTCGTCAGCGAGAACCGCTGGTCCGTCTCCCCGGGCATCTTCATGCTCAGGTAGTACGGCGGGACGGCGGTGCCGTCCTTGTCGGTCGGGTCGTCCTGCACCTGCCAGGCGTCCGAGCCGCTGTAGAAGCGCTCGGCGTCCTCGACGTGGTAGCGGGTGAGCAGCTCGCGCTGGACCTTGAACATGTCCTGCGGGTAGCGCAGGTGCTCCATGAGCTCCGGCTTGATCGCGTCACGCGACTTCACCGTGTCGGGGAACGCCTTCATCCAGGTCTTGAGGACCGGGTCCTTCGTGTCCCACTGGTAGAGGTTCACCGTGCCGTCGTACGCGTCGACGGTGGCCTTCACCGAGTTGCGGATGTAGTTGACCTGGTTCTGCTGGGCGACGACCGCGCGCTGCTGGTTGCCGACCGTCAGCGCGTCGGCGGTGGTCTCGCCGAGCGTCGTACGGGAGGCGTACGGGTAGCCGTTGCTGGTCGTGTACGCGTCGACGATCCACTGGATCCGGCCGTCGATGACCGCCGGGTAGGCGTCGCCGTCGATGGTCAGCCAGGGGGCGACGGCCTCGACCCGCTCCTTGGGGGTGCGGTTGTACAGGATCCGCGAGCCGTCGCCGATGGCGCCGGAGTAGAGGATCTGCGGCTCGCTGAACGCGACCGCGTACGCCGCCCGGTTGAAGGTCGACGAGAGGCTGACGCCGCTGTTGCCCTTGTAGCTGGTGGTGCGCTCGCCCTTGCCGTCGTAGTCGAGCTCCTTCTGGGGCCCGCCGACGATGGAGTACTGGTCGGTCTTCTCGCCGTAGTAGACGCGCTGCTCGTACGTCGGGAGCATCCCGCTCGTCGGCAGCCCCTGCTCGGTGAAGACCGGGGAACCGTTGGCGTCGGTCTGGGTGCCGGTCGCCATGATGGCGCCGTACCCGTGGGTGTAGGTGAAGTGGTCGTTGATCCAGTTCCGCTTCGGGATGCCCTTGATGTTGAGCTCACGCAGACCGACGACGGTGTCCTGGCCGTCGTACCGGTCGACGTCGAGGGTGAGCGGGAACTGGTAGTACTTCCGCTTCTGCTCCTGCTGCTGGAACGTCGGCGACACGATGTTCGGGTCGATCAGCCGGTAGGCGGCCGCCGAGTCGGCGTCCGCGCGCAGCTGGTCCTTCGCCTTCACCGTGGACTTGCCGGAGTACTCCTCCGGCTTGGTGGAGGCGATGTCGTACGCCTTGCGCGTCGCGTCGATGTTCTTCTTGATGTACGGCGCTTCCTTGGCCTGCTCGTTCGGCTGGACCTGGAACTTCTGCACGATGGCCGGGTAGAGGCCGCCGATCAGGACCGCCGAGAGCACCATCAGACCGAAGCCGATCACCGGCAGCTGCCAGGTGCGCCGCCACAGCGTCGCGAAGAACAGCAGCGCGCAGATCACCGCGATGCAGAAGAGGATCGTCTTCGCCGGCAGATAGGCGTTGGCGTCCACGTACCGCAGTCCGGTCCAGTTGCCGGCCGCCTTGAAGTCGCTGGACTTCACCGCGAGGCCGTACCGGTCGAGCCAGTACGCGACGGCCTTCAGCGTGACGAAGACGCCGAGCAGCACCGACAGGTGTCCGGTCGCGGCGCCGGTCGCGCGGGCGCCCGGGCTGGTGACGCGCAGCCCGCCGTAGAGGTAGTGCGTGGCCGCGGCGGCGATCAGCGACAGGACGGTGGCGCCGAAGCCGAAGGCCAGCAGGAAGCGGTACCAGGGCAGGTCGAACGCGTAGAACGACACGTCCAGCTTGAACTGCGGGTCCGTCTCGCCGAACGGGACCCCGTTCACCCACATCAGCCAGGTGCGCCACTGCCCGGAGGCGGAGGCTCCGGCGATCAGGCCGACCAGCGCGGTGACCGCGAGCAGCAGCCACTTGCGGAACGGCGCGATTCCCATCCGGTAACGGTCGAGACTCTGCTGTTCCTGTGACATCGCGCTCAGCGGCGGCCGCAGCCGGTACGCCAGCCAGATATTCAGGCCGACGGCCACGGCCATGATCAGACCGAAGACCGCGAAAAGGCCGATCTTGGTCCACAGAGTGGTGGTGAACACCGACGAGTAGTGGACCGAACGGAACCAGAGCCAGTCCGTCCAGAAACCGGCGAACATCACGAAGACCATGAAGAGCACGGCCAGGACGCCCAGGGTCATCAGGAGCGTACGGGCGCGACGGGACGGCCGGCCGACCCGCATCCTCGGTCCGGACGGCCCCGACGGACCCCTGCCGCCTCTGCCGCCTCCGCGGTCCGGCATCTGGAAAGCCAACGTACGCCCCTTGAAGTTGATGCGTGAGATGCGTCGATCTCCGCGTGCAAGAACAGGCTCCGCGATCGTGGGAGCCCACTGTTGCAACTTACTGAGGCTTTACCTAGTTCCCGACTTTCGGGAAAGAGGAGGCAGGATATTGCTCATGTCCAATGTTTCCCCCTCCGGCCCTCCGATGGCCGCGAGCCCCCTCACCCGCGCGGTACTCGAAATCGACGAGTACGCCTCGGGCCTCGGCTGGGACCGTCCGGCCCGGCTCTTCGCCCTGGTCGACACCGCCCGGCTGCGTGCCTCGGCGCCGTCGGTCGCCCGTCAGCTCGGCGGTGCCGGCAACGAGGCCGGCGCCGCCGGCTACACCCCCATCGAGCAGGACCAGCTGCCCGCCGGAACCGCTCTCGACGAGTTCCTGGGCACCATCGCCTGGCCCGACGCGGTGGCCGGCTGCGCGCTGACGGTGGAGCGGCTGATGCTGCCGCCGTCGGCCGAGGCCTCCGTGCCGAAGGGCCTGAGCGACGCCAAGCTCGCCAAGTGGGTCGCCGGGCACCCGGACCGCCAGGAGGTCCGGATGACCGTCGCGGTGCTGCGGAACGGCGCGCGCGAGGCGGCGATCCGGCTGCGCGAGAAGGACTCGGCGAGCGAGGTGCTGACCGGCCCCGACCTGGTGCCGGGTCTCGCGGACGCGCTCGCGGCGACCTTCGAGTCCTGATCCTGAGCCTGGCGTTTTCGGGCTGGTGTACGGGTACGGGGCGCGCTCCGTACCCGTACACCGGCCCGTGCACCGGCGCGTACACCGGCGTGGTTCAGCTCTTCGAGCAGCCGGGCAGACCCGCCGTGTCACCCGTGCGGAGCTTTTCCAGGGAGTTCCTGGCGTCGTCGATGTTCGTCACCTTGATGAGCGTCAGCCCGGAGGGCGTGTCCGCGGCGGCCGCGGCGCAGTTGTCGGCCGGGGTGAGGAAGTAGCGGGCGCCCGCGTCGCGCGCGCCGACCAGCTTCATCTCGATGCCGCCGATCGGGCCGACCTTGCCCGCGTCGTCGATGGTGCCGGTGCCGGCGATGAACTTGCCGCCGGTGAGCGCGCCCGGGGTGAGCTTGTCGACGATGCCGAGCGCGAACATCAGACCGGCGCTCGGGCCGCCGACGTCGGCGAGCTTGATGTCGACGGTGAACGGGAAGACGTGGTCGGTGCCGGCCTGGATGCCGACGACGGCCCGGTCGCCGTCCTCCTTGGACTTCGCGGTGGTGAGGACCACCTGCTCGGTCACGGACGTGTCCTGGTGGGTCTTGGCCGCGGCGGCGGCCTCCTTGGCCGGGCTGATGGTGAAGGTCACCTTCTGACCGGGCTTGTGCCGGGTGACGAGCTTGGCCACGTCACCGGGCTCCTTCACCGGCGTACCGTCCACGGCGCGGATCACGTCGCCCGCGTGCAGCTTCCCCTCGGCGGGGGTGCCCTTGACGACGGAGGCGACGACGACCCGGGTGGTCACCGGGATGTCCAGCTCCTTGAGCGCGGCCACCTTGGCGCTCTCCTGGGACTGGCTGAACTCCTCGGCGTTCTCCTGGCTGGACTGCTCCTCGGTCTTGCCGTCCGGGTAGAGCGTCTCGTGCGGAACGACCACGCTGTCGTGGGCCAGCCACTTGTAGACGGCCTCGATCGCGTTCATCTTGTAGTCCGCGCTGGTGACCCGGACCGTGGTCATGTTGAGGTTGCCGGAGGTCGGGTACGTCTTCTTTCCCGAGATCTGCAGCACCGGCTCGCCACGCGCCTCGCCGAGGGTGTTCACCGTGGGTCCCGGGCTCATCTCGGAGTACGGCACCGGAATGAGGACGCCGACGCAGAGCAGCGTGATCAGGATCAAGGTGGAGGCGAGCATCGTCGCGGTGCGGCGTGGCATGGAACGACAGTACGGGACCTGCCTGTGCGCGCACTCCCGGGGCGGTCCGTACGAGGATCAGCCGGTACCGGTGGTCGCGGCGGCGGCCCTGGCCTCGCACTCCGGCAGCGCGGAAGCGGAGGCGGGATCGGGCGAGGGGGCGGGATCGGAGGGGCGGGACCGCTCCATGGCGTCCCGGAATCGCGCGTAGCCCGCGAGCTCGGCGACATCCCCGATGGTCTTGTTACGGGAAGCCCAGCTTCCCCATATCGCCGTGCCGACGACTGTGAAAACCGGAATCAGCAACCAGGCCAGCGCTGCCATCCCGACCTCCCATCCCCAGTGGTCCCCAATGAGTGGATCAGCAGACTATTCATCCGCAGCATCAACGCTGCTGCCTGGGGGGCGGTTACGCAAATCGGGCGGTCGGCTACGACTCGTCGGCGTGGCGCCTTGCGTGATCGAGGGGTGACCTCCCCCAGCCTCCGGCCGGGGGGACCCCCAGACTCAAGGGGAACGTCTCTAGCAGGCCCCCACCCTCCCCCAGCCTTCGGCCGGGGGGACCCCCAGACTCAGGGTGAACGTCTCTAACAGGCTCCAACCCACTCTTCTGTCCCGTCCGAGAAGCTCTGGTGCTTCCAGATCGGGACCTCGTGCTTGAGGTCGTCGATCAGCTGCCGGCACGCCTCGAAGGCATCCCCCCGGTGCGGACAGGAGACCGCGACGATCACCGCGAGGTCGCCCACCCGCAGATCGCCCACCCGGTGGACGGCGGCCAGGGCACGGACCGGATGGTTCGCGGCGACCTTCTCGGCGACCCGGCGCAGCTCCGCCTCGGCCGTCGGATGGCAGGAGTAGCCGAGGGCGTCGACGTCGGCGCCGCCGTCGTGGTTGCGTACCGTGCCCGCGAACAGGACGACGCCGCCTGCGGCGTCGTCGCCGACCGCGCGGAAGACCTCGTCCACCGAGAGCGGCGTGTCACGGATCGCGAGGAGCTTGATCGGGTCGTCCGAGGCCCGCTCGCCGGGGTGGTCATACCTGTCAGCCATGGGCCCATCGTGCCGTACGGCGCCGACAGGCCGAACCACGTTTCCCCGGAACGGCCGCCCGGGACCGTTCCGCGGAGGGGCCCCGGGCGCGTCCGGGCGCGTCCGGGGCGGGTCCCGGAGCAGATCCCGGGGTCCTACAGACCGCGCCGCTTGCGCATCTGCCGGACCAGGGCCGCCGTACCGAGCAGCGCCACCGTGGCACCCGCCGCGCCCGCCGCCGTCGCGTCCTTGCGGCCGAGCCGGCGTCCCGCGACCGTGTGCCGGCCCTCGGCCTCCTCCAGGAGCGCGGCCAGCACCTCCTCGTTGGTCCACTTCGGCCGCCAGCCCGCGTCGTGCAGCCGTCCGACGCTCACCACCCAGGGGTGCATGGTGTACGCGAGGTCGCCGGCCGGCGAGGGGGTGAGGCCGATCCGGTGCAGCCGGGCCGCCGCGCCCATCGCGACCGCCGAGGGCAGCTCCATGCGCCGGATCCCCGACAGCTCCTCGATCTGTTCCTGCTCCAGCCAGCCGTCGCAGCCGACGGCGAACTCCCCCTCCACCTTCCCCAGGGCCGCGTACTCCAGCGCGCTCACCAGGTCCTCCACATGGCAGAACTGCCAGGTGGGCCGGGATCCGGCGACGACGAGCAGCCGGGGCGACTCGAAGTAGCGGGTCAGCGCCGTGTCCGTACCGCCGACCAGGACGGCGGGCCGGACCACGGTGACGTGGAGGCCGGGGTACGCGCGCGGGGCGCGACGGGCGAGGCGTTCGATCTCCAGGAGGTCGCCGACGCCGGTGGCCTCGGCCGTGGCGCGCAGCTCGGCGTCCTCGGAGAGCGGGATGTCGTTGTCGGGCAGCGCCCCGTAGACCATGGCGGAGGTGCACAGCACCACCCGGCGCACCCCGGCCGCCGCGGCGGCCGTGAGCACGGTCTGGGTGCCGCGCACGTTGTACGCGGTGCGCGCGGCCGGGTCGGTCTCCAGGTCGAGGTCGACCGCGAGGTGCACGACGACATCGGCGCCGCGCAGCTTCTCGGCGATGGCCGGATCGCGTACGTCGAGGATGTGCCACTGCGCCTCGGGGACCTCCCCCCGGCGTTCGTCGATCGCGACGACCTGCTTGATCTCGTCCGATGCGGCAAGGCTGCGGGTCAGCAGGTCACCGACCCCGGACGCGGCACCGGTGACCGCGACGACGGGGCCGCGCGCGGCGGACCGGGTGGACGGGTTTCGCGCTGCGCGAACCTGAGATTCTGGGGAACTCACCGGGCGTCTCCAGCGGTTGTCTTCAGTACGCACCCGCGTGACGTGCGCGTACCAGGTGGCGTCCATCCTGCCCCAGGCCCCGGCCCGGCGGAGCACCGAGCCCTGATCCGGTGCGGATGTCGCGGTGGCCCGCCGCCTCGCGGACCGGCGGGCCCGGCCCGGTCCGCGCGTCACCGCCTACGCTGGTGGTGTGGAGTCGGGGAGGCGAGCCAAGCCGAGAGCCCGCCGCCGGCAGGAAGCCGGTGGCCTTACGAGCCGAGGAAACCTGTGAGTGACACCCCATTCGGATTCGGCCTTCCGCCGGAGGAGCCGGAGAACGGCGACGAGGGCAAGAAGAAGGACCCCGCCGGAGGTGGCCAGGGGTCCGGTGGCCAGGGCGGCGGCAATCCGTTCGGGGCGAACCCGTTCGGCTTCGGCGGTCTGCCGGGCATGGGGGGCGGCCAGGGCGGCGCGGACAACCCGTTCGCCGCGATGTTCGGGTCGATGAACCCGCAGGACCTGGGCGCCGCCTTCCAGCAGCTGGGCCAGATGCTCAGCTACGAGGGCGGTCCGGTCAACTGGGACATGGCCAAGCAGATCGCGCGCCAGGTCGTCGCCCAGGGCACGTCCGACGGCACCAAGGACGAGAGCGTCGGCCCCGCCGAGAAGGCGGCGGTCGAGGAGGCGGTGCGCCTCGCCGACCTGTGGCTGGACCAGGTGACCTCGCTGCCGTCCGGCGCGAACACGGCCGTGGCGTGGAGCCGCGCGGAGTGGGTCGAGGCGACCCTGCCGGCCTGGAAGCAGCTGGTCGACCCGGTCGCCGAGCGGGTCGGCACGGCGATGGGCGAGGTGCTGCCGCAGGAGATGCAGGCCATGGCGGGCCCGCTGATCGGCATGATGCGCTCGATGGGCGGCGCCATGTTCGGCCAGCAGATCGGCCAGGCCGTGGGCGTGCTCGCGGGCGAGGTCGTCGGTTCGACGGACGTCGGTCTGCCGCTCGGCCCGGCCGGGCGCGCGGCGCTCCTGCCGCTGAACGTCGCGGCCTTCGGCAAGGACCTGGGCGTCCCCTCGGACGAGGTCCGGCTGTACCTGGCCCTGCGCGAGGCCGCCCACCAGCGTCTCTTCGCGCATGTGCCGTGGCTGCGCTCGCACCTGTTCGGCGCCGTCGAGGGCTACGCCCGGGGCATCAAGGTCGACACCTCCAAGCTGGAGGAGGCGGTGGGCCAGCTCGACCCGTCGCACCCCGAGCAGCTGCAGGAAGCCCTTCAGCAGGGCATGTTCCAGCCGGAGGAGACCGCCGAGCAGAAGGCGGCCCTGGCCCGTCTGGAGACGGCGCTCGCGCTGGTCGAGGGCTGGGTCGACGCGGTCGTACACGAGGCCGCCAAGGCCCGTCTGACCTCGGCGGACGCGCTGCGCGAGACGCTGCGCCGGCGCCGGGCGACCGGTGGCCCCGCCGAGCAGACCTTCGCCACCCTGATCGGTCTCCAGCTGCGTCCGCGCCGGCTGCGCGACGCCTCGCGCCTGTGGGCCTCGCTCACCGACGCGCGCGGCATGGACGGCCGGGACGCCCTCTGGGAGCACCCGGACATGCTGCCGACGGCGACCGACCTGGACGACCCGGACGGCTTCGTGCACCACGAGCAGCCGGACTTCTCCGAGCTGGACAAGATGCTCGGCGAGGCCGCGAAGGGCGGCGCCCAGGGCGAGACCGGGACCGAGGCTGCCGACAAGGGCGAGGGCGACGGCCCGGCCCGGGGCGACGACAAGGACGACAAGGACGACACCGAGAAGTGAGCCTGTACGACGACGCGGTCCTCGTGCTCAAGGAGTACGAGGACCAGCCGGAACTCCGTGATGCCTATCTGGCGCACCTGGCCGAGCACCCGGACGGCATGTACAAGCCGTGCACGGCCGGGCACGTCACGGCCAGCGCGCTGGTGATCGACCCCTCGCGGGGGCAGGTGCTGCTGACGCTGCACCGCAAGCTGAACATGTGGCTCCAGATGGGCGGCCACTGCGAGCCGGACGACCGCACGGTCGCGCAGGCCGCGATGCGCGAGGCGGCCGAGGAGTCCGGCATCCCGGATCTGACGCTGCTGCCCGGCGGTCCGGTGCGCCTGGACCGGCACCCCATCCCGGGGACCTGCCAGTGGCACCTGGACGTGCAGTACGCGGCGCTCGCCCCGGCCGGGGCCGCCGCGGCGATCAGCGACGAGTCGCTGGACCTGCGCTGGTTCGGCTACGACGAGGTGGCGGATGTGGCGGACGCCTCGGTGGTCCACCTGGTGGAGCGCACCCGCGCCCGGCTCGGCTGACCTTCGGGGCCCGTGGCGGACCGCGTGAGCGGACCGCCGGCACGGACATCGGTAAGGGGCGGTCTCCCATGGAGACCGCCCCTTACGCGTCACCCATGCATGGGCGCGGGTCAGCTCCAGACGTTGGCCTGGTTCTGGCCGTACGCGCCGTTCCCGCCAACGCCGTACTGGGCGGCGATGCCCTGCCCGATGACGGCGTTCTGCGGCGGCATGACCTCACTGGGCTGCACGAGGGCGAAGCCCGTACCGAGGAAGCTCAGCTCCCAGCCCTCGCCCGTGTCGCCGCGCCGGCGGCGCACGGAGGTGCTGTGCGTCTGGGCCTGCATCTGCACCCGCAGACCGCCGGACCAGGCGACGACCGCGTCGGCGTCCGCGCTCACGTACTTGTCGGGGGTGACCTGCATCATCAGCGGCTGCCCGGAGGTCATCAGGGCGATCTTGCCGTGGCCGGTGATGTTCAGCTGGTACTTGCCGGTGCCGGAGACGCCGTACTGGCTGTCCACGGCGACGACCTCGCTGTGCAGCGTCGAGTCGAGCGCGAGGACGTAGGCGCTGTCGACGGTCAGACCGTCCCGGTCGACGTCCACGACGTGGATGTACTGCGCGAGGTTCGCGAAGTAGACCGTGCCCTGCCCGGAGCAGCGCATCAGGTCCAGGCCCTCGCCCGTGCGGGCCTGGGTCACGCGCTGGGTCGTGGACGTGTACTCGCCGTCGAAGTCGACGAGCCCCTGGTACGCGACCATCGCGCCCTTGCGGGCGAGCACGTCGTCCTGGCCGGTCAGCGCGACCCGCAGCAGCTGCGGGTTCTGCACGACGTAGCGTTCCTGGCTCTGCTGCTCGGCGTAGTTGAAAAGCGGGCTCTGCATGATGTGTTCTCGCTCCCCCTCAGCCCCGCACCCGCAGGCGGTCGGAACTGTCCTCACTCGGCTGTACGACGACGATGCCCTGGCCCGAGAAGGCCATCTGGTACGCCTCTCCGCTGCCGCGCCCGATGAGGGAGCCGGCCTTGAAGCTGCGCTTGCCCTTCACCTTGAGCGTGGGCGACCAGGCGACGAGCGCGTCGGGGTCGACGTACGTCTCGTCGTCGCCCCGGCCGCAGTCGACGACGACCGGGGTGCCGCGCGAGGTGAGGGCGACCCAGCCGGTGCCGGAGATCCGGACGTTGAACATGCCCTGGCCGGCGAACTTGGCCAGGCCCTTGACCCGCTCGACACCCCAGTCGAGGTGCGCGTCGAAGGCGAGCAGGTTGCTGCCGTTGACCGACAGGGCGTCGCCGTTCAGATTGACGACGACGACGTCGGCGCCGTAGTCGGCGAGGTAGAGCAGCCCGTCGCCGGAGCACCTCATGACCGGTGCGCCCTCGCCGGTGAACCACTCCTTGGCCTGGTGGCGCAGGGCCGGCGGGTTGGGCTCGTAGGACACGAAGCCCTCGTAGGCGACCATCGATCCGGTGCGCGCGTACAGGTCCTGACCGGTGGTCATGGCGACCTTCAGCATGGCGCTGCCGTGGTTCTCCATGCGGGCGGCGGGCGGGGTCGGGGCGAAGCCCGCGAGTTTCTCGTTCATGATTCCGGGCTCCCCTTAGACCTCGTAGGGCTGGACGACGATGAAGTTGCCGGGGGCGCCCCGGAACTGGAGGTTCACGGTCTCCCCGCTGTGGCCCGGGTAGGCGTTGCGGCGCAGCCTGACCTGGCTGGAGAGGATGACCTGGGACGCGGCCGACCAGGCGACGACGGCGTTGCAGTCGGCGAAGGTGGTCGGGGTGACCGGCAGGACGACGGGGACGCCGTGCGTCTTCACGACGACGGTGCCGGTGCCCTGGAACAGCATCGTGAACAGGGCGCCGCCGGGGATGCCGTGGCCCTCGATCCGGCGCACCTCGTACTGGAGGCTCTCGTCGAAGGCGAGCACGTTCTCGGCGGAGACGCAGATGCCGTCGCCCTGGAGCTCGATCGGGTGCAGATGGGTGCTGTCCTCGGCGAGGAAGACCTGGCCGCGGCCGGTGCAGCGCATCAGCTGCATCTCCTGGCCGGTGGCGTGGCCGACGATCCGGCCGGCGAACCCGGCGCCCTTGTAGGAGAAGTCGACCTTGCCCTGGTACATGACCATGGAACCCTGCCGGGCCAGCACCGGGGTGCCGCCCTTGTCCAGGTCGACCCGCATGAGCTGGTGGTTCTGCGAGGTCCAGCGGGCGCCGTCGGCGGCTTCCTTGAACGGCGCGAGCGCGGCGGCGAGCCCGGCGCCGGCGGCGGGCAGGCCCTGCGGCGCACCACCGTGCGGGGGCTGCTGCGGGACCTGGCCGAACTGAGGCTGACCGAACTGCTGCTGACCGTACGGGGCGGGCGCGGGCTGACCGTACGGGGCGGGGGCGGGCGCGGGCTGACCGTACGGAGCGGGGGTGGGCTGTCCGTAGGGGGCCGGTGCGGGCTGACCGTACGGAGCGGGGGTGGGCTGGCCGTAGGGGGCCTGCGCGGGCTGCCCGTAGGGGGACGGTGCGGGAGACGGAGGCGGCGGGGCGGGTGCCGGGGCCGGAGGTGCCAGGGGCGCGACCACCGTCGGCGCGCCGTGCATCGGGGCCGGCGGCGCGGGCGGGGCGGGAGCGGGCGGCGCGCCGAAGGCGGGGGCGGGGGCGGGCGGCGCGCCGAAGGCGGGGGCGGGCGCCGGGGCGGGCGCGGGAACCGGGGCCGGGGCCGGGGCCGGTGCCGGTGCCGGTGCCGTGGGGGCTCCGAAGGCGGGCGGGGTGGCGGGCGTCGCGGGAGGGGCGAAGCCGGGGGCCTCGGCCGGGGCGGCCTGCGGCGCGGCGGGCTCCTCCTCGGCGACCTCGCCGCCGAAGTTCTCCAGCAGCGCCGCGAGACCTCCGTCGAAGCCCTGCCCGACGGCGGCGAAGCGCCAGACGTCCTTCAGATAGAAGTCCCCGAGCATGACCGCGCGTTCGGTGGAGAACTCCGCGCCGGTGAAGGCGTACCGGGCGACCTCCTCGCCGCCCGCGACGATCCGGATCCAGCCGGGGCCGACCTGCGACATCTGCCCGTCGCCGTCGATGGTGGCGGTGAAGGACAGCTTCCGGATCCGCTCGGGAATCCGGTCCAGGGTGACCCGGAAGGACTCGGTGTCGCCGGCCTGTTCACCCAGGAGCTGGATCGACTCCTCCGGCGACTTGGGCTGGTTGAAGAAGACGAAGTAACGGTCGTCGGAGAGCCGCTCGTCGGCGTCGAGCCCGAAGCAGCTGATGTCGAAGGTCAGTCCGGGAGCCGCGATCCGCACACCCACGTACAGATCCGTGCCCGCCGTCAGATCACTGATCTTGGCCTTGTGGCCGCGTTGGAATTCCCTGGCCATATGTGACGACCGTCCCCCATCCAGAAGAGCGAATGCGTCGCGCCAGGCTAACCGCTGCCCAGGACAGGGAGGCCGGGCGGCACTGGTCTGGTACGAAATCGCCGCACTACTCCCCTACTCCCCCGCTCCCCTACTCCTCTGCTCCCCTGTCTCCTTGCCTGCCTGCTCCCTTGCTCCCTTACTCGGCTCGGGCTCCCGGCAGCCGGGGAAGCCGGGCGGCCTCGGCCACCCCCTCCAGATAGCCGCGGGCCCGCTCGGTGCGCGGATAGGAGTCCAGGAGCCGCCAGAAGTCGGGGCCGTGGCCCGGTACGAGAAGGTGCGCCAGCTCGTGGCAGAGCACGTAGTCGACGACGTACTCGGGCATGCCCTGGAGCCGGTGGGAGAGCCGGATGCTGCCCTCGGAAGGGGTGCAGGAGCCCCAGCGGGTGTTCTGGTTGGTGACCCAGCGGACGGAAGCGGGCCGGGCCCGGCCGCCGAAGTACTGGTCCGACAACCGCCCGGCGCGCTCGGCCAGTTCCCGGTCGCCGAGCACACTCTTGCTCTCCCGGGCCGCCAGTTTGTCCAGCATGACGGTGACCCAGCGGCGCTCCTCCGCCTCCGACATCCGGGCCGGGATGAGGACGATCGTGCGGTCGCCCTCGCGGTAGGCGGAGACGGTCCGTCTCCGGCGGGAGCTGCGGCGGACCTCCACCGCGCTCGTCCCCGGGCCGCGGGGCGTTGTGCTGGTCAGGCTGGACTGCGGTTCGACGGGCACGGCCCCGACGTTACCGGCTGGGCGGCGGGGAGTCCCGCACCATTCGAATGATTAATCCCCCGAGCCTGTGGACAACTTTCCGCGCCGCTCGCGCCGCGGGGGCACTCTGATCCCAGGCGTCCACGGTGGAACGGGACGCGGGCACACAAGGCTTCGACACGGGGGTGGATCGTGCATCCGATGGTGAAACCGGCGCTGCGGCGCGCCTGGCGCAATCTGCGGTACGTGCAGTTCGGGGTGACGCCCGCGCACGCGGTGGTGCTGGGGCCGGTGGACCCGGCGACCGGCAGTCTGATCGGGCTGCTCGACGGGACACGCGGGATGGAACCGCTGCGCGCGGCGGCCGGGGCCCTGGGGCTGCCCCGGGGACATCTGGAGGCGCTGCTCGGGCGGCTCGCGTCGGCGGGGCTGCTCGCGGACGCGTCGGTCCGGCCGCCGGGCGGACCGCCAAGGGCCGCACCGGAAGCGCCGGAAGCACCGGAAGCACCGCAGGAAGACGACGGGACGGGCGTGGCTGACAGGACAGAGGGAGCGCCGGGCCGGGCGGATCCGGAGCGGGATCCGGTGCGGGCGGATCTGGCCTCGCTGTCGGTGGTGCACCGGGCGCCCGACGGTGCGGCGCGGACGCTGGCCGCCCGGCGGTCGCAGCGGGTGCAGGTACGGGGCGCGGGCCGGGTGGGCGCGGCGGTGGCGGCGCTGTTGTCGGCGGCGGGGGTCGGCCGGGTGGAGGTGCTGGACTCCGGCACGGTCGCCCCGTGGGAGGTCTCGCCGGGCGGGCTGCCGGCCGGGGACGTCGGCGAGCGGCGGGCGGTGGCGGCCCGGCGGCTGGTGGGGCGCTCGGCGCCGGGCGGCCGGGTCCCGCGCGAGGCGGCGCGGGGGACGGGGGACGGCGGCGAGCCGGGGTGGTCGCTCGTCGTGGTGGCGCCCCGGGACGGCCTCGGCGCGTACGTGCCCGATCCGCTGCCCGCCGAGCACTGGCTGGCCACCGGGACACCGCATCTGTACGCGGGGGTGCTCGAAGCCACCGGGGTGGTGGGCCCGTTGGTGCTGCCGGGCGGTACGGCCTGCGCGGGCTGCGTCCAGCAGGAGCGGGCCGATCGGGAGCCGCTGTGGCCTCGGTTGCCGGCGCAGTGGCGGTCGGGCCGGCCGCACGCGCTGCCCGCGTGCGACGTGGCGCTGGCGTCGGCGGTCGCGGGGCTGGCGGCGGCGCACGCGCTGGCGTTCCTGGACGGGGACCTGCCGTCGAGCACCGGGGCGCGGTGGGAGGTGTCGCTGCCGCTGCTGGAGTGGCGCTCGGCGCCGGTCCGGGCGCACCCGGCGTGTCCGTGCGGGGCGAGGTCCGGCGCGCAGCGGGAACATGCCTCGGCGGCCGGCGGCTGACACGACACAATGAGCACGTGGACGGCCCCGTGCGGTACGGCAGTCTGGGACTTGGAGGGCGTATGTCTGATCTTCCCCGGAAAGCGGTCACCCGGACCGCGAAGTTGGCCGCGTTGCCCCTCGGCTTCGCGGGTCGGGCCACCTGGGGCCTGGGCAAGCGGATCGGCGGGAAGTCCGCGGAGCTGGTGGCGCGCGAACTCCAGCAGCGGACGGCCGAGCAACTGTTCAAGACCCTCGGGCAGTTGAAGGGCGGGGCCATGAAGCTGGGGCAGGCCCTCTCGGTCTTCGAGTCGGCACTGCCCGAGGAGGTGGCCGGGCCCTACCGGGCGGCGCTCACCAAGCTCCAGGAGGCGGCGCCGCCGATGCCGGCGGCGACCGTGCACGGGGTGCTCGCGGAAAGGCTGGGCCCGAAGTGGCGGGAGTCGTTCCTGGAGTTCGAGGACAAGCCGGCGGCGGCCGCGTCGATCGGACAGGTGCACCGGGCGGTGTGGCACGACGGCCGTGAGGTCGCGGTGAAGGTTCAGTACCCGGGAGCGGGCGAGGCGCTGCTCTCGGACCTCACCCAGCTCAGCCGGTTCGCCCGGCTGCTCGGCCCGCTGCTTCCCGGGATGGACGTCAAGCCGCTGATCACGGAGTTGCGCGACCGGGTCGCCGAGGAGCTGGACTACGGGTTGGAGGCGGAGGCCCAGCGGCGGCACGCGGAGGAGTTCGCGGACGATCCGGACGTGGTGGTGCCGGCCGTGGTGCACCAGTCGGAGCAGATCCTGGTGACGGAGTGGATGGACGGGGTGCCGCTGTCGGAGGTGATCGCGGACGGCACACCGGAGCAGCGCGACCGGGCCGGGCAGCTCCTCGCGCGGTTCCTGTTCTCGGGGCCCGGGCGCACGGGGCTGCTGCACGCCGATCCGCACCCGGGCAACTTCCGGCTGCTGCCGGCGCCCGGCGCCGCGCCCGGGGCCGGGGCCGGGGTCGGGGTCGGGGCCGGGGTCGGGGTCGGGGCCGGGCAGGGAACAGGGGACGCCGGGGAGGGGGACGGTGCCGGGGACGCCGCGTCGTGGCGGCTCGGCGTACTCGACTTCGGCACGGTGGACCGGCTGCCGGGCGGACTGCCGGAGACGATCGGCGTCTGTCTGCGGACCACCCTGGCGGGCGAGGCGGAGACGGTCTACGACCTGTTGTGCGCGGAGAACTTCGTGAAGAAGTCCGTCGCGCTCGATCCGGAGGAGGTGCTCGCGTATCTGCTGCCGATCATCGAACCGGCGCGGACGGATGTGTTCACCTTCAGCCGGGGCTGGATGCGCACCCAGGCGGCCCGGCTCGCCGACCCCCGCTCCCCCGCCCACCAGCTGGGCAAGCAGCTGAACCTGCCGCCGTCGTATCTGCTGATACACCGGGTGACGCTGAGCACGATCGGGGTGCTGTGCCAGCTGGGCGCGCGGGTGCGGCTGCGGGACGAGCTGGAGGAGTGGCTGCCCGGGTTCGCGGCGCCGGACGTGCCGGAGGAGTGAGCGGCGCGGGCGGTCCGGCGGATCAGGGCCGGACGGGCCGGTGAGCCCCCAGACCGCCCGGGGTCACCACCAGGACGAGTCGAGGCGGCCCTCGATGGACCTGAGGTGGGTGCGGGCGCAGTCCTCGCAGAGGTAGTGCCGGGTGCCGTTCTCGACCGAGCAGGTCCAGGTGACGGGCGGCTCGGGGGCGGTCCTGCCGCAGCGGGCGCACACGACGCGGGGTGCGGGGGCGGGCTCGTCGTTCACGAGGGTGACGATAGCCCTCCGGGGGCTAGCCGCCGGTGCAACGCACCGCGGGGGCCGGTCCGTTCGGACCGGCCCCCGCCTACCGGGTCACCGCCCGCTCCAGGAGGGAGCGGGGGAGGTGAGCGCCAGTGTCAGTGCATGACGGCCATGGCCAGCGCGCGGCGGGCGCGTAGCGACACGCGCTCGGCGCGGCGCTGCATCCGCCGGGCGGCGACCAGGCGGACGGCCTGTCGTTCCGCCTCGGCTTCCCGCAAGCGGTCGCGCATATGGGCGCGCGCCAGGGCTTCGGGGATGAGTTGCATTTCGCGGGTCCTGTTCTGACGCGAGCGCATCGCGCCGTTGAGGGAGACATCGGGGGTAGCGGAGCCGGCCGGCTCGTGGGGGGTGGTCATCGGGGCCTGCTTCTGGGGATCGTGCGTGAGGGGACGGTCGATGGTTCCGGTGACGTTCATGCCGCGACCGGGTTCTTGCGCGGGCGGCCGCGGGGCCGCTTGCGGGCCACGACCACGCCCTGGACGAAGAGCTCGCCACCCCAGACGCCCCACGGCTCCCGCCGCTCCTTGGCGCCCGCCAGGCAGGCTTCCACGAGCGGGCAGGTGCGGCAGAGGGACTTCGCGTACTCGACGTCGGCCGGGGACTCGGCGAAGAAGACCTCGGGGTCGTACGAGCGGCAGGGAACGGCTACACCGAGGTTCTCGATGGCGTCGTCGAGAGCGGTGAGAGTGGTGAGGGGAGTCAAGGCGAATTCCTCCGTGGAACCGGGCGGCGGGATCGTTTCGGAAGGCGGTACGGACGGGGCGTGCGCTTCGAGTTGCACGGTTGTCGGTCCTCGTCTGTTGTTCCGGCCTGTTGGCCGGGGTTCTGGCTGGTACCGGTCACTACTGGTCCCGAGGCCCCTTCACTCCGTCCGCCCCGTTCGGGGACAAACAGAAGGGCCGCGGATCCCTGGTGGGGTTCCGCGGCCCTGAAGGTGCCGGTCTGATCGTCGATCAGACTGGATCGCTCCAGGGTTCGAGCCCACGGAAGGCCCACATCGTGTGGTGCTGCGTCGTCTGCTGCTGAATACCGGCACCGGTCGCGGCGGCCGCAAAACCAAAGGCCTTGGCCTTGGCCTTGCCTGCTACTCCTGCTTCCAGTGCCTTGGTCGGTCGCCCACTGCGCTCCAGACGGTCCAGGAGCCGTGCCGGCATGCCGAGCGGCAGACCGGCGCCGGACAGACCGGTGCCAGGAACGGAGGGGTAAGCGACGACGGCGGAGAAGCCGAGCGAGCAGGTGGAGACGACCGACTGATCGTTCACTTTGGCGCTGCGGGTGTTGATGGTGTTGATGCTGATCACTGGAATCGCCTCCTCTCGGCGTCTCGGAGGGTTCGGGGTGAGCCGGACCCTCATGTTCATTTGGACAAGTACAGCACGAAGACAGGGCTTCGAAGAAGCCGCCGTTTTCGTGGTTACGAACCTATGGGGCTTGACGGGGCGGGCGCAAACTATTTTCCCGACGATTTTTTTTCAGGGCGTCTCTTCGCCCTCTGCGGGCTCCTCACCTGCACAGATGGCGAGAACATCGGCCCCGAAGCGGTCCAGCTTGCGGGCACCGACACCGGAGATCGCGGCGAGCTCCCCGTCGGAGCCGGGAACCTGCTCGGCGATCGCCATGAGCGTCTTGTCGGTGAAGACGCAATAGGCCGGCTGGCCGAGCCCGCGCGCCTGCTCGGCGCGCCATTCGCGCAGCCGCTCGTACAGCGCCTCGTCCATGTCCGAGGGGCAGTCCTCGCAGCGCATCAGCTTCATCTCGCCCGCCTCGGTGAGCGTGGCGCCGCAGACCCGGCACAGCACCGGTCCGCGCCGCTTGCGCCGTCCGGAGCCGCTGCCGCGCTCGATGCCCGCGGCGGCGCCCGCGCCACCGGCCGCGCCGAGCTTGCCGGAGCCGGGCCGCAGGCCCTTGAGGAAGCGGGTGGGGCGCCGGGAGGCGCGGCCGCCCGGGGAGCGGGAGAGCGCCCAGGACAGCGAGAGGTGCTCGCGGGCGCGGGTGACGCCCACGTACAGCAGCCGGCGCTCCTCCTCGACCTGTTCGTCGGTCTTGGCGTAGGTGATCGGCATCATGCCCTCGGTGAGCCCGACCAGGAACACCGCGTCCCACTCCAGGCCCTTGGCGGCGTGCAGCGAGGCGAGGGTGACGCCCTGGACGGTGGGCGCGTGCTGGGCGGCGGCCCGCTCGTCGAGTTCGCCGACCAGGTCGGAGAGGGTCGCGCCGGGCTTGGCGCGGGCGAAGTCCTCGGAGAGCCGGACCAGGGCGGCCAGCGACTCCCAGCGGTCGCGGGCGGCGCCGGAGCCGGCCGGGGGTTCGGCGGTCCAGCCGTTGCTGGAGAGGACCGCGCGGACCTGGGAGGGCAGGTCCTCGGTGTCGTCGAGCAGGGCGTCGTTGCCCCCGGCGCGGGCGGCGCCGCGCAGCGCCACGCCCGCCTTGCGGACCTCCTCGCGCTCGAAGAAGCGCTCGGCGCCGCGCAGCTGGTAGGGCACGCCGGCGTCGGCGAGGGCCTGCTCGTAGACCTCCGACTGGGCGTTGATCCGGTAGAGCACGGCGATCTCGCCGGCCGGGACGCCCGAGGCGATCAGGTCGCGGATCCGGCGGGCGGTGCCCTCGGCCTCGGCGGGCTCATCCGCGTACTCGGTGTAGGCGGGTTCGGGGCCGGGGTCGCGCTGGGAGATCAGCTCCAGGCGGTGTTCGGCGGCCCGGCCGCGGGCCTGCGAGAGCAGCCCGTTGGCCAGGTGGACGACCTGGGGGGTGGAGCGGTAGTCGCGGACCAGCTTCACCACGGTCGCGTTCGGGTGGCGGACGCGGAAGTTCAGCAGGTGGTCGGGGGTGGCGCCGGTGAAGGAGTAGATGGTCTGGCTGGCGTCGCCGACCACGCACAGGTTGTCGCGGTCGCCCATCCACAGATCGAGCAGCCGCTGCTGGAGCGGGGAGACGTCCTGGTACTCGTCGACGACGAAGTGCTGGTACTGACGGCGGATCTGGTCCGCGATGTCGTGCCGGTCCTGGAGGATGCCGACGGTGAGCAGCAGCACGTCCTCGAAGTCGATCACGCCCCGGTCCCGCTTGAGCTGCTCGTACATCGCGTAGATCTGCCCGATCTCCGCGGTGTCGCGCGGGGCGTCGCGCTGGGACTTGGCGACGGCGGCCGGGTAGTCGCCGGGAACCGTCTGGGTGACCTTGGCCCACTCGATCTCGCCGGTGACGTCCCGCAGCTCGTTGCGGTCGAGGCGGACGCGGCAGCGCGCGGCGGCCTCGGCGACCAGCTGGACCTTCCGCTCCAGGAGCCTCGGCAGGTCGCCGCCGACGGCTTTCGGCCAGAAGTACTGGAGCTGGCGCAGCGCGGCGGAGTGGAACGTCCGCGCCTGGACGCCGCCCGCGCCGAGCTGGCGCAGCCGGCCGCGCATCTCGCCGGCGGCGCGGTTGGTGAAGGTGACGGCCAGCACACTGGCGGGCGGGAGTATGCCCGCCCGCACCCCGTAGGCGATGCGGTGGGTGATGGCCCGCGTCTTGCCGGTGCCGGCGCCCGCGAGGACGCACACCGGGCCGTGCAGGGCCAGGGCGACCTCGCGCTGCTCCGGGTCGAGCCCGGCGAGCACCGCGTCGGCCGTCTCCGGGACCTGCGGGAAAAGAGTGGAGTGCGTTGCTGCTGTCACACAGCCATGCTGCCAGGTCCGGCGAGGTCGCGCGGAGGTTGTCCACAGGTGTGCGACGCCGGTCATACGAATTCCGGGAATGGCCGGACGAGAGCGTACGTTCTTCCTCTCGGCACGACCGATACGGCCGTGCCGCTCCGATAGACCCCGACATGCGAGGAGCGCCAGGCCATGCAGGGCACTGTGACGATGTACAGCACCACGTGGTGCGGCTACTGCCGCCGGCTGAAGAGCCAGCTGGACCGTGAGGGCATCGCGTACACCGAGATCAACATCGAGCAGGACCCGGCCTCGGCGAAGTTCGTCGAGGAGGCCAACGGCGGCAACCAGACCGTTCCGACCGTGCGGGTCGCCCCGACGTCCGGTGCCGGCGAGGTCGTCATGACCAACCCGAGCCTGGCCCAGGTCAAGCAGGCCCTCGCGGTCTGAGGCCGCTGAGGCTCCTGAGGCCCCCGAGGGCCCTGAGGTCCTTGAGGCCCCCGGGCGCGGGCCTTCGGGGTCCGCTGGGCCCCACGGGGACCCCGCCGGTCCCCGGGGTCGCCCAGGGCCCTTCCGGGCCCTGGCATGGCCGAGAACAGCCCCCTCCCTGTCGCCTGGGAGGGGGCTGTTCCGCTTCCGCTTGGGTCAGTTCGAATGCGGCTGGGGCGGATGCGGCCGGACCGGGCCCGGCACCGTACCCGGACCGGGTCCGGACCGGATGCGGGCTCAGACCACGTCGCCCGGCTTCGGCAGCGGCTTGCCGTACCAGAGCTCGATCAGCCGGGAGGCGATCGAGATCCCGTACGGCGGCAGCACCTCGCCTGTCTCGAACGCGGCGGCCAGCTCCTCGCGCGAGAACCAGCGGGCCTCGTGTATCTCCTCGCCGTCCACGGTGATCTCCGGCGAGGACGCGCGGGCCATGAAGCCGAGCATCAGGCTGGACGGGAACGGCCACGGCTGGCTCGCCACGTACTCGACCTCGGCGATCGTGACCCCGGCCTCCTCGAAGACCTCGCGCACCACCGACTGCTCGATGGACTCGCCGGGCTCGACGAAGCCCGCGAGCGTCGAGAAGCGGCCCTCGGGCCAGTGCATCTGGCGGCCCAGCAGCGCCCGGTCCTGGTCGTCGGTCACCAGCATGATCACCGCCGGGTCGGTCCGCGGGTAGTGCTCGGCGCCACAGGCCGGGCAGCGGCGGACGTGTCCGGCCGCCGCGATCTTCGTCCGCTCGCCGCAGCGCGAGCAGAAGCGGTGCAGCCGCTGCCAGTTCTCCAGGGCGACCGCGTGCACCATCAGTCCGGCGTCGCGCGGCGAGAGCAGCAGCCCCGCCTCGCGCAGTCCGGCCGGGCGCGCGGACTGGTCCATGCGGCCGGGCAGGCTGTCCTTCTGGAGCGCGAAGTAGGAGACGCCGTCCTCGTCGGTGCCGAGGAAGTAGCGGTGGGTCTCGGTCGGCGGGGCCTCGAACGCCGGGGTCGTGACCAGCTCGGTCCGGCCGTCCGGCGTGTCGTCGATCAGCACCTGACCGCCCGAGACCACGAAGACCCGGGTCGTGGGGTGGCTCCAGGCGGCGGCGAGCCACGCCTCGTCGAGGCGGTGGTGTGCGGCACGGTCGATCCCGCTCGGGGCGGTCAGCGAGATCGGACGGTCCGCGAACGCGTTCTTCAAGGTGCTGCTCACAGGTGCTTCCAACTCCCCCGGTTCGATGATGGTGGGTACGGCGGCGCCCGGCGTACGGGCGCCCGCGGGCCCGGCGTCCGGGCGCTCGCACGCCGGGCGCCGGGGCGCGCTCCGGCTCAGGCGCCGGGGGTGTCCGGGGCGGACGGGACGGCGGCTTGGGCGTCCGGGGCGGACGGGACGGTCGCCTGGGCGCCGGGGGCGTCCGCGCGCAGAGCGGCGGGCAGGTCGCTCCACAGGTACGCGGTCGTCTCGACGCCCTTCATGAGGAGATCCAGCTCGATCTTCTCGTTCGGCGCGTGCCAGCCGTCGGACGGGACGGAGATACCCAGGAACAGCACCGGCGCACCCAGGACGTCCTGGAGGTCGGCGGCCGGTCCCGAGCCGCCCTCGCGCGTGTAGCGGACCTTCGCGCCGTCGAAGGCCCGGCTCATGGCCCCCGCGACCGCGCCCAGGGCGGGGTGGCCGAGCGGGGTGAGGCACGGCCGGGTCGGGGCGCCGAACACGATGTCGTAGCGGATGCCCGCCGGGACCAGACCGGCCAGCCACTCCCGCACGGCCTGCTCGATGTGCGCCGGGTCCTGGCCCGCGACCAGCCGGAAGGAGAGCTTCAGATGGGCGGAGGCGGGGACGATCGTCTTGCCGCCGGGGCCCTGGTAGCCGCCGCCGATGCCGTTGACCTCGGCGGTCGGACGGGCCCAGACCCGCTCCAGGGTGGAGTGGCCGGCCTCGCCGAGCGTGCCGTGCGACTTCGCGGTGGCCAGCCAGGCGGCCTCGTCGAAGGGCAGCTCGGCGATGAGCGCCCGCTCGGCCTCGGTCAGTTCGGTGACCCCGTCGTAGAAACCGGGGATCGCCACCCGCTCGGTGTCGTCGTGCAGGGCGGCCACGATCCGGCCGGCGACGGTGGCCGGGTTGGGCACGGCGCCGCCGAAGGAGCCGGAGTGGATGTCCTGGTCCGGGCCGTGGAGGTCGATCTCGCAGTCCGCGACCCCGCGCATGCCGGTGCACACGGTCGGGGTGGTCTCGGACCACATCCCGGTGTCGGAGACGATCACCAGATCGGCGGCGAGCCGGCCGGCCCGCTGCTCCACCAGGGCGCGGAAGTGCGGCGAGCCCGACTCCTCCTCGCCCTCCACCAGCAGCTTCAGGTTCACGGCGGGCGCGCTGAGGCCGGTCGCGGCGAGGTGCGCCCGCACCCCGAGGGTGTGGAAGAGGACCTGGCCCTTGTCGTCGGCCGCGCCCCGCCCGTACATCCGGCCGTCGGCCACGACCGGCTCGAACGGCTCGGTGTGCCAGCCGTCCTCGCGGGCGGCGGGCTGTACGTCGTGGTGGCCGTAGACGAGGACGGTCGGCGCGTCCGGCGCGCCGGACGGCCACTCGGCGAAGACCGCCGGGGCGCCGTCCGTCTCCCACACCTCGACCGTGGTGAACCCGGTCGAGGTCAGCTTCGCGGCGAGCCAGTCGGCGCTGCGCCGCACGTCGCCGGCCCGCTCGGGCTGGGCCGAGACCGACGGGATCCGCAGCCACTCGGCGAGGTCGTCGAGGAAGGCGGACCGGTGCTCCGCGATGTGGGCGCGCACGGCGTCGGTACGTACGGGGTGGACGGCGCTGTCCGGGGTCTGGCTCATGGACCCGAGCCTATCCGGCGCCCGGGCGCACTCCGTCCACGCCCGGGTGACCGCCGTCCGGGTGACGGTGGTCCGGGTGACGGTGGTCCGGGTGACGGTGGTCCGGGTGACGGTGGTCCGGGTGGTCGCCGCTCGGATGGTCACTGTCCGGCCGGTCGCCGTCCCCGGCGGTTCCGGCGGCGGCGCGGTCCTCGCCGCGCAGCAGGGCTTCCAGTTCGGCCCGGCCGGGCAGCCGGCGGGGCCGGGCGATCTCCCCGGTCCGTATGTACACGAAGGCGGCGGCCACCTCCTCCGGGTCGAGACCGTGCTGCTCGGCCCAGGCGAGCCGGTAGAGGGCGAGCTGGAGCGGATCGGCGGTGCGCAGCCGGCTGGTCTTCCAGTCGACGATCTCGTACGCGCCGGTCTCCGGGTCCCGGTAGACGGCGTCGATCCGGCCGCGCACCACCCGGCCCGCGAGGGAGAGATGGACGGGGACCTCGACGCGGTACGGGACGCGGCGGGCGTACGGAGTGCGGTCGAACGCCTCCTTCAGCTCCTCCAGGTCCCGCTCGTCGCGGATCTCCGGCTCCCCCGCGAACTCCTCGCCGCCGGGCAGTTCCTCCGGGCCGAGCAGGGGCAGCGGCAGTTCCTCGAAGCGGGACTCGACCCAGGCGTGGAAGCGGGTGCCGCGCCGGGCGGCCGGCTGCGGCGGCTTCGGCATCGGCCGGGCCAGCTCCTTGGCGAAGCCGTCGGGGTCGGCGGCGAGCCGGATCACCTGGGAGGCGGAGAGATACGCGGGCAGCAGGACGTCCCGGGTGGTGGCCCGGGAGCGGTGCAGCTCGGCGGTGAGGGCGGTGAGGTCGCGGTCCCAGGACTCGATGGTGCGCAGATCCTCCGGGGACGCGGCCCGGTCCCGGTCGGCCGGTTCGGGGGCCGGAGCCGGTTCCGGCGCGCGGGGGGCGGGGACCTGGGGGGCCTCCGGAGCCTGCGGGGCCTCCGCGCTGTGGGGCGGCTCCTCGTCCCAGACGGGCTCGTCGTCCCAGTCCGGCTCGTCCGGGAACCAGGGGTCCTCGGGAGCCTCGGCCGTCGCGGAAGCCGGGGCTGTACGCCCGCCCTGGCCGTACGACCCCTGCGCCTCGTGCGACCCGTACGCCCCGTACGACCCGTGCGATCCGGCGCCCTCGGGCCCGTACGCCCACAGCCGCTCCAGCACCGCCCGTGCCGCCTCGCGCCGCCGCTCGAACGAATCCTTGTCGAGCGGCAGCGGCCAGGCCTGGTCGGCCAGGTCGGCGGCGAGCAGCGGGTTCTCCTCGCCCTCCGCCGGAGCGTCCGCCCAGGCCTCGATCTCGCCGTACCCCGCCGCGCAGTGGTCGTACAGCGCGCTCATGAAGTCGGACGGACCCCGGGGTTTCTTCTGCGCGGGCCCCCACCAGTGGGCGGAGCCGAGCAGCAGGGAACGGGGCCGGGTGAAGGTCACATAGCCGAGGCGCAGTTCCTCGGTGTGCTGGTGGGCGCGCATCTCGTCCTTGAAGGACTTCATGGCGGCCGCCGTCCACTCCTCCAGGGCGGGCAGGGTCGCCGCGTCGCCGCGCAGCGCGTGCGGCAGGACCTGCGGCTGCGCGGCCCAGGACTCGCGCGCGCGGGTGGACGGGAACTGCCCGGTGACGAGTCCCGGCACGGCGACGACGTCCCACTCCAGTCCCTTGGACTTGTGCGCGGTCATCACCTTGACGGTGTTCTCGCCGCCCGGGAGCGCGTTGTCCAGGCCCTTCTCGTACTGCGCGGCCGTGCGCAGGAAGCCGAGGAAGGCGAGGAGGGTGGCCTCGCCGTCGAGGGAGGCGAAGCCGGCGGCGATGTCGAGGAAGTTGCCGAGGGTCTCGCGGCGGCGGGCGGCCAGGGCGTGCGGGGAGGCCGACAGCTCGACCTCCAGACCGGTGGCGGCGAGGACCCGGTGCAGGACGTCCATCAGCGGGTCGGCCAGGGAGGTGCGCAGGGCGCGCAGCTCGGTGGCGAGGCGGGCGAAACGGACCCTGGCCTCGGCGGAGAAGGGCAGCTTGTCGTCCTCGGCGCCCGCCGGATCGAGGAAGGTGTCGAGCGCGTCGGCCAGCGAGATCACCTCGGCCGGGTCGACGCCCTCGACGGCGGCGGCGAGCCGCTGGTCGGCGTCCTCGCTCTCCGCGCCGGGGCGGTGGACGAGCAGCCGGGCAAGCCGGCCGAGGAGGGCGAGGTCGCGGGGGCCGATGCGCCAGCGGGGGCCGGTGAGGAGCCGGACCAGGGCGGCGTTGGCGCCGGGGTCCTGGAGGACCTCGCAGACGGCGACGAGGTCGGCGATCTCGGGCAGGTGGAGCAGCCCGGACAGGCCGACGACCTCGACGGGCACGTCACGGGCGACGAGCGCCGCCTGGATCGCGGGGAAGTCGGTCGCCGTGCGGCACAGGACGGCGATCTCGCCGGGCGGGGTGCCGGTGCGGACCAAATGGGCGAGGGAGTCGGCGAGCCAGTCGATCTCCTCGGTGTGGGTGGGCAGCAGCGCGATCCGTACGCCGCCGTCGCGCTCCGCGCCGGGCGCGGGCCGCAGCGCCTCCACGCCCGCGTGCATCGCGCGCAGCGGGGCGGCGAGGCCGTTGGCGAGGTCGAGGAGACGGCCGCCGCTGCGCCGGTTCTCGGACAGGGCGTGCCGGGCGGCGGGCCGGCCGTCCTCGTACGGGAAGTGGACGGGGAAGTCGTCCAGGTTGGCGACGGAGGCGCCGCGCCAGCCGTAGATGGCCTGGCAGGGGTCGCCGACGGCGGTGACGGCGTGCCCGGTGCCCTGCCCGAAGAGGCCGGACAGCAGCAGCCGCTGGGCGACCGAGGTGTCCTGGTACTCGTCCAGGAGCACCACCCGGAACTCGTCGCGCAGCAGTGCCCCGACCTCGGGCCGGGTGGTGGCGATCCGCGCGGACAGGGCGATCTGGTCGCCGAAGTCGAGCAGATCGCGGGAACGCTTGGCGGCGCGGTAGCGGATGACCAGATCGAGCAGCTCGCGGCGCGCGACGGCGGCCTCGGGGAGTTTGCGCAGGTCAGCGTTGGTGAGCTTGGCGCCGGCGAGGTCGGCGAGCAGCCCGGTGTCGTACGCGATGAGCCGCTCGGGCTCGACCAGGTGCTCGGACAGCTCGGCGTCGAGGGCGAGCAGATCGCCGACGAGGGTGGGGAAGGAGCGGGTGAGCCCGGGGTACGGGCCGGGGGCCTCGCGCAGGACGCGGGCGGCGAGCTGGTAGCGGGTGGCGTCGGCGAGGAGGCGGGAGGTGGGCTCCAGGCCGATGCGCAGACCGTGGTCGGTGAGGAGCTGGCCGGCGAAGGCGTGGTACGTGGAGATGCGCGGCTCGCCGGGCGGGTCCTCGGGGTCCTGGCCGGGGGCGGGGGCTTGGTCGGGGGCTTGGTCGGGGGCAGGGTTCTGGCCGGGGCCGGGGGCGGGGGCCTGACCGGGGCGCGGACCCGGGGCCTGGATCCTGGCCGGGGCCGTCAGGGGCACCGGGTCGGGGTCGGTGACGCCCGCCCGGACGAGGGCGGTGCGCACGCGCTCGGCGAGTTCGCCGGCGGCCTTGTTGGTGAAGGTCAGGCCGAGGACCTGTTCGGGGGCGACCTGCCCGGTGCCGACCAGCCAGACCACCCGCGCGGCCATCACGGTCGTCTTGCCGGAACCGGCTCCGGCCACGATGACCTGCGGGGCGGGCGGCGCGATGATGCAGGCCGTCTGCTCCGGGGTGAAGGGGATCCCGAGCAGCTCCTTCAGCTGCTCGGGATCGGTCAGGCGTGAGGTCACTCCAAAGAGGCTAACGGGGTCCGCCGACATCCTCCGCCGTCACGCCTCTCGACGATCTTCCGGCGGTGCCTGGTCGGGCCGGCGGTCCCGGCGCGGACTCCCGCCGGGACCGGGGACACCGGCCCGGCGGGAGAGACCGGTCACAGGGGGCCGGTCACAGGGGGCCGGTCACAGGGGGCCGGTCACAGGAGCCGGGTCACCGCTCAGGACGGCGACGGGGACGGCGACATCATCTTCATCGAGGACACGTCGACGGTCTGGTTGGCGGGCGGTGCCGTGACCTTCACCGTCTTGTTGAAGTCGGAGAAGGTGAGCGTCCCGCTGTTGCCTCCGCCGGTCCGGACCGCCTTGAGCACGTACGGCGTACCGTGCGCCGCGACGGACAGCGTGCTGGTCTCCTCGTGGGTGCGGCCGTGGGCCGAGACGTTGTTCCGCTTGATCACGGTGGCGACGGGGGTGTTGTTCACCGTGGCGTCGGGACCGCGCACGATCTGGCCGTGCATGGTGCTGAACTTGCCGATTCCGGCAGCGATGGACTTCACGTTGCACTGCTCCATCTTCATCCCCCGGCTGTCCTTCATCCCGGCGGGGATGCGCAGCCAGTGGCCGTGGAGCTTGGTGACGGCCTCGTTGATCTGGGTCTGGCTCATCTTCTGTCCGGCCATGGAGGCGCGCCAGAACCCGTCGTCGCCCATGATGTACGTGGTGCCGCCGACCTGTCGCACCTCGCCGGAACCGCCGCGGAGCTTGACCGTACCGGCGCAGTCGCTCTGGTTGAGCGAGATGTCCACGTCGGCGGCGCGCCCGTTGGCCATGACATGGCCCGACATCCGGAACGAGGTCGCCGTCTTGGTGGCGGCTATGCCCTTGTCGGCTATCTGGGCCGGGGTGAGGTTCGAGTACGGCCTCGGGGTCGGGGACGGTACCTCCGCCACCGCCGCGGCCTGGGCGTGCGCCAGGGTGGCGGGCACGGCGCCGCTGACCAGGACGGCACAGACGACCGTCGCGGCGCGGAGCGTGATGGTGCGGAGCGGGGTGTGGGACGCCATGCGAGCCTCCTCGCGGGATTCCCCTTCCGGGTCTCCCTCGTGGGATTCCCCCCTGGGACGCCCTCGGGTGAGGGTCTTCGACTGATGGCCGGCCGGTCCGGGTCCCGATGCGCGGGTCCCGATGGCTCCGGGCCCTGGTGGCTCCCGGGCCCCTGGCCGCCTCCTCCCGGTCTCCGGGGTTCTCGGGTCTCTCGGGCTACTCGGCTACTCGGGTTTTCCGGGGGCTCCCGGTCCCCGGTCTCCCGGGTTCTTTGGCCCCGGGTCTCTCGGTGTCGGGCTCTTCAGTCCGGTGCCCGCGCGTGCGGGCACCGGACTCCCAGACTGCCGGAGCCGAGCCCGGCCCGCACCGCGAGCGGGCTCGGGCCGCGGCACGGAGCCTCCCGGAGCCGGTCCTGGAGCCCTGCCGAAGCCGGGCCTGACCCGGGGCAGGGCCGGGGCAGGGCCGGGGCAGGGCCGGGCGCCGTCCCGGAGTCGTGCGGAGTCGTACGGAGTCGTGCGGCAGCAGCCCCGTCACGGGACGATGTGGCGGCCCTCCGGTCGCGCGCTGCACGAGGCCCGGAAGGAGCAGGTGGTGCACTGCTGACCGGCCGTTGGAGTGAACCTCTCGTCCAGCACGCGGCCGGCGGCGGTGGCGAGGAGGTCGCCGATCCAGGTACCCGCCGTCCCCGGCGTCCCCGCCGTACCGCCCGCGCCGTCCGTGCCCTCCGTACCCCCGGCGCCCTCCGTACCCCCGGCACCGTCGCCGCCGCCGCCTTCGAGAGGGTCCTGCTTCTGCACCTTCGGCAGCGCGTCCCCGCCCTCCTTCTTGGGCGCCGGCTGCCGGAGGTGGACCAGTTCGGCGCCGCCGGGCTCGGGCGTACGGCCGCCGAAGACCTCGTCGACGGCGCCCGCGCGGACGGCGAGCTGGTAGACGGCGAGCTGCGGGTGGCGGGCGACCTCGTCCTTGGTCGGGGCGGACTTGCCGGTCTTGAAGTCGACGACGTACGCACGGCCCTGCTCGTCGGTCTCGACCCGGTCCATGGAGCCCCGGATGCGCACCTGGTACGCACCGGCGGCGAGCGTCACGTCGAAGTCGTGCTCGGTGGCGGCGGGGGTACGGCCGGCCCGGTCCAGGACGTGCCAGTGCAGGAAGCGTTCCAGGGCGGCCCGGGCGTTCGCCTTCTCCTGCCCGGACTTCCACGGCGCGTCGAAGGCGAGGGCGTCCCAGACGGATTCCAGACGGGCCATGAGCACGTCGAGGTCGGCGGGCGTACGGCCGGAGGCGACCTCGTCGGCGAGGACGTGGACGACGTTGCCGAAGCCCTGGGCGGCGGTGGCGGGGGCGTCGGCCCTGACCTCGCGGCCCAGGAACCACTGGAGCGCGCAGGTGTTCGCGAGCTGGTCGAGGGCGGAGCCGGACAGGGCGAGCGGCAGGTCGCGGTCGCGCAGCGGCACGGCGCTGCGGGTCGGCTCGGCCAGGCCCCACCAGCGGTCCGGGTGGGCGGCGGGGACCAGCGGGTTGCCGTCCTCGTCGGCGAGGGCGGCGAGGTGGGCGAGGCGTTCGGCGGCGGCGGCCCGCAGCCGGGGCGATGCCTCGGGGTCGACGGTGGTGGCGCGCAGCTCCGCGACCAGCGCGGCGACCGCGAGCGGGCGGCGGGGCCGGCCGGTGATCTCCTTCGGTTCGACGCCGAGCTCGGTCAGGAAACGGGACGGCTGGTCGCCGTCCTCGGCCGGCGCCTTGACGGCGGTGACGACGAGCCGGTCGCGGGCCCGGGTCGCGGCGACGTAGAACAGCCGCCGTTCCTCGGCGAGCAGGGCACCGGGGGTGAGCGGCTCGGCGAGACCGTCCCGGCCGATCCGGTCGGCCTCCAGGAGTGAGCCGCGGCGGCGCAGATCGGGCCAGCGGCCCTCCTGGAGCCCGGCCACGACGACCAGGCTCCATTCGAGGCCCTTGGCGCGGTGCGCGGTCATCAGGCGGACGGCGTCGGGGCGGGTGTGTCGGCGGGTGAGGGTGTCGGCGGCGATGTCCTGGGCGTCGAGTTCCTCCAGGAAGTTGAGCGCGCCTCGGCCGCCGACCCGGTCCTCGGCACGGGCGGCGGACTCGAACAGCGCGCAGACGGCGTCGAGGTCGCGGTCGGCGTTGCGGCCGGCCGGGCCGCCGCGCAGCGAGGCGCGCTCCAGCCGGCCGGGCCAGCCGGTGCCGTTCCACAGCAGCCACAGCGCCTCTTCGGCGGTGCCGCCGGCCGCGAGCGTGTCGCGGGCGTCGCGCAGCAGCCCGCCGAGGATACGGGCGCCCCGGGTGTACGTCCGGTCGTGCGCCACCAGCCGCTCCGGCTCGGCGAGCGCCCGCGCGAGCAGGACGTCCGACGGGGCGGGCACCTTGTTCCCGCCGGCCCGCTCCTCGTCCCGGAGCGCCCGGCCGAGGCGCCGCAGATCGGCCGGGTCCATCGCGGCGAGCGGCGAGGCGAGCAGCGCGACGGCGGTCTCGACGTCGAGCCACCCGGCGCGGGCGGGGGTGGGGGTGGGCGTGGGCGTGGCGGGGGCTGCTTCTCCGGGTACGTCGGGTTGCCCGGGTACGTCCGGTTCCCCGGGTACGTCGGGGCCGGCGGCCTCGGAGGGCGCGGGCTCCGGCGGTACGGCGTCGGCGTCGGTGCCCTCGTGGACGTCGGGCGACTGCTCCGGTTCCGGCTCCCCCTCCTCGTACGCCCCGGTGGCCTCGTCCTCACCCACGACCGTCCCCGCCCCGTTCGCCGCCGCGCGCAGCGCGAGGAGCAGCGGGGCCACGGCCGGCTCGTGGCGCAGCGGGATGTCGGCCGCGTCGGTCTCGACCGGGACACCGGCCGAGGTCAGGGCGCGCCGGAGGGACGGGAGGTGGGCCGAGGCGCGGGTGAGGACGGCCATGTCCTGCCAGGGGACGCCGTCCTCCAGGTGGGCGCGGCGCAGCAGGTCCGCGATGTTCTCGGTCTCCGTCGAGGGCGTGGGGTACGTGTAGACCTCGGCCCGGCCACCACCCCGTACCGGCTCCAGGGCGCGGTGGGCGCGGGCCTGGGCGGCGGGGAGCCGGGGCAGCGGCATGCGCTGGGCGAGCAGCCGCGTCGCGGCGAGCAGGGCGGCGCCGGAGCGGCGCGAGGTGCCGAGGACCCGTACCGGTCCGCCGAAGACGGCGGGGAAGTCGAGGATGCCGTTCACGTCGGCGCCGCGGAAGGCGTAGATCGACTGGTCGGGGTCGCCGAAGGCGACGACCGCACCGGTGGTGCCGGCCGTGAGCCCGCGCAGCAGCCGGACCTGGGCCGGGTCGGTGTCCTGGTACTCGTCGACGAAGACCGCGTCGTACGCGGGCAGGACGCCGGGCGCGGCCGACTCGGTGAGCAGGACGGCCCGGTGCACCAGCTCGGTGTAGTCGACGACGCCCTGGAGGTCGAGGACGTCGAGATATTCGGCGAGGAAGCCGGCCGCCGCCCGCCAGTCGGGCCGGCCGACGCGCCGGGCGAAGGCATCGAGGGCGTCCGGGCCGAGGCCCAGCTCGCGGGAGCGGGCGATGACCGCGCGGACCTCGTCGGCGAAGCCTCGGGTGGTGAGGCAGGCGCGCAGTTCGTCGGGCCAGCCGACCTTGCCGAGGCCGGCCTTCTCCAGGTCGATCTGTCCGGCGAGCAGTTCGCGCACCGCGAGGTCCTGCTCGGGTCCGGAGAGCAGGCGCAGGGGTTCGGCGAAGAGGTCGGCGTCCTGGTGGGCGCGGATCAGGGCGTAACAGTACGAGTGGAAGGTGGTGGCCTGCGGGGGGCGCCGGCCGCCGAGCCGGGTCGCCATCCGGTCGCGGAGTTCCACGGCGGCCTTGCGGCTGAAGGTGAGGACGAGGATCCGCTCGGGGTCGGTGCCCTGTTCCATCCGGGCGGCGACGGACTCGACCAGCGTGGTCGTCTTGCCGGTGCCGGGGCCCGCGAGGACGAGAAGCGGTCCGTCCCGGTGCTCAACCACCGCCCGCTGCGTCGCGTCAAGCAGAGGGGGCCGCACCGGTGCCGGCACCGCCCGGACCAGCCGGTACGCGCCGGGGCCCCGCGTTTGCCGAAGGGCGGAGGAGGAAGTCACGTGGGTCGCCGGTCCTGCTGGGGTGTCGTGGATACGGTGCGCGGGGCGCTCGGGGCTCCCGGGCCCCGGGGTGCCTCGGCGCGGAGCGCGACCTTCGACGTTACGCGATCGGACGCCCGGAACTCACGCGTCCGGACCCCGGGCGCGGGTATCTCACACGCGACGGTCCGGGTGGTCGGTGACGCGCGCTGCCGCGCCCTGGACTCGCGGGCCCTGTCGTCCCCGACCACGGCCTCCCGAGCCCCGCTGTCGCGGATCCCGCCGACTTTGGACCGGGTCTGGCTGAGGCGACGTGTCGCGATCAGGCTGGTCCGGCTGTCTCGTACATCTGTGTCTGGCTGTGGCTGTGGCTCTGGTTTTGTCCTGGGCTCAGCGGGCTCAGCGGCCTCGGCTGGCGCGGCTGGCTCGACTGCCCCAGCCGCCTCGGCTGTCCCAGCGGCCTCAGCCGTCTCTGCCGTCCCAACCGCCTCAGCCGTCGGTGCCGGGCTCCCCGGCGCCCGCCCCCTCGCCGTCCCAGCGCGCCCGGCGCATGTCCAGGCGCGGGACGCCGCTTCCGCGCGGGTCGCGCAGTGGGGTGTTCTCGGCCCGGTAGTGGCCGAGGGCGCGCTGTTCGTGTCCCGGCAGGATCGTGCCGTCCGCGCGCACCACGCGCCACCACGGCACGGAGCCGCCGTACAGCGCCATGACCCGGCCGACCTGGCGCGGGCCGCCCTCGCCGAGCCATTCGGCGACGTCACCGTAGGTCATCACCCGGCCGGGCGGGATGTCCTCGGCGGCCTGAAGGACTCGTTCCGCGTACTCCGGCAGCTCGGGCGGCTCGTACGTCTGCATCGGCCCATCCTGCCGTACGGCACCGACAACCCCCTGATGCCTCCGTTCGGGCTCACTTCGTGCCACCATCGTGCGGGCGGTGACTGGTGATACGAGATCAACAAAACGTAACGACGAAGACGAACGCGGCGGCCCCGGTCCGCCCGACGACAGCCGATGAGCACGCGGTTGAGCACGCGGTGCACGCAGAGACGGACATGGTGATGGCGCACGACAGCCGGCCCGAACGCGCATCCGAGCGCGTATCGGGCGACGAGCCCCTGCTCGCCGCGCGTGTGCACCGGCCGTCCGATCTGATGCGGCTGCTCGTCGGCATCCTCGCCATCGCCCTCGTCCTCGCCATCGCCGCCTTCGCCCAGGGCACGACCTCCGGCCTGGAACACGACATCAACAAGGGCGCCGGCGGTGCCCCCGACATCTTCGTCAAGCTCGCCGGGCTCGTCTCCTCGATCGCCGTCCTGCTGGTCCCGGTCGCCTTCGCCATCGAGCGGCTCATCAAACGCGACGGGCTGCGGATCGCCGACGGCGTCCTCGCCGCCGTCCTCGCCCACGGCGTGACCCTCGCCACCGATCTGTGGGTGGCGCAGGTGGCACCCGGCAGCATCCAGGACGCCCTGACCCAGCCGCAGTCCGGCGGCGGACTGAGCGATCCCGTCCACAACTACCTCGCCCCCGTCATCGCGTACATGACCGCCGTCGGCATGGCCCGCCGCCCGCGCTGGCGGGTGGTGCTCTGGGTGGTGCTGCTGCTCGACGCGTTCACGATGCTGGTGGCCGGCTACACCACCGCCTTCTCGATCATCCTCACCGTGCTGATCGGCTGGACCGTGGCGTACGGGACGCTGTACGCGGTCGGCTCGCCCAACGTCCGGCCGACCGGGCAGACCCTCCTCGCCGGACTGCGCCGGGTCGGCTTCCGGCCGGTGACCGCGCTGCGCGCCGAGGGCGTGCCGGACGCGTCGGACACCGGCGACCGGGGCCGCCACTACGTCGTCACGCTGGAGGACGGCCCGCCGCTGGACGTGACGGTCGTCGACCGCGAGCAGCAGGCGCACGGCTTCTTCTACCGCGCCTGGCGCCGCCTCACCCTGCGCTCCATCACCACCGGCCGCTCGATCCTCTCCCTGCGCCAGGCCCTGGAACAGGAGGCGCTGCTCGCGTACGCGGCGATCGCGGCGGGCGCGAACGCGCCGAAGCTGATCGCCACCTCCGAGCTGGGCCCCGACGCGGTGATGCTCGTCTACGAGCACCTCGGCGGCCGGACCCTGGACTCGCTGGACGACGACGAGATCACCGACGATCTGGTCCGCGGCGCCTGGCGGCAGGTCAAGGCGCTCCAGTCGCGGCGGATCGCGCACCGCCGGCTCGCCGGGGACGCGATCCTGGTGGATCGTTCCGGCAAGGTGATCCTCACGGATCTGCGGGGCGGCGAGATCGCCGCCGGCGACCTGGTCCTGCGGATGGACATCGCACAGCTGCTCACCACGCTCGGTCTGCGGGTGGGAGCCGAGCGGGCGGTGGCGATGGCCGTGGAGGTCATGGGGCCGGACACGATCGCCGGCTGCATGCCGCTGCTCCAGCCGATCGCGCTCAGCCGGTCGACCCGCGCCGAGCTGCGCCGGCTCGGCCGCGAGCGCTCCAAGCGGGAGCGCGACATGGTCCTCGCGGCCTCGGAGGCGGCCCGCGAGGCACGGGCCGAGGCCCGGGCCAAGGCCAATCTGACGACCGACCGCAAGGAAGCGCGGGCGGAGAAGCAGGCCGACAAGAAGGCCGAGAAGCGGGCGCTGGACGAGGCCCTGGACGAGGCCCGCGAGGAGGATCTGCTGGTCCAGATCCGGCAGCAGGTGCTCCTGATGCGGCCGCAGGCCCCGGTGGAGCCGGTCCGTCTGGAGCGGATCAAGCCGCGCACCCTGGTGTCGCTGATCGCGGGCGCCATCGGCGCGTACTTCCTGCTCGGGCAGATCGCCCGGACCCCGCTGTCGACGATCGCCCAGGCCGACTGGTGGTGGGTGGGGGCGGCCGTGCTGTTCGCGGCGGCCAGCTATGTCGCGGCGGCGATGAGCCTGCTCGGCTTCGTGCCGGAGCGGGTCGGGTTCCGGCGGACGGTGGTGGCGCAGGTCGCCGGCTCGTTCGTGAAGATCGTCGCGCCGGCGGCGGTCGGCGGTGTGGCCCTGAACACCCGCTTCCTCCAGCGCGCCGGCGTACGCCCGGGGCTCGCGGTGGCGAGCGTCGGCGCGTCGCAGCTCTTCGGCCTCGGGGCGCACATCGCGCTCCTGCTGACCTTCGGCTATCTGACCGGTACGGAGAAGACGCAGTCGTTCACCCCGTCGAGGACGGTGATCGCGGGCCTGTTGACGGTCGCGGTCCTGGTCCTCGTCGTCACGGCGATCCCGTTCATGCGCAAGTTCGTCTCGACGCGGCTTCGCTCGCTGTTCGCGGGGGTGGTGCCGCGCATGCTGGACGTGGTCCAGCGGCCGATGAAGCTGGTCACCGGCATCGGCGGCATGCTGCTGCTCACCGCGTCGTTCGTGTTCTGCCTGGACGCCTCGGTGCAGGCGTTCGGGCACGGGGCGGTCTCGGTCAGCTACGCGAGCGTGGCGGTCGTCTTCCTCGCGGGCAACGCGCTCGGCTCGGCGGCGCCGACGCCGGGCGGTGTCGGCGCGGTCGAGGGCGCGCTGATCGCCGGTCTGCTGGCGGTCGGGCTGCCGATCGAGGTGGCCACTCCGGCGGTGCTGCTGTTCCGGCTGCTGACGCTGTGGCTGCCGGTGCTGCCGGGCTGGATCTGCTTCAACTGGCTGACCAGGCGCGAGGCGTTGTAGGCCCGGTGGCGTGGGGGCCGGATACCTTGGCGGCCCGGCCCCCGGCCACGTAAAGTCGCGATCTTCGGCTGGTGGAAGCCGTCCGGAGTCCCCGTGAGGCCACCCGCCCATGAACCCTGACGCCGCACCTGACGCCACACCCGCGGCTCCCGCCCGGCCCCGGACTCCCTCCCGGCTCCGGCTCGACCGCGCCCTGGACCGTATCGACCTGGTCTTTCGCGGGATGACCGCCCGCGCCGACGAGGTCCAGTGCGTGTGCCACTGGGGTGACGCGGACGAACTGGCGCTGCTGAAGATCCCGGACGTCCCGCTCGCCCCGGACCTGCTGTTCCGTACCTGGCGGGCCTCCGACTGGGACGACCACGGCGCGGTGCTGCGCCGCGTCCTGCCGCAGTTCGCCCGGCAGCTGGCCGACGGCCTCGTCCCCGACTGCCTCATGGACGAGGCGGGACGTTCGTTCGGCCGTGGCCGGTGGCAGCGGTGGCCCGCGCCGCAGCGCGCGGCGGTGCGGGAGTTCCTGCGGGCTTGGTGGACCGACCTCCTCGACACCCCGGATCCCACCGTCCCCGCGCACGCGGCCCTCGTGCTGTGCTTCGAGGCGTCCGGCACGCTCGGCCCGTGGCTGGACATCTGGGAGGCACGGGACCACCCCGTGGCCGGCCGGCATCTGGCCGAGGCCGCCGCCCGCTGGGAGTACGACCTGCTGCGGGAGAACACGCTCCCTTGGCGGGTCTGGAACACCGACCCGGAAGTCGACCCCGATTCGGAAGCCCTCCGCGACGAGCTGACGGCCTGGCTGCTCCGGCACGCCGTACCTCGGCTGCGAGCCCTGGAAGGGGTGCCCGAGAGTGTGCCGCGGCGGATACGGCTCCTCGGACTCACCGGACCGGCCCGCTGGGAGCATCCGGACTGGCAAGCCCTCCCCTCCCTCCACCACGACTGAGACCGGGCCCCGCGCCCGGGCGCCGCGCCTCGTACCCCCGCGCGCCTCCACTGCCCCGTGCCCCCGCCGCCCCGTACCTCTGACGCCCCCGCCCTCACCCCCCGTACAGCCCCACCAGGAACCCCAGCAGCACCAGCGAACAGCCCAGTTCCACCGCGCCGACGACCGGAGGCGTGAGGCGGTGGCCCGGCAGGACGGCGGCGCGGGCCAGGTAGAGGGCGAAGGGGACGGCCAGCCAGGGGCTGAGCAGCGTCGCCGCGATCAGCGCGAGGGCGTGGTAGGCGACCGAGCCGCGCCGGTGGGCGAGGGAGTCGCGCTCGCGGATCATCGTCTTCACGTACGGGACGGTGCCGGCGAAGTAGAGCAGGCAGGCGGTGGCCGGGGCGAGGCCGTCGGCGAGGGTGCCGCCGCCGAGGCGCAGGGTCACCAGGAGCATGCCGCAGGCGGGGACGACGGCGGCGATGCCGTTGAGCAGATCCCTCTCCCGGTTCGTCCGGGCGTGCCAGGCGTTGACGGCGAGGAACGGTGCCATCGCCGCCGCCGCGAGCAGCAGCCACGGTTCGGCGACGGCGAGCGGCACGCCGAGGACGGCGGTGACCGCGCCGAAGACGAGCCCGGGCCGGACATGCCGGCCGGCGGCGCGCGGGTTACGGGACAGCCGGCGCAGCCGTAGCCATTGCTGGGCGTGGAAGGCGGCGATGTACGCCGCCAGCCAGGCCGCGAACAGGGGGAGATCGATCCAGGCCGGACCGCCGATCAGCACGCCCGCGAGAAACGGGACGGCGAGCATCGCCCAGGCTCCGTGCTGGTTGGGCAGCCAGCGTCGTACGACAGCACTCACGACCTCGACATTCCCATGCCATCCGCCGGGGTCACTACGGGATTTGGTCACAGCGGGCAGGGCCGGACGGCCCCCCTTTCGCACCGCCCCGGCTGCCTAGGCTCGCCGTGCCGGACGCGTCATTCGTGTGAAGGAGCCGGACGTGCAGCCAAGGCCCAACCCTGCCGAAACCCTGCTGCGGGCGGGCAGGTATTTCTCCCGCGCCGAGGTCTCCGACGACCTGCGGGAGGTGCATCGCACCGGGGGCCGGGAGGGCGAGTCGTTCTACCGGGACCGCTGGAGCCACGACAAAGTCGTGTACTCGACGCACGGGGTCAACTGCACCGGTTCGTGCCGGTGGAAGGTGTACGTCAAGGACGGCATCATCACCTGGGAGACGCAGGCCACCGACTATCCGTCCGTGGGCCCGGACCGGCCCGAGTACGAGCCGCGCGGCTGCCCTCGCGGCGCCTCCTTCTCCTGGTACAGCTACTCCCCCACCCGGGTCCGCTATCCGTACGTCCGGGGCACGCTCCTCGGCATGTACCGGGAGGCGAAAAAGCGGCTGAAGGACCCGGTGCTCGCCTGGGCGGACATCCAGCGCGACCCGGGGCGCCGGCGCGCCTACCAGCGGGCCCGGGGCAAGGGCGGGCTGGTGCGGACGACCTGGGAGGAGGCGCTGGAGATCGCCGCCGCCGCGCATGTGCACACCATCAAGGAGCACGGCCCGGACCGGGTGGCGGGCTTCTCGCCGATCCCGGCGATGTCGATGGCCTCGCACGCGGCGGGCGCCCGTTTCCACTCGCTGATCGGCGCGCCGATGCTGTCGTTCTACGACTGGTACGCGGATCTGCCGGTGGCCTCGCCGCAGGTGTTCGGCGACCAGACCGACGTACCGGAGTCGGGCGACTGGTGGGACGCCGCGTATCTGCTGATGTGGGGCTCGAACGTACCGGTGACGCGGACGCCGGACGCGCACTGGATGACGGAGGCCCGTTACCGGGGCCAGAAGGTCGTCACCGTCTCGCCGGACTACGCCGACAACACCAAGTTCGCCGACGAGTGGATGCATCCGCACCCGGGGACGGACGGGGCGCTGGCCCTGGCGATGGGGCACGTGATCCTCAAGGAGTTCTTCGTCGACCGCGAGACCCCGTTCTTCGCGGACTATGTGCGCCGGTACACCGATCTGCCGTTCCTGGTGACGCTGCGGGAGACCGAACAGGGCCTGGTTCCGGGGAAGTTCGTGACCGCAGCCGACCTCGGGCAGGAAGTCGAGCACGCCGAGTGGAAGACGGTCCTTCTCGACGACGCGACCGGCGAGCCGGTGGTCCCGAACGGCACGCTCGGGCACCGGTGGGGGACGGAAGGGAAGGCCGACTGGAATCTGGACCTGGGGGATGTCGTACCCCGGCTCAGCCTCTTCGAGGAGCAGACCGGGGACGTGGGCTCGGGGTCGGGGTCGGGCTCGGGGTCGGGCTCGGGGTCCGCCGAGGTCGTGCTGCCGCGCTTCGACGAGGAGGGCGCGGTGCTGCGGCGGGGCGTCCCGGTCCGCCGGCTCGGCGGCACCGGCCGCGAGGACGGCGAAGGGCTGCTGGTCACCACGGTGTACGACCTGCTGCTCGCGCAGTACGGGGTGGGGCGTCCGGGGCTGCCGGGCGAGTGGCCCGCCTCGTACGAGGACGCCGGCGCGGTCGGCACGCCCGCCTGGCAGGAGACCCTGACGTCCGTACCGGCCGCCCAAGTCACCCGTATCGCGCGGGAGTTCGCGGACACTGCCGAACGCTCGCACGGCCGCTGCATGATCCTCATGGGCGCGGGCACCAACCACTGGTTCCACTCCGAGACGATCTACCGGACCTTCCTCGCCCTGCTCACCCTCACCGGCTGCCAGGGCCGCAACGGCGGCGGCTGGGGCCACTACGTCGGCCAGGAGAAGTGCCGCCCGGTCACCGGCTGGGCCACCCTCGCGAGCGCGGGCGACTGGGCCAGGCCGCCCCGGCACATGATCGGCGCGGGCTGGTTCTATCTGCACACCGACCAGTGGCGGTACGACTCGCTGCCCGCCGAGTCGCTGGCCTCGCCGCTCGCCGAGGGCCGCTTCGAGGGGCTGACCGGCGCGGACTGTCTCGCGGCGGCGGCCCGGATGGGCTGGATGCCCTCGTACCCGACCTTCGACCGCAATCCACTGGACCTCGGCGACCAGGAGGATCCGGTCGGCGACACCGTGCGGGCCCTGGAGGACGGCACGCTCGGCTTCGCGGGCGAGGACCCGGACGCGCCCGCCAACTGGCCCCGGGTGATGACGGTGTGGCGGGCGAACCTGTTCGGCTCCTCCTCCAAGGGCAATGAGTACTTCCTCAAGCATCTCCTCGGCACCCACTCCAACCTGCCCGCCGACGGCCCTCGTTGCGCACCGCGCGAGGTGCGGTGGCGCGACGAAGACGTCGAGGGCAAGCTCGATCTGCTGCTGTCGCTGGACTTCCGGATGACGAGCACCTCGCTCCTCTCCGACATCGTGCTGCCGGCCGCCACCTGGTATGAGAAGCACGATCTGTCCTCCACGGACATGCATCCCTTCCTGCACGCCTTCACCCCGGCCGTGGACCCGCCCTGGCAGGCCCGCTCCGACTACGACGCCTTTCTCGCGCTCGCCCGCCGCTTCGGCGAACTGGCCGGGGAACACCTGGGCGTACGCCGGGACTTGGTCGCGACCGCGCTCCAGCACGACACCCCGGGCGGCGAGATGGCCCAGCCGGGCGGGGTGGCGCTCGACTGGTCGAAGGGCGAGTGCGCGCCGGTGCCGGGGCGGACCATGTACAACCTGACGGTGGTCGAGCGGGACTACGGGGCGGTCGGCGAGAAGTTCGCGGCACTCGGCCCGCTGGTGGACCGGCTCGGGGTGACGACGAAGGCGATCACGTTCGACGTCGCCGAGGAGGTCGCGTATCTGGCGGAGAAGAACGGCCGGGTGCGCGGCGGGACCGCCGACGGACGGCCCCGGCTCGACACCGCGCGCCGGGCCTGCGAGGCGATCCTCTCCCTGTCCGGCACCTCCAACGGCCGTCTGGCGACCCAGGGTTTCAAGAAACTGGAGGCCCGGACCGGGCAGCCGATGGCACATCTCGCGGCGGAGGCCGAGGGCAAGCGGATCACCTTCGCGGACACCCAGGCGCGGCCGGTGCCGGTGATCACCTCGCCGGAGTGGTCGGGCAGCGAGTCCGGCGGGCGCCGCTACACCGCCTTCACCGTCAACACCGAGCAGCTCAAGCCCTGGCACACGCTCACCGGCCGCCAGCACTTCTTCCTCGACCACGACTGGATCCACGAGGTCGGCGAGGCACTGCCGGTGTACAAGCCGCCGCTGGACATGCACCGGCTGTACGGGGAGCCCGCGCCCGGCACGACCCGGGACGGCGCGGCCGGGCGGGAGGTCGCCGTCCGCTATCTGACCCCGCACAACAAGTGGGCGATCCACTCCCAGTACCAGGACAACCTCTACATGATGACGCTCGGCCGGGGCGGGCAGACGATCTGGATGTCGCCCGAGGACGCCGAGGCGATCGGGGTCGCCGACAACGACTGGATCGAGGCGGTCAACCGCAACGGCGTGGTCACGGCGCGGGCGATCGTCTCCCACAAGATGCCGGCCGGCACGGTCTACATGAACCACGCGCAGGAGCGCACGGTCGGCGTGCCGAAGACCGAGTCGACGGGCCGCCGGGGCGGCATCCACAACTCGCTGACCCGGGTGATGCTCAAGCCGACTCATCTCGTCGGCGGCTACGCCCAGTTGACGTGGGCCTTCAACTACCTCGGGCCGACCGGCAACCAGCGCGACGAGGTGACGGTGATCCGCCGCCGCGACCAGAAGGTGGAGTACTGACTCATGCGCGTGATGGCTCAGATCGCGATGGTCATGAACCTCGACAAGTGCATCGGCTGTCATACGTGTTCGGTCACCTGCAAGCAGGCGTGGACCAACCGGCAGGGCACCGAGTACGTGTGGTTCAACAACGTCGAGACCCTGCCCGGCCAGGGCTATCCGCGCCGCTGGGAGGACCAGGAGCGGTGGAAGGGCGGCTGGGAGCGGACCCGTTCGGGGCGGCTGCGGCTGCGCGCGGGCGGCCGGCTGAAGCGGCTCGGGCAGATCTTCGCCAACCCCGAACTGCCGGAGATCGAGGACTACTACCAGCCCTGGACGTACGAGTACCGCAACCTCACCGACGCCCCGGCCGGTGACGACCTGCCGGTGGCCCGGCCCGTCTCCCAGCTCACCGGCGCACCGCTCGACAAGGTGGAGTGGGGCCCCAACTGGGACGACAACCTGGGCGGCGCCCCCGAACACGGCCCGCGCGACCCGCTGGTGGAGAAGGTGCGCAAGGAGGTCGGCGAGAAGATCCGGTTCGAGTTCGAGCAGAGCTTCCTCTTCTATCTGCCCCGGATCTGCGAGCACTGCCTCAACCCGGCCTGTGTGTCGGTCTGTCCGTCGGGCGCGATGTACAAGCGGGAGGAGGACGGGATCGTCCTGGTCGACCAGAACGCCTGCCGGGGCTGGCGGATGTGCGTGACCGGCTGCCCGTACAAGAAGGTCTACTTCAACCACGCCACCGGCAAGGCGGAGAAGTGCACCTTCTGCTTCCCCCGGGTGGAGGTCGGGATGCCGACGGTCTGCTCGGAGACATGCGTGGGCCGGATGCGCTATCTCGGCGTGATGCTGTACGACGCCGACCGGGTCGCCGAGGCGGCGGCGGTGGAGGACGAACACGACCTGTATCCCGCCCAGTTGGACTGCTTTCTGGATCCGGGCGATCCGGTGGTGACCGAGGCGGCGCGGGCGTCCGGGATCACCGAGGAGTGGCTGGACGCGGCCCGCCGCTCGCCCGTGTACGACCTGATCGCGACCTACCAGGTGGCGCTGCCGCTGCACCCGGAGTACCGGACGATGCCGATGGTCTGGTACGTGCCGCCGCTCTCGCCGGTCGTCGACGCGGTCGCCGCGTCCGGGCACGACGGCGAGGACGCGGGCAATCTCTTCGGCGCGATCGACGCGCTGCGGATCCCCGTCGAGTATCTCGCCGAGCTGCTGACGGCCGGCGACGCCTATCCGGTGGAGGCGGTGCTGCGGCGGATGGCGGCGATGCGCTCCTATATGCGGGCAGTCAACCTGGGCGAGGAGCGGGACGAGACGATCGCCAAGGCCGTGGGGCTGACGGGCGAGGAGATGGAGGACATGTTCCGGCTGCTCGCCATCGCCAAGTACGAGGACCGGTACGTGATTCCGACGGCGGCACGGCAGGACGCCGACGACCTGGCCGCCGCGCACCCGCTGCCCCTGGAGGACGGCTGCCCGGTCGGCGAGGCGGGCGAGGCCGGCGGCAACGGCCGCCGCGTCCTGCTCAACCTCGGCCGGACGCGGAGGGCCGACGCGTGAACGACGACGCCGTGATCCGGCTGGTGGCCGCGCGCTGTCTCGCCTACCCGGACGAAGCGCTCTACGCCGAACTGCCGTTGCTGCGCGAGGCAGTGGCGGACATCCCACAGGCGAAGGGCCTCGCCGAGTTCCTCGACCACCTCGCGGACACGGACCCGCTGGAGCTGGCCGCCCACTACTCCGACACCTTCGACACCCGTAACCGCCGCTGCCTGTATCTGACGTGGTGGACGGACGGCGACACCCGGCGGCGCGGCCTCTCGCTCGTACGGATCAAGCGGATCTACCGGCAGTACGGGCTGGAGTTCGGCGGCGAGGAGCTGCCCGACTTCCTCCCGGCGGCGCTGGAGTTCGCCGGGCAGTGCGTCGCGGCCGGTACGGAGCTGCTCCAGGAACACCGGGCCGGGCTCGAACTGCTCCGCCTGGCCCTGGAGTCGGCGGACACGCCGTACACCCGGGTCGTCGAGGCCGTGTGCGCGACCCTGCCCGGCCCGTCACCGCGGACCCGGGAGGAGGCGAAGGCGCTGGCCCGCTCGGGGCCTCCGCGTGAGCTGGTGGGCCTGGGCGCGGGGGACGGCCCGCCCACGCTCGTCGTACCGGACGGGCTGGGTGAGCCGGACGGGCCGGACGGGCTGGGTGGGCCGGGTGGGCTGGGTAAGCCGGACGTACGGGACCGGCTGAGCGGGCCGGACGTACGGGACCGGCTGGGCGGGCTCGAACCGCGGGGCCCGGGCGTCGAACTGCCCTGGCCGGTCACCCGCCCCGGCGCCGGCCACTCCGCACTCCCCCGGGCCGCCCACTCCGGGGCCGCCCGCCCGGGGACCCCTCGCCGTACGGAAGGGATGGCAAACTGACATGAATCTCGTCCTATGGGGCGTCCTGCCCTACGTCTGTCTCGCCCTGCTGATCGCGGGCGGCATCTGGCGCGGTCGCTACGACCGCTTCGGCATCACCACCCACTCCTCCCAACTGCACGAGTCGCGGCTGCTGCGGATCGGCTCGCCGCTGTTCCACTTCGGGATGGTGTTCGTGGTGCTCGGCCACGCGGTCGGGCTGCTGATCCCGATGAGCTGGACGGACGCGATCGGGCTGAGCGACCACGCGTACCACCTGATGGCGATCTCGACGGGCGCCGTCGCGGGCCTGGCCGCGGCCACCGGCATCGGGATCCTCGTCTACCGGCGGCTGCGGGTGCCGGCGGTGCGGCGGGCGAGCCTGCGCAGCGACGGCGTGATGTACGCCGTTCTGTTGGGCGCGATGAGCCTCGGGCTGCTCGCGACGGTGCTCAACTCGACGGGTGCGACGGATGGTTACAACTACCGCGAGGGCGTCTCGGTGTGGCTGCGGTCGCTGTTCGCGCTCGATCCGGAGTACGCGCTGATGGCCGAGGCGCCGCTGGCCTTCCGGCTGCACGTGCTGTTCGGTCTCGCGCTCTTCGCGCTGATCCCGTACTCGCGGCTCGTGCATATGTTCGCGGCGCCGGTGCGGTACCTCTTCCGGCCGTTCGTGGTCTACCGCCGCCGGCGGCCCGGCCGGCTGGGCGAGCGCGACCCGAGGCCGGGCTGGCAGCGGGTGCCGTAGAGCGGGATCCCGCGAGGCCGGGGCACGCCGGACGCGCAAGGTGCGGAGCGGGGCCGGGCGGGGTGCCACCCGCTTGGCTCAGCGCCCCGCGCGGGGGTGCGAGGGGCGGCCGAGGATGAAGTCATGCCGATCTCCGCCGCCCAGCGCGCCGCGCTGATCACCGCGTCCGCCCTGCTCCTGACCTCCCAGACCACCGGGTGCTCGGACGGCGGGCAGCGGGCCGCGCCGCCCGCGACCAACGGGCCCACCGGGCTCGACCGGCTCGCGGCGCAGAAGCTGGAGTGGGCGCCCTGTCTGCCGCCGAACCAGGACGAGGGCGGCGGTCCCGCCCCGTCGCCGCTGCCGGGTGGCGGGTCCTGGGAGTGCACGTATCTCTCCGCGCCGCTCGACTACGCCAAGCCGGACGGCGGCACGGTCGACCTCGCCCTGATCCGCGCCAAGGCCCGGGAGCAGGGGCAGCGGATCGGCTCTCTGATCTTCAACTTCGGCGGCCCCGGCGGGTCCGGGGTCACCGCGCTGCCCGGCTTCGCGAGCGACTTCGAGGACCTGCGGTCCCGCTACGACCTGGTCTCCTTCGATCCTCGGGGCGTCGGCCGCAGCAAACCGGTCGTCTGCCTGACCGACGCCGAACTCGACGCCTACTACGCGCTCGACTTCACCCCGGACAACGCGGCGGAGGAACGGAAGCTGTCGGACGCGCAGAAGAAGTACGCCGCCGGCTGCCAGCAGCGCTCCGGCGCCCAACTGCCGTACGTCGGAACCGAGAACGCCGCTCGCGACATGGACCTGATGCGCCGGGTCCTCGGCGATCGGCAGCTCCACTACTTCGGCATCTCGTACGGCACGGAACTCGGCGGCGTGTACGCCCACCTCTTCCCGCAGAGCGTCGGCCGGGCCGTCTTCGACGCCGTGGTCGACCCCAAGGCGGGCGTGGTGGGCGGCGGTCTCGGCCAGGCGCGCGGCTTCCAGCTCGCGCTCGACAACTTCGCGCAGGACTGTCTGAACCGGGAGGGCCAGTGCGTCCTGCCGGGCACCTCCGTGGCGGAGATCGAACGCTTCATCACCGATCTGCTCGCCGCGCTCGACAAGAAACCCATCCCGGGCATCGGCGGCCGGGATCTCACGGAGACGCAGGCCACCAACGGGATCGCCCAGTCACTGTATTCGAAGGAGTTCTGGCCCTATCTGGAACAGGGCCTCGACGAAGCCGACGGCGGGAACGGGGCGCTGCTGCTCGCCCTGTCGGACTCGATGAACGGCCGCGACCAGAACGGCCGGTACAGCAATCTCCAGTCCGCGAACGCCGCCATCAACTGCGTGGACTACAAGGAGCGTTACACCCTCGCACAGGCCCGCGCGAAGCTCCCGGAGTTCGAGAAGGCGTCCCGGGTCTTCGGCGCCTACATGGGCTGGGGCCTCGCGAGCTGCGCCCACTGGCCGGTCCCCGGCACGTGGCAGCACCCGAACGTCTCGGCCCCCGGCTCGGCCCCGATCCTCGTCATCGGCAACACGGGCGACCCCGCCACCCCCTACGAGGGCGCCCGCTCGATGGTGAACGCCCTCGGCCCGGGCGTCGGCGTCGAACTCACCTACAAGGGCCAGGGCCACGGCGCCTACAACAGCGGCAACGCGTGCGTGAAGACCACGACGGACGGCTACCTGCTGGAGGGCCGGGTACCGAAGTCGGGCACGGTGTGCCGCTGAGCGTCGACGGTCGCCTCAGGCGCCGAACCGGTCGTGCTTCACGCCGTCGAGGAACGACGCGAACGCGGCGGCGGAGAGGCTGAGCGACGGCCTGTCGGTGGCCTTGGAGTCACGGACGGGGACGGTGCCACGGGAGGCAGCGAGATTCGTGGCCACCTCGACGCACTGACCGCCGTTGTTGCTGTAGGAGGACGTGAACCAGCGAGGGGATTCGGTCGTCACGACATGCCCTTTCGTGGCGGTGATTCAGGCGCTGAGCCGGTCGCGCTTCACGCCGTCAAGAAACGACGCGAACGCGGCGGCGGAGAGGCTGAGAGACGGGCCGTCGGCAGCCTTGGAGTCACGGACGGGCACGACACCGCGCGAGGCGGCGAGGTTCGTGGCCACCTCGACGCACTGACCGCCGTTGCCGCTGTACGAGGACTTGAACCAGCAGGGAGATTCGGTCATCACGACACACCCTTTCGCGGCAGGGATTCAGGCGCCGAACCGGCCGTGCTTCACGCCGTCAAGAAACGACGCGAACGCGGAAGCGGAGAGATCGAGCGACGGCCCGCCGACGACCTTGGAGTCACGGACGGGGACAGCGCCACGGGAGGCGACGAGATTCGTGGCCACCTCGACGCAGCTGCCGCCGTTACTGCTGTACGAGGACGTGAACCAGCAGGGAGACTCGGTCGTCATCTGGTGCCCTTTCGTGCGAAAAATCGAAGGGGGTCCTTCGCGCACGGTACGCCGCGACGGCGCCCTCAGCCAGACCGCATGACGAAGCCCCGCCTTGATCCCGAGCTGCCAAGGGATGGGGCGGGGCTCTTCGCGTGTCAGCGGACCTCAGGCGATGTCGAACCCATCGGTCTTGACACCCGCCACGAAGGACGCGAACGCCGACGCGGAGACGCCAAGGGCGGGTCCAGTGGTGTCCTTCGAGTCACGGACGGGAACGACACCGCGCGAGGCGGCGAGGTTCGTGGCGATCTCGACGCACTGACCGCCGTTGTCGCTGTAGGAGGACTTGAACCAGCGGGGGGATTCGGTCGTCACGACGTACCCTTTCGTACCTGCTCGATCATGGCCACGGATTCCTTCTGGGATGGCGCTTCGGCCTGGAGCTGATGGTAATCCCCCAACAGGGGGAGGACTACCGAGCTTTCCCGTTCGAGATGACCTCGCTGAGCCGACTCCGCGTAGCACATCACCGACCGATCGGGCAGGGTCAGCACCGTTATAGGGAGATTGAACGGCCGCCGCCCGCCCATGCGGAACGGAGCGACCTGGAGCACCGTGTTCGGCCGCTCGGCGAACTCCGCCAGATGTGCGAACTGTTCGCTCATGACATCCGCGCCCCCGAGGGGCCGTCGGATGCAGCCCTCGTCCAAGACCACCATCACGACCGGTGGTGGAGTCCGATCGAGTGCGGCCTGCCGCTTGGCGACAAGCGCCACGCGTTCACTTGCCTGCTCGGGCGTTGCCGCGCCACGTCGTACGGCGCTGTCGGCGAGCGCCGCCGCGTACGCCGGCGTCTGGAGCAGGCCAGGGATCACCCCGACCTCGTAGAGACGGATTTCCGACGCCCGCCCCTCGTACCCCAGGAACTCCGGGAACCCTTCCAGCAGATTTCCGTGCCTCAGCTTCCGCCATTCCCGCTCGAACGACTCAACCGTGTCGGCCAGCCCGAAGGCCACGTCAAGAGACTTCGAAAAAGCGAGAGTTGAAGACCTCCGGCCAGTTTCGACCGCAGAAATATGCTTGCTGGAATATCCCGTCTGGGTAGCCAGGTCATCCTGCCGCCATCCCCGCTCCTCACGTACCCCGCGGATACGCGCGCCGTACGCGGCCTCGGGGCCGCCTTCCGGGTTGAGCGCCTTGATGTTGACCACAACTCCCCCTTCCTGACTCGCACGTTGAAGACCTCTGCAGAGTAGGCCACGCTGACTGCACTCGGTAGCGAAGACGCAACAGAGAGGAATTGCTGTGTTCGAAAACAATGCCTGCCCGGGCCCGGCACCTGCACCGATGCCCCCCGTCGGCTCGTACATGGTCGATACCCGCATGGCGACAACTCGCCCCGGCCGGGTGATGGATTACGAAAACGGCCTCGTCGTCCTGCGCCCTGTGACCGGCGGAACCGAATGGACCGCCCCCACCACCGATCTCCGCCCGCCCACCGACACCGAAGCCGAACGCATCCGCGTCCTCACCACCCCCGTCCCCCCGGTAGTGAAACCGTGACCAGCCGAATAGAGCGCGCCGTGGGCTTTCCCTCGCGCCCGCGCCCCGAGCCGGTCGCCGGCTGCACGGTGTGCGAGCTGCTGGCGCAGCGGTTCGAGCGCTGCATGGCGCCCGGCCCGCGGCGGGACGAGTCCGCGGCCGTGGACTGCGTGGTCGAGATCCGCAACCACCCGCACGACCCGCCGAAGATGATGATCAGGCCCGTGTGAGTCGGGGTGCTGCCCGGTCACCGGATCGGCCCGGTAGAGCCGTACGTCGTCGACCAGGTCGAC
>NZ_JBEYZX010000015.1:0-124825 GCF_040646255.1 Streptomyces sp. NPDC046203 | reverse complement strand
GGCCCTCGCCATCCAGAACGAGGCGCTGCAGCGGGGCTTCCACCGGGCGCTCTCGCACACGGATCTGCTCATCGCCGCCATCGCCGAGCAGCGGGTCGGCGCCGAGGGCCGCCGCGGCGGCGAGGCCGGCCGAGGTGAGGCCGGTGGTGTGCAACCGGCCCTGGCAGAAGGACTCCAGGCCGGCGGCGTCGGTGAGCCGGCCGGCCCGGACCGCGGCCTCGGCGCCGCCGGAGTGGGCGTGTCCGCCGGCGGGGAACCGCCCGTCGGCGAGCACGAGGAGCGCGGCACGCGCTGCGGATTCGGACATGACGGTGGCGCTCAGAAGAGGAAGTAGCGCTGGGCCATGGGCAGTTCCGTGACGGGGTGCGGTTCGACCCGCTCGCCGTCGATCCGCACCTGGAACTTGTCGGGGTGGACCTCGACCCGGGGCATCGCGTCGTTCTCCCGCATGTCGGCCTTGGTGGTCCGGCGGGTGGAGCCGATGGCGGTGAACTCCTTGTTCAGGCCGAGCTTTTCGGGCAGTCCGTCCTCGATCGCGGCCGGAGCGGTGAAGTTGACGGATCCCGCCGCCGCGGCCCGGCCGAGCGCGCCGAACATCGGGCGGGGCAGCACGGGTTGCGGGGTGGGGATGGAGGCGTTGGCGTCGCCCAGTTGCGCGTAGGCGATCTGGCCGCTCTTGAGGACGAGGAGCGGCTTGACGCCGAAGAAGGCGGGTTCCCAGAGCACGAGGTCGGCGAGCTTGCCGGTCTCGACGGAGCCGACGAGGTGGTCCAGGCCCTGTGCGACGGCCGGGTTGATCGTGTACTTGGCGACGTAGCGCCGGGCCCGGTGGTTGTCGTCGTCGCCGTCGCCGGGCAGGGCGCCCCGCCGCTTCTTCATGACGTGGGCGGTCTGCCAGGTCCGCATGATCACCTCACCGATGCGGCCCATCGCCTGGGAGTCGGAGGACATGATCGAGATGGCGCCGAGGTCGTGCAGGATGTCCTCGGCCGCGATCGTCGTGGGCCGGATCCGGGACTCCGCGAAGGCGAGGTCCTCCGGGACGGCCGGGTTGAGGTGGTGGCACACCATCAGCATGTCGAGATGCTCTTTGACGGTGTTGACCGTGTGCGGCCGGGTGGGGTTGGTCGAACTGGGCAGGACGTACGGCTCGGAGACCACGGTGATGATGTCGGGCGCGTGCCCGCCGCCCGCGCCCTCGGTGTGGTACGTGTGGATGGTGCGGCCCGCGATGGCGGCCAGCGTGTCGCCGACGAAGCCGGCCTCGTTCAGGGTGTCGGTGTGGATGGCGAGCTGGGCGCCGGACTCCTCGCAGACGTCCAGACAGGCGTCGATGACGGCGGGGGTGGCGCCCCAGTCCTCGTGGACCTTGAACCCCAGTGCGCCGCCCCGCAGTTGGGAGCGCATCGCGTCGCGGGACATCGTGTTGCCCTTGCCGAGCAGGCCGATGTTGACCGGGAAGGTGTCCAGGGCCTCGAACATCCGGGCCATGTGCCAGGGTCCCGGGGTGACGGTGGTGGCCTTGGTGCCCTCGGCGGGACCGGTGCCGCCGCCGACGAGGGTGGTGATCCCGGTGGCGAGGGCCTGTTCGACGACGGTCGGTCCGATGAAGTGGACATGGGTGTCCACGGCCCCGGCGGTGACGATGCGCCCGTTGCCGACGATCACCTCGGTCTCGGGGCCGATGACGAGGTCGGGGTGGACCCCGTCCATGGTGTCGGGGTTGCCGGCCTTGCCGAGGGCGGTGATCCGGCCGCCGCGGATGCCGATGTCGGCCTTGACGACGCCCCAGTGGTCGATGACGACCGCGCCGGTGATCACGGTGTCGGGGGCGCCCTCGGCGCGGGTGACACAGGACTGGCCCATCGACTCGCGGATGACCTTGCCGCCGCCGAAGACGGCTTCCTCACCCGCCAGGCCGGGGCCGCCGGAGCGGTCCTCCTCGATCCGTACCAGCAGATCGGTGTCGGCGAGCCGGATCCGGTCGCCGGTGGTGGGGCCGAACAGATCGGCGTAGGCGGCGCGGTGCAGCTCAGGCACGGTCGGCTCCGTTCGGACGGTCCTCGGCGGTCGCGTCGCTCGCGGGGTCCAGCGGGCCGGCCGTCTCGCCGCGCAGGCCCGGCACGAACCGGCGGCCGGCCAGCGGCACCAGCTCGACCTCGACCGGGATGCCGGGCTCGAAGCGGACGGCGGTGCCGGCGGCGATGTGCAGCCGCAGCCCCCGGGCGGCCGCGCGGTCGAAGTCGAGACCGGGGTTGACCTCGGCGAAGTGGTAGTGGGAGCCGACCTGGACGGGACGGTCGGCGGTGTTGAGGACGGTGAGGCGGGTGACGGGGCGGCCCTCGTTGAGGACCACCGGGCCGTCCGCGAAGAGGATCTGTCCGGGGATCATCGGGTACGGGGCTCCCCCGGGAAGATGGGCTCGTGGACGGTGACGAGCTTGGTGCCGTCCGGGAAGGTGGCCTCGACCTGCACGTCGGGGATCATCTGGGGGACGCCGTCCATGACGTCCTTGCTGGTCAGCACCTTGCGTCCGGAGTCCATCAGCTCCGCGACGGTCCGCCCGTCCCGGGCGCCCTCCAGGACGTGGGCGGTGATGAGGGCGACGGCCTCGGGGTGGTTGAGCTTCACCCCGCGGGCCCGGCGCCTCTCGGCCACGTCGGCCGCGACATGGATGAGCAGCCGCTCCTGCTCGTGGGGGCTGAGTCGCACGCTTCCACCTCGCTGTCGGCACACCGGGTGTCTCCCGGGACTGCGCCGGACCCTACCCACGCTCGACATGCCGTCGAACGGGGACGAGGGGGCGTGTTCCGAGAGATTGCGCGTTGCGGCGGAAGTCTTTCCGGACCCCTGACGCGCACTTTGCGTGTCCGTTAACAAGGCGGAGGCGCGGCGCGCGGCACCGGGCGGCGCGCCGGCTCCGACAACAGCCCCGACGGCCCCGACGGCTCGGTTCAGGCGTCGGCGCCGGGCTCGCGATGGTGGGCCGCGATGCCGAAGCGGCGCTGTTCGCCCGGAGCGGACGCGGTGTCGCGGAGCGTCGACACCGCGCTGATCACCGGCTCGCTCTCGCTCTCCCGCAGGGATTCGAGTCGTTCCAGGTCGGCGGCGGAGACCAGGGCGACCAGGGGCTTGCCGTGCCGGGTGACGACGACGCGCTCGTCGCCGTAGACGACGCGGTTGATCAGATCCGCGAGCTCTGCGCGCGCTTGCGTCACCGGAATCTCGTAGGTCATGCTCCTCATCTTACGGGCTGTACGTCCTGTACATTTTTTACAGAAGGAGGAAAGCCTCATGCAGATGCGCCATGTCCTTCCGGAGTTCACGGAGCGCACGTCCTTCGGGGTCCGCACGCTCGATCCGTACGCGAAGCTCTTCGAGGAGCGGATCGTCATGCTGGGCACCCCGGTGGACGAGGCGGCCGCGAACGACGTCATCGCCCAGTTCCTGCACCTGGACTACGCCGCGCCGGAGCGGGTGATCAGCCTCTACATCAACTCCCCCGGCGGCTCGGTCACCGCCATGACCGCGATCTACGACACGATCCGCACGGTGTCGTGCGAGGTGGAGACCATCTGCCTCGGCCAGGCCGCGGGGCCGGCGGCCGTACTCCTCGCGGCGGGAACCCCGGGACGCCGGCTCGCCCTGCCGCGCGCCCGGATCGTCCTGGAGCCGCCCGCGCTCGACGAACCGGTGCAGGGGCAGCCGAGCGATCTCGACATCCAGGCCCGGGAGCTGCTGCGCCAACGGGATCTGCTCGCCGGGCTGCTCGCCGAGCACACCGGGCGGGAGCGCGCCCTGGTGGACGCCGACATCGACCGGACCACGATCCTCGACGCGGCGGGCGCGCGGGCGTACGGGCTGGTGGACCAGGTGGTCCGGGGCCGCCACGACACCGGCGGCGCCGACACCGACACGGGCACCGGCACCGGCACCGGCACCGGCACGGGGGACGCCCGGTCCGGGGCCGGGGAAGAGTGAGGCCCCGGTGGTCCCGGAGCTGCCGCCGCTGCCCGCGCTGACGCGCGCCGAGGGCGAGTTCATCGACACGTACCTGGAGGTCGTCGATCTGCTCGGGCGGATCAACCCCGCCCGGACCGGCCACACCTACGGCGCGCTCCGGGCCGCCCAGGCGCTGGTCGGACGGGCGACGGCACTGCGCGAGGCGCTCACCACGATGCATCTGCGGGGTGAGACCGAGGTGCACACGGAAACCCTGGCGCGGGCGCTGCGCGTCCTGGACGGTGAGCGGCGCTCGGGGCGGGTCGTCATCCCCGGGGAGCGGACTGGTTGACAGCGGCGGGTGTCGTGTCCAGCTCCACTTGGCGCACGAAAATCACATCATCACTCCTTCCTTCGGCGGATCCGACAGGCCGGTGGAAAGACCGGACGACTTGCGCGGCCCGTCCATCCGTCCGGCGGACGCGCCGCTCCCCGCCGCTGGTCGGAGCCTCGCCGCCGAGACCCCGCGCGAGCCCCGAACCCCCTTGTCCACTCCAATGGTTCAGTCGTGAGGAGACTCACAAATCGCCTTATCCACTCGGTTTTCGGCGGTGTCGTGCGTCAAGATCCCTGACGACGACAAGCCCCCGCCACCCGAGGCGGGGCGGTCCGGGCGGACGCCGAGTCCTGCCGCCGCCCTGGACGTCTGGTCGACCGGAGTGGACCGGCAGGAGTGGAGGACCCGAGCAACACGGGGCGTCCGAGCGATCGGAGCCGTCCCTCGGGGTGAAGCCGCAGCCGCGGCCGGGCATTCTTCGCCTGCCCGAACCCGACAGGTCATCCTTCACAGGCGGCTGACGAAGGGTCGCGCATGACTGCGCAGATGAACGTCCCGTCCCTGCTGTCCCGGGCCGGAGCCGTCTCGGCTCTCACTCTCGCCGCCGTCGGCGGCACGCTGATCGCTCCCGGAGCCGCACCGGCGGCCCAGGCCACCGTGCCCACCTATGCCGACAAGGCGCTGAACATCGCCGCGTCGAAGAAGGGGTCCCCCTACCGCTGGGGGGCCACCGGACCCGGCCGGTTCGACTGTTCGGGTCTGACCCAGTACGCGTTCCGCAAGGCGGGCAAGAAGCTGCCCCGCACCGCGCAGCAGCAGTACAACAAGACACGGCACATCTCCGCCGCGCACCGCCAGAAGGGAGACCTCGTGTTCTTCCACTCCGGTGGGCACGTCTACCACGTGGGGATCTACGCCGGGAACAACAAGATCTGGCACTCCCCCAAGACCGGTTCCTGGGTGAAGCTGGAGCGGATCTGGACCTGGAAGGTGCTGTACGGGCGCGTGCGCTGACCCGACCCCCGACGTCGCCCGCCTCCCTCCGAAGCCGACCGGCCCGGCCCCGGCCGTACTCCCGGCTCCGGCCCGTACCCCGGGTCCGGGGCCGGGGCCGCGCGGCTCAGCCCGGTGCGGGACCGGGGGCGGGCCAGGGCAGTGTGATCCACACCGTCTTGCCGCCCTCGTCCGTCGGCGTGACCGACATCCGGCCGCCGGCCTCGGCGGCCAGCGTGCGGATGATCACCAGGCCCCGGCCGTTGTCCTGCTGGACGGCGGCCGGGAGCCGCCGGGGCCACCGGGGGTGGCTGTCGGTCACCCCGATGCACAGCCGCTCGTGGCGCTCCAGGCGGACGTCGAGCGTGAAGACGGGCGACTGGCCGCGGGTGTGCTGGACGGCGTTGGTCGCCAGCTCCGACACCATCAGGAGCAGCGCGCCCGCCGTCCTGCCCGTCTCGTCGAGCCCCCAGGAGGACAGCACCTCACGGGCGAACCGCCGCGCGGCGGGTACCGACACGGGTTCGCTCGGCAGGGTGAGGGTCGCCTCCTGGTGGTCCGCCATGACGTCACCGCCCCTTTCCCACCGGGCCGGCCCGGCGTGCGCTCCGCGTCAGAGTGCCACCGATCCCTCGTCCGGACGGCGATCCACTCGGATATACGGATCTATGTCGCCCGAAGCGGTGAACGCCGCGCCGTGCGACCGGACGCGGACCCGTACCGGGCCTCTCGCGGGGCGCACCCGTCAAGCAGGCGGCCGGATCAGGCGACGAAGCCGATGACGCCGAGTCCGGGACGGGACGCGGCCATCCGGAGCCAGCCGATGACGCTCATGACCGCCTCCACGACCTCGGGCTCCAGCGGCGGCGCGTGCCCGTCCCGCTTGGTCTGCTCGAACTCCTCCAGCGCGGCCACGCAGCTCTCGTGCGTCCATTCCCCGCAGCGCGGCAGGTCGTAGCCGGGTATACCGGCCGGCAGACCGCCGAAGTACCCCAGCTCCGCCACCGACACGGCCGTGACGCGCAGCGCCTTCATCCCCTCGTCGACCATCTCCAGCCAGTCGCCCCGGAACGGGCAGAAGGAGGAGTTGTCCAGGAAGAAACCGGTCAGGCCGCAGAGCCGCTTGTACGCGTAGCCGTACTGGAAGGAGTGCTCGTCGTCCGCGTCGTACGGTCCCCCGTGCACCACGGCCGTGAGCGCGTCGAACGCGGTCGGCGCGCCGTCCTCGATCTGGTCGGAGAACCAGTCGTCGTCGCGGGCGAGGTCGTCGGCGAATTGGTCGCGGATCGTCGCGAGCAGTTGCTCGTCCTTCGAGCCGACGAGGGCATGGGTGGCGGGGATGTCGAGGAGATAGGCAGTCAGGCAGGAACTCATGCTTTCAACCTAGCGAGTTGCACTGACAACGGGCCCGGGCCGCCGGACGGCCCCTCAGAGACCCGTCGCCAGCGCGAGGCCCACCAGAGCGAGGACCGGGCTTCCCGGCATGACGAGCGCCCCCGCCAGCCTGAAGAACCACGGCCCGAACCGCGAGGGCCGGGTGAGTCGCAAGTCCATCGTGTGGGCGGCGGTCACCGCCCGCACGGCGTTGCGCCGGGCAGCGGCCTTGTCCGCCGTGCCGCGCAGATTGAACGCGTGCATGGCTCCCCAGCAGATACCGGCCAGTCCGAACACGGACAGCACGATTCCGGCGATCACGAATACCCCTCCCCATCGGCCGCCGCTCGCGGCCGTCGCCGGATTCTGCCGCTCCTCCCGCGAAAACCAGAAAACGATCATGGAACGGCTCTCAGGGCGTGGTCACTGTCCCCGTCCGCACGCATCCGCCGGAGCCGTCCGCACCACGACTCCGACGGCCCGCTCGATCTGCCCCTCCGTCAGGTCCGCGCGGGCCGTCAACCGCAGCCGCGAGACGCCGTCGGGGACGGACGGCGGGCGGAAGCAGCCGACGGCCAGGCCCTGTTCGCGGCAGTCGGCGGCCCAGCGCAGGGCTTCGGCCGGGCCCGGCGCGCGGACCGAGACCACGGCGGCGTCGGGGCGGGCGGCGCTCAACCCGGCCCCGGTGAGCCGGTGGTGGAGGGTGGCCGCGACGGTTCGGGCGCGGGCGGCGAGGTCCGGCTCGGCGGCGAGCAGCCGCAGGCTCGCGAGCGCCGCGCCCGCCGCGGCCGGTGCGAGGCCGGTGTCGAAGATGAACGTACGGGCGGTATTGACGAGATGGTCGATCACCCGGGCGGGTCCGAGCACCGCGCCGCCCTGGCTGCCCAGCGACTTGGAGAGGGTGAGGGTCGCGACCACGTCGGGCGCGCCCGCGAGGCCCGCCTCGCGGACCGCGCCGCGACCGCCGTCGCCGAGGACGCCGAATCCGTGCGCGTCGTCCACGACCAGTCCGGCGCCGTACTCCCGGCAGACCGCCGCGAGTTCACCGAGCGGCGCCCGGTCGCCGTCCACGGAGAAGACGGAGTCGCTGACCACCAGGGACCGGCGCCCCGGGTGCGCGGCGAGCGTCTTGGCGACGGCCGCCGGGTCGGCGTGCGGCACCACCGCGGTCGTGGCGCGTGCCAGGCGGCAACCGTCCACGATCGAGGCGTGGTTGGCGGCGTCGGAGACGATCAGTCCGTCCCGGTCGCCGGACAGCGCGGTGAGGGCCGCCAGGTTCGCCGCGTAGCCGGAGGAGAGGACGAGGGCAGCCTCGAAGCCGCAGAACGCGGCGAGTTCGCGTTCCAGGCGGGCGTGCAGATCGGTGGAACCGGTGACCAGACGGGAGCCGGTGGCGCCCGCGCCCCAGCGGCGGGCGGCGTCCGCCGCCGCCTCGGTGACCCGGGGATGGCGGGTCAGTCCCAGATAGTCGTTGCCCGCGAGGTCGAGGAGTCCGCAGTCGGCGGCGCGCGGGCGCAGGGTGCGCACCAGGCCCGCCCGGGCCCGTCGCTCGGCCGCTTCCCCGGTCCAGTCGAAGGCGGCCCGGCGCGGATCCGGTGTCTCCTCCGCGCCGTTCGGGCGGGCCTTCCCGGAGCCTTCCGGGTGCGTGGCGCCGGGATCGGCGGCGTACGACGGCATGGCGGGTCCTTTTGTAGGCAGCGCACAGACCTTAACCGGACAAGGCCGAGGTCAGGGTGTGGTCATGCACACACCTCCCTGGGTGCCGATTGTTCGGTTCCTCCTTGGCCTGGGGGTGGGTCGTGCGCCAGGATCATCCCTTATGGACCTGCTGAACACGCTGGTGGACAAGGGGCTTCGGCGCGTGTCGCCGACCCGTGACGAGGCGCTCGCCGTACTGGCGACCTCCGACGACGAACTGCTCGATGTGGTGGCCGCGGCCGGCCGGGTGCGGCGCCACTGGTACGGGCGGCGGGTGAAGCTCAACTATCTCGTCAACCTGAAGTCCGGGCTGTGTCCCGAGGACTGCTCGTACTGCTCCCAGCGGCTCGGCTCCGAGGCCGGGATCCTGAAGTACACCTGGCTGAAGCCCGAGGAGGCGTCCGAGGCGGCGGCGGCCGGGCTGGCCGGCGGGGCGAAGCGGGTGTGTCTGGTGGCGAGCGGGCGCGGCCCGACGGACCGGGACGTGGAACGGGTCGGCCGGACCATCGAGGCCATCAAGGAGCAGAACGACGGCGTGGAAGTCTGCGCCTGCCTCGGGCTGCTGTCGGATGGTCAGGCGGAGCGGCTGAAGGCGGCCGGCGCCGACGCGTACAACCACAACCTCAACACCTCCGAGGCGACGTACGGGGGCATCACCACCACCCACACCTACGCGGACCGGGTGGACACGGTGGAGAAGGCGCACGCCGCCGGTCTGTCGGCCTGCTCCGGCCTGATCGCGGGCATGGGCGAGAGCGACGAGGACCTGGTCGACGTGGTGTTCGCGCTGCGCGCGCTCGACCCGGACTCGGTGCCCGTCAACTTCCTGATCCCGTTCGAGGGCACGCCGCTGGCCAAGGAGTGGAACCTCACGCCGCAGCGCTGTCTGCGGATCCTGGCGATGGTGCGGTTCGTCTGCCCCGACGCCGAGGTGCGGATCGCGGGCGGGCGCGAGGTGCATCTGCGCACGATGCAGCCGCTGGCGCTGCACCTGGCGAACTCGATCTTCCTCGGCGACTACCTCACCAGCGAGGGCCAGGCCGGCAGGGCGGACCTGGAGATGATCGCGGACGCCGGTTTCGAGGTGGAGGGCGCCGACACGACCACGCTGCCGGCGCACCGGGCGGACGCGGGGTGCGGAAGCCGCGCGGTGCGGACGGCGGAAGCGGCGGAAACGGCTGCCGGGGCCGATGAGGCCGGGGCGGCGGGCGGGTGCGGTGGGCACACGGCTGCCGCCGGCGGCTGCGGGCCGTGCGGCGGGGGCGCGGCGCACGGGGCATGCGGTTCGGAGGCCGCGTCCGGGGCCGAGGAGCCGGCCGGGGCGGCGGACACTGCCGGGGCCGCGGGCGCCCGGCCCGATCTGGTGGCGGTGCGCCGTCGCGGTGCCGGAACGGACCTCGCACCGAATGCGTAACGACGAACTCCTCGCCCTGGACCGGGCGCACGTCTGGCATCCGTACGGCCCCATGCCGGGCCGCACGGACCCGCTGGTCGTGGCGTCCGCGTCCGGGGTGCGGCTGCGGCTCGCCGAACCCGCCGAGGGACAGCGTGAGTTGATCGACGGCATGTCGTCGTGGTGGTCGGCGGTGCACGGCTACAACCATCCGGTCCTCAACGAGGCGGCGCGTGCGCAGCTCGACCGGATGAGCCATGTGATGTTCGGCGGGCTCACCCACGAGCCGGCCGTGCGGCTGGCCGCCCGGCTCGTCGAGATCACCCCGGAGCCGCTGCGGCATGTCTTCCTCAGCGACTCCGGGTCGGTCGCGGTCGAGGTCGCGGTGAAGATGTGCCTGCAGTACTGGCGTTCGGCCGGACGGCCCGCGAAGCGGCGGCTGCTCACCTGGCGCGGCGGCTACCACGGCGACACCTGGCAGCCGATGTCGGTGTGCGATCCCGAGGGCGGCATGCACGAGTTGTGGTCCGGCGCGCTGCCGGAGCAGATCTTCGTGGAAGCGCCCCCGGCGGTGTACGAGGAGGCGTACGCGCGGCGGCTGCGGGACGCGATCGCGCGGCACGCCGACGAGCTGGCGGCGGTGATCGTGGAGCCCGTGGTGCAGGGCGCGGGCGGCATGCGTTTCCACGCGCCCGCGTATCTGCGGGAGTTGCGGGAGGCGTGCGACGCGCACGGCGTCCTGCTGGTGTTCGACGAGATCGCCACCGGCTTCGGGCGTACGGGCGAGCTGTTCGCGGCCGGTCACGCGGGGGTCGCACCGGATGTCATGTGCGTGGGCAAGGCGTTGACCGGCGGCTATCTGTCGATGGCGGCGACCCTGTGCACGAGCCGGGTCGCGGACGGCATCTCGCGCGGCGAGGTCCCGGTGCTCGCCCACGGCCCCACCTTCATGGGCAATCCGCTCGCCTCCGCAATCGCCCTCGCCTCGCTCGACCTGCTGCTCGGGCAGGACTGGCAGGGCGAGGTCCGGCGGATCGAGGCGGGGCTGCGCGCGGGCCTTGCCGAGGTGTCGGCGCTACCCGGCGTCCGCGATGTGCGGGTCCTCGGGGCGATCGGCGTGGTGCAGCTCGACCACGAGGTCGACGTGCCGGCGGCGACGCGGGCGGCGGTGCGGGAGGGCGTGTGGCTCCGGCCGTTCCGCGATCTGATCTACACGATGCCGCCGTTCGTGACGGGGGACGAGGACGTGGCGCGGATCTGCGCGGGGGTCCGGGCGGCGGCCCGCGCGGGCTGAGCGACCGGGGCCGGCGCCGCCGGTGCGTCGGCCCGCCCGGGGCGCGGGAGCGCGCGCGGGGATTTTCCGTACGAGAGAAGGACAGTTCAGATGACCGTGATCGTCGTCAGCGGCACCGGGACCGAGATCGGCAAGACCGTCGTCACGGCCGCCCTCGCCGCGACCGCCACCGCCGCCGGGCGGAGTGTCGCCGTGCTGAAGCCCGCGCAGACCGGGCTCGGGTTCGGGGAGGCGGGGGACGCGGACGAGGCCGTACGGCTTTCGGGCGCGACCACCGGAGCCGAACTCGCGCGGTTCCCCGAGCCGTTGGCGCCGGACACGGCGGCCCGCCGGGCCGGTATGGCCCCGGTCTCCCCCGACGAGGTGGCCAAGGCGGCACGGAAGCTGGCCGCGTCGCACGACCTGGTCCTGGTGGAGGGCGCGGGCGGGCTGCTCGTGCGGTTCGACGACGAGGGCGGCACCCTCGCCGACGCGGCCCGGCTGCTCGGGGCACCGGTCCTCGTGGTCGCTCCCGCCGGGCTCGGCACCCTCAACTCGACGGCCCTGACGGCCGAGGCGCTGCGGGCGCGCGGAATCGAGCAGACGGGTGTGGTGGTGGGCAGCTGGCCGGCCGGCCCGGACCTGGCCGCGCGGTGCAATCTGGCGGACCTGCCGAGGGCGGCGGGCGCGCCGCTGCTGGGCGCGGTGCCGCAGGGCGCGGGCGCGCTGACACCCGGAGCGTTCCGGGCGGCGGCCCCGTCGTGGCTGGCACCCGCCCTTGGCGGCTCGTGGGACGCGGCGGCCTTCACGGCTTCCTTCGCGGCCTCGTACGCACCCCCGGTCCCGCTCCCGGCCCCGGCTCCCGCCCCGCGCGCGGAGTCCCGCGCCGAACCTGCGGCGGTCCTGTCCCGCCGTCCGTAGGCTGACGTCCATGCGTGCACGAGTTCAGGAGATCGTCTTCGACTGCGCCGGTCCGGCCGTCCTCGTACGGTTCTGGGCGGCGCTGCTCGGCGGCACCCCGGTGGACCGGAGTCCGGACTGGTCGTACGTCGACCCGCCCGGCTTCGTCCGCCTTGCCTTCCAGCGGGTGCCGGAGGGCAAGGCGGCGAAGAACCGCGTCCATCTGGACGTGGAGGTGGCCGATCCGGTGGCGGCGGCCGAGGAGGTGCTTCCGCTGGGCGCGCGCAGGTCCGGTGCGCCCGTGACGGACGAACAGGGCACCTTCCAGGTCATGGTGGACCCCGAGGGCAACGAGTTCTGCTTCGTGACGGGGTAGGTTCACGAGACCGACGTCGTCAACGAGGAGGTACCACCGTGGTGTTGCCGTTCCGATTCGCCGTCAACATGCTGGCCCCCGGCAGCGGGGACGAGTGGCGGACCCGCTGCCGCCGCGCCGAGGAACTCGGGTACGACCTGATCCTGGTCGCCGACCATCTGGGCATGCCGGCCCCCTTCCCGTCCCTGGTGGCCGCGGCCGGGGTGACCACCCGGCCTCGGCTGGGCACCTTCGTCCTCAACGCGGGTTTCTACAACCCGGTGTTGCTGGCCCGCGAGGTGGCGACGACCGCCGCCCTGACCGGCGGCCGGCTTGAACTCGGCCTGGGCACGGGCTATGTGGCGGCGGAGCACGAGCAAGCGGGCCTCCCCTTCCTGTTGCCGGGCCCCCGGGTGGACCATCTGGCCGCCGTGGTGGAGGAGTTGGCGAAGGAGCCGACGGCCGATGTGCCGCTGCTCATCGGCGGCAACGGGGACCGGGTCCTGGGGCTCGCCGCCCGGCACGCCCGCGTGGCGGCCTTCTCCGGCGGCCGGTTCGAGGGGAACACGGCGACCGTCCTGACCGCCGAGGAGCTGGCGGCGCGCGTGGAGGCGTACGCGGGCTTCGAGAAGGAGGCCGGGCGCACGGTGCCGGCGGAACGCAATCTGCTGCTCCAGCGGGTCGAGGTGACCGAGGACCGCGCGGCGGCGGTGGCGGAGTTCCGGCCCGCCGTGCCGTATCTCACCGAGGAACAGATCCTGGACCTGCCGATCCTGGCGGTGGGAACGGTCCGCGAGATCGCCGACCGGCTCCTCGCCCTGCGGGAACGGCTCGGCTTCTCCTACTTCACGGTGCTGGACGGCTCGATGGAGGCGTTCGGCCCGGTGATCGCGGAGCTGCGCGAGCGGGAACCCGCGCCCGGAGCCACCACCTGACCTTCGCGACCGGGCACGGACGCCCGGGAGAGACGGGAACGGCCCGGCGGCGGGCCGACGGCTCAGCCCGGCAGCCCGCCTCCTGACTCGACGGGCCCGGCCGACCCCGTCGAGCAGGAGGCGGGCCGTCTCCGCCGGGCCGAGCGCGGGCCGCACCGTTCCACCCAGTGGATCCGGCTCGCCCGGAGCCCCGCCGGCCTGCTCGGCTCGTGCCCGGAACGATCTCGACACCCGCCCCGCCACCCTCTGTGACATCGACACCGTGCTGCGGTTCCGGCGCGAGGCCGCCGAGGTCACCAGCATCGGCGACGACCACGACGGGGTGGCCCGACTGATCACCCGCGCCCCCGAGGCCCCGCTCCTCGCCGAGCGGGACGGCCTCCTCGCCGGAACGGTCATCGCAGGCTTCGACGGCCGGCGGTGCTCCGCCTACCGGCCGGCCGTCCACCCCGGCCACCGCCGGCAGGGCGTCGCCACCGCTCCGCTGGAGGCGGCGGAGGCGCGCTTCGCCGCCCTGGGCGGCCGCCGCGCCGACGCCATGGTCCTGGAGGCGAACGAACCGGCCCACCAGGCGTGGGCCGCGACCGGCTACCACCACGAGGACCACCGGCGGCGCCGGGGGAAGCCGCGGGCCACGCCCATCGACTGAACCCTTTGCCGCTCCTTTACCATGGGAGGACTCCGTCGATCATCTACCGAAAGGTGTGAGCGTCCGCCCATGGGCGAGCCTCCCAGTAGCCGTTCCCGCAACCGACATCGCGCGGTCCGCCCCTCCCTGACTGATCATGGGATGCGTCGAGGGACGGAGGTGATCCGATGACCGAGGTAGCACTGCTACTGGTCGCCCTGCTGCTGGCACTCGCGTGCGGTGGCTTCGTCGCGGCCGAGTTCTCCCTCACCACCGTCCAGCGCGGCGAGCTGGAGGCCGCCGCCGAGCGCGGCGAGCGCGGCGCGGCCAGTGCCCTGAAGGCGGTCCGCTCGCTCACCTTCCAGCTCTCCGGTGCGCAGCTCGGGATCACCGTGACCAATCTGGTCGTCGGCATGCTCTCCGAGCCGTCGATCTCGAAGCTGATCCGCGGCCCCGTCGAGGCCGTCGGGCTGTCCCCCGCGGTCGCCTCCACGGTGGCCCTGATCCTCGGCACCGCGCTGTCGACCCTCGTCCTGATGGTCGTCGGCGAGCTGGTCCCCAAGAACTGGGCGATCTCCTCCCCGCTCGCCGTGGCCAAGGTGGTGGCGACCCCGCAGCGGATCTTCACCGCCGCGTTCCGGCCGCTGATCAGCCATCTCAACAACACCGCCAACCGGGTGCTGCGCCGGCTCGGTCTGGAGCCCACCGAGGAGCTGGCCTCCGCCCGCTCCCCGCAGGAGCTGGTCGCGCTGGCCCGTCACTCCGCCAAGGCGGGCGCGCTCGAGGCGGACACCGCCGAGCTGTTCGTCCGTACGCTCAACCTGGCCGGACTGACGGCGGAGAACGTGATGACCCCGCGCGTCCAGGTCACGGCCCTGGAGATGCGGGCCACCGCCGAGGACGTCGCCAACGCGACCCGCGCGACCGGTCTGAGCCGTTTCCCCGTCTACCGGGGCAACCTCGACACGGTCGTCGGCATCGCCCACATCAAGGACGTGCTGGCCATACCGGCCGAGGAGCGGCCGCGCCGTCCGATCGGCGATCTGCTGCGCCAGCCGCTGCTCGTCCCGGAGAGCCTGACCGTGGACCGGCTGCTCGACCGGCTCTCGGGCAAGCAGACGATGGCCGTGGTCATCGACGAGTACGGCGGCACGGCCGGTGTCGCGACCCTGGAGGACATCGTCGAGGAGGTCGTCGGCGAGGTGCGCGACGAGCACGACCCGCACGAGACCCCCGACCTCGCCCCGGCGGGCGAGGACACCGACGGCCGCACGCTGTGGTCGGCGGACGGCGCGGCCCGCACCGACCAGCTGGAGACCATCGGCCTCCGGCTCCCGGAGGGGCCGTACGAGACCCTGGCGGGCGTGCTCGCCACCGCGCTCGGCCGGATCCCGGTCACCGGTGACCGGGTGGAGCTGGCCGGCTGGCGGCTCGACGTCGTGGACGCCTCCGGGCGGCGCGCGGCGCGCGTACTGCTGCACGCCCCGACGGCGGGCAGCACCGACCAGGACGAGGAGGCCGGCCGATGATCGTGATCCAGTTGCTGATCGGCCTGCTGACGCTGGTCGCCAACGCCTTCTTCGTCGGCGGCGAGTTCGCCCTGATCTCCGTACGCCGCAGCCAGATCGAGCCGCTCGCGGACTCCGGCGACCGGCGGGCCCGCAAGGTCGTGTGGGGTCTGGAGCACGTCTCGGCGATGCTCGCGGCCGCCCAGCTCGGCATCACGCTGTGCACCCTGGTGCTCGGCATCGTGGCCGAACCGGCCATCGCACACCTCCTGGAGCCGGTGTTCGACGCGGTCGGCGTACCGCACGGCCTGGTGCACCCGATCTCGTTCGTGATCGCGCTGACCGTCGCCACGTATCTGCACATGCTGCTCGGCGAGATGGTGCCGAAGAACATCGCGCTGGCCGAGCCGGTCCGGCTCGCCCTGCTCCTCGGGCCGCCGCTGGTGACCCTGGCACGGACGCTGCGCCCGGTGATCTTCACGGTCAACGCCTTCGCCAACGGCATCCTGAAGCTGCTGCGGGTCGAGGCGAAGGACGAGGTCGCGGCCACGTTCTCGGACGACGAGCTGGCCCGGATGGTCACCGACGCCGGTGACGCCGGTCTCCTCGACGACCGGGCCACCGAGCGGCTGCACGACGCCCTCGAACTGGGCCGCCGCCCGGTGGGCGATGTCGTGATGCCGGCGGAACGGGTCGTCTACGCGCGCGTGGGCACCACTCCGGAGGAGCTGGAGGCGCTGTCGGCGCGGTCCGGGTTCTCGCGCTTCCCGGTGCTCGACGACACCCGCCGGATCCTCGGCTACCTCCATGTGAAGGACGCCCTGGACGCCACCCCGCGCGATCTGCCGTTCCCGGTGACGGCGATGCGGCCGATCGCCCGGGTGCGGGCGTCGACCCCGATGGACGACGTACTGACGGCGATGCGGCGCAGCCGCACCCATCTCGCGGCGGTCATCGACGAGCACGGCGCGCTCACCGGCCTGGTGACGATGGAGGACGTGCTGCGCGAGCTGGTGGGCCGCCCCGCGGCCCAGTGACCCAGTGACCCAGTGACCCAGTGCCGCGCGGCAGGGAGGGGCCCCGGGGACGCGATCCCCGGGGCCCCTCCCCCGCTCCGTTCCGTTCCCCTTTGCCGCTCCGCCCGACTCCCCCGCCGGGCGGCGCATACCGCGCGGTACGATCGCTGGGCCATGGAGATGAATGCCACGTACACCAGCCTTGTCGCCGTGGGCGACAGCTTCACCGAGGGCATGTCGGACCTGCGGCCCGACGGTTCCTACCGGGGCTGGGCCGATGTCCTCGCGGGCCGGCTCGCCACCCGCGCCCCCGGCTTCCGCTACGCCAATCTCGCCGTACGCGGCAAGCTGATCGGCCAGATCGTCGACGAGCAGGTGGCCCCGGCCGCGGCCATGAAGGCCGATGTGGTGACCCTGGTCGGCGGGCTCAACGACGCCCTGCGCCCGAACTGCGACATGGGCCGGGTGCGCGGGCTGCTCGGCGAGGCCGTCGAACGGCTGGCGCCGTCCTGCGGGCAGCTCGTCCTGATGCGCAGCCCGGGCCGCAACGGCCCGGTCATGGAGCGTTTCCGGCCGCGCATGGAGCAGCTGTTCGCGTACGTGGACGAGCTGGCCGCCCGGCACGGCGCCCTGGTGGTGGACCTGTACGGTGCGCCCGTACTCGGCGACCCGCGGATGTGGGACGTGGACCGGCTCCATCTGACGGCCGAGGGGCACCGGCGGGTGGCCGAGGCCGTATGGCAGACCCTGGGCCTGCCGGCCGAGGAGGACTGGCGCACCCCGCTCGCCCCGGGCCCGCGCCCGCGCTGGGCGGATCGCCGCCTCGCCGACGCCCGCTTCGCCAAGGAGCACCTGGGACCCTGGATCGGCCGCCGGCTCACCGGCCGCTCGTCCGGCGACGGCCTGCCGCCCAAGCGCCCCGAGCTGCTGCCGTACGAGGGCCCGGACGCCGGCTGACCGCCTCGGGGCATGGACGGAGTGACGCCCGTCTCGTAGCAACCTCCAGTCCGGGCCGTGGCGCTGACCTGCATGAAAGACCAGTAGAATCTGGACATGTGACTGCTGTGACTGCGAAGCCCCGTATCCCCAACGTCCTGGCCGGCCGCTACGCCTCCGCGGAGCTCGCCGTCCTCTGGTCCCCCGAGCAGAAGGTGAAGCTGGAGCGCCGGCTGTGGCTCGCCGTGCTGCGTGCCCAGAAGGACCTCGGGATCGAGGTGCCGGACGCGGCGCTCGCCGACTACGAGCGGGTGATCGACCAGGTCGACCTGGCGTCGATCGCCGAGCGCGAGAAGGTCACCCGGCACGACGTCAAGGCCCGGATCGAGGAGTTCAACGCCCTCGCCGGTCACGAGCACGTGCACAAGGGCATGACCTCGCGCGACCTCACCGAGAACGTCGAGCAGCTCCAGATCCGGCTCTCCCTGGAGCTGATGCGGGACCGTACGGTCGCCGTCCTGGCCCGGCTCGGCAAGCTGTCCGCCGAGTACGCGGAGCTGGTCATGGCCGGCCGCTCGCACAACGTCGCCGCCCAGGCCACCACCCTCGGCAAGCGTTTCGCGACCACCGCCGACGAGCTGCTCGTGGCGTACGCGCGCCTGGAGGAGCTGCTCGGCCGCTACCCGCTGCGCGGGATCAAGGGCCCGGTCGGCACCGCGCAGGACATGCTGGACCTGCTCGGCGGCGACGCGGGCAAGCTGGCCGACCTGGAGCGCCGGGTCGCCGGCCACCTGGGCTTCGCGCACGCCTTCACCTCGGTCGGCCAGGTCTACCCGCGTTCGCTCGACTACGACGTGGTCACCACCCTGGTGCAGCTGGCCGCCGCCCCGTCGTCGATCGCCAAGACGATCCGGCTGATGGCGGGCCACGAGCTGGTCACCGAGGGCTTCAAGCCCGGCCAGGTCGGCTCCTCCGCGATGCCGCACAAGATGAACACCCGCTCCTGCGAGCGCGTCAACGGCCTCATGGTCATCCTGCGCGGCTACGCGTCGATGACCGGCGAGCTGTCCGGCGACCAGTGGAACGAGGGCGACGTCTCCTGCTCGGTGGTGCGCCGGGTGGCCCTGCCGGACGCGTTCTTCGCGCTGGACGGCCTGCTGGAGACCTTCCTCACCGTCCTCGACGAGTTCGGCGCCTTCCCCGCCGTCGTCGCCCGCGAGCTCGACCGCTACCTGCCGTTCCTCGCCACCACCAAGGTCCTCATGGGCGCGGTGCGCGCGGGCGTGGGCCGCGAGGTCGCGCACGAGGCCATCAAGGAGAACGCGGTGGCCTGCGCGCTGGCCATGCGCGAGCAGGGTGCCGAGCGCAACGAGCTGCTCGACAAGCTGGCCGCCGACGAGCGGATCCCGCTGGACCGCGCGCAGCTCGACGAGCTGATGGCGGACAAGCTCTCCTTCACGGGTGCCGCCGCCGACCAGGTCGCCGTCGTGGTCTCCCGGATCGAGGAGATCGCCAAGCAGCACCCGGAGGCCGCCGGCTACACGCCCGGCGCGATCCTCTGACCCCTCCGGCCATGACCACGCGCTTCTCCCCCGAGGAGCTCCAGGCCGCCCGTGACCGCCTCGTCCCCGATGTGGTCACGGGCGGTCTCTCGGTGCTCTTCTGCGGGATCAACCCGGGCCTGATGACGGCGGCCACCGGCCATCACTTCGCCCGGCCCGGCAACCGCTTCTGGCCCGTGCTGCACCTGTCCGGGTTCACCCCGCGCCGGCTGGCCCCGGCGGAACAGGGCGAGCTCCTCTCGTACGGCCTGGGCATCACCAACGTGGTGGCGCGGGCGACCGCGCGGGCCGACGAGCTGAGCGCCGAGGAGTACCGGGAGGGCGGCCGGATCCTGACCGCGAAGGTGGAGCGGCTGGCCCCGCGCTGGCTCGCGGTCGTCGGGGTGACGGCGTACCGCACGGCCTTCGGCGAGAAGAAGGCCGCGATCGGGCCGCAGGAGCGGACGATCGGCGCGACCCGGATCTGGGCGCTGCCCAACCCGAGCGGGCTTAACGCGCACTGGACGGCGGAGTCGATGGCCGAGGAGTACGCGCGGCTGCGGGAGGCGGCGGGGGTGCCGGACCTGCACTAATGCGGATCCGTCAGGGCGGGTCGACGGTGGTGACGACGGCAACGAGCTGGAACGGCAGTTCCTTGTCCCACTGGGCCACGCCGAGGCCGATCCACCGCTCCCCCGCCCGCCACAGGTACAGGTCGGGGACATGGCAGCTCAGCGTGGCCCAGGGCTCCGGGACGTCCTCACCGGACATGCCGCGCTCGAGGACGTCCCGGAGACCGAGAATCCGCGGTGCGCCCCAGCGGATGTCGAGCAGGACGGCCAGGGCGTCCCGTTCCGCTTCGTACCGGTCCTCGACGATCAGGCGGCGAGTTCCGTCGTCCTCCCAGAAGTCCTCACTGGTGGCGAGCGGCACGACGTGGTGGCCGGGGCCGCTGTCCCGTAGCGCGGACCGGCAGTACTCGGAGTGGTCCGGGAAGACGCGGGCGGTCAGGGCGTCGAGCGCCGCGAGATGCTGTGCCGTCGATGTCCGCATGGGCCCAGTGAACCGCGCCCCACTGACAGTTGGCGGTCCGCCAGCGGCACCGGCACCGAACCGGCCCCGGGGTACAGGGGACTTCTCGAAGGCCATTGAGTACCATCCGGGCAAAGAAGCACGAGCTGGGAGGACAGACGGTGGGGCGGCTGACCGGCGGGGATCCCTCGCTCCTGCGACGGATCAACTCCGCGGTGGTGCTCCACGCGCTGCGGGGCTCCGGCGCGCTCACTCTGACGGATCTGACCCGGGTCACGGGACTGTCCCGGCCGACGGTCGAGGGCGTGACCGAGGGACTGATCGACGGCGGTCTGGTCGTCGAGGCGGCGCCCGAGGAGCCGGGGGCCCGGCGCCAGGGGCGGCCCGCACGGAGGTTCCGCTTCCGGGCGGAGGCCGGACACCTGCTGGGGATCGAGATCGGTCCGCACCGGGTCGCCGCGCTGATCTCGGGTCTGGACGGGCGGATCGTCGGCTCCGGCGCGCGCGAGGTCGCCGACACCGCCCCGGAGGACGAGCGGCTCGACCGGGTCCGGGCCGTCGTGGCCGACGTCCTGCGCCGGACCGGGGTGCCCCGGTCGAATCTGCGGGCGGTCGGGGTCGGCACCCCGGGCATCGTGGAGGCCGACGGCATGGTGCGGCTCGGCACTGCGCTGCCTGGGTGGACCGGGCTGGCGCTGGGCGAGCGGCTGCGGCGGTCGTTCCGCTGCCCGGTGATCGTGGAGAACGACGCCAACGCGGCGGCGGTCGCCGAGCACTGGAAGGGTGCCGCGACGGACTCCGACGACATCGTGTTCGTCCTGGCGGGGCTGAGCCCGGGGGCCGGTTCGCTGATCGGCGGGCGGCTGCACCGGGGGTACGGCGGTGCGGCGGGCGAGATCGGGGCGCTGCACCTGCTCGGCCGGGGCGCCACCCCCGAGCATCTGCTGTCGACGACGGACGAGCCGCTGCACCCGCTGGACGAGCAGGCGGTCGCCGAGGTGTTCGCACTGGCCCGGCAGGGTGACGTACGGGCCGAGGCGGCGGTGGAACGGTTCATCCAGCGGCTGGTGCACGATGTGGCGGCGCTGGTCCTGGCGCTCGATCCGGAGCTGGTGGTGATCGGCGGCTGGGCGGCGGGCCTGGACGGGGTGCTCCAGCCGCTGCGCGAGGAGCTGGCCCGGTTTTGTCTGCGGCCGCCTCGGGTGGCGCTGTCGATGCTGGGCGAGGCGGCGGTGGCGACGGGGGCGCTGCGGCTCGCGCTCGACCATGTGGAGGAACAGCTGTTCGCGGTGGAGGGCTCGGTGACGGCCCGCCGCTGACCGGCCCGGCCCGCCGGACAGCCCTCAAGGCCCCGCCGAGGGGCCGCGCCCGTACACGAGAATGGCCCTGGGGCGCGTGCCCCAGGGCCGTTCTCATTGTGTGCCGCGTCGGCGCGGCGCGTCCAGACGACCGGCGGAAGCCGTCGTAAGGCTGTCCGAAAGCAGCCGGGAGTCCGTCAGGAGGCCATGGCCAGGTCGCCGGAGTCGCCGAAGGTGAGCCGGCAGGTGTCGGCGCGGTAGGTGGCGACGGAGACGGCGGCGGTACGGCCGGCCGAGAGGTAGCGGGTCGTCACGACGAGCACGGGCGAGCCGGGCAGCCGGTCCAGTTCCCGGGCGTCGTCGGCGCGGGCGGAGCCCAGCTCGACGGAGCGGTCCTGGCCGTCCAGGCTGAGCCGCTGGAGTTCGCGCAGGACGGCGCGGGCGCCCGTGGGGCCGCCGGCGGCGCCGGTCTCGGTGAGGCCCGGCACGGACAGCTCGGGAACGTAGAGGAGTTCGGCGGCGACGGGCAGACCGGCGCTGAGGCGCAGCCGGCGCACGATGTGGACGGGCTCCGCCGAACGGATGTCCAGGAGGCGGGCGACGGCGGACGGGGCCCGGCCCGCGATGCCGTCCACGGGCTGCCAGGTGTCGTCGCCGACGCCGGGCCAGGCGTGTGCCGCGGTGGAGACGTCGACGCCGACGCGCGGCGGGGCGACCGTGGTGCCGACGCCTCGGCGGCGCTGGAGCCGGCCTTCCAGCTCCAGCTGTTCCAGGGCCTGCCGGAGGGTGGCGCGGGCGACGCCGAAGCGGGCCGCCAGTTCGCGCTCGTTCGGCAGGATCTCGCCGACCGCGAACTCCGTGTCGAGGGCTTCGCCGATCACGTTCCGCAGGTGCCAGTACTTCGGCTCCGGAGCTGCTTCCAGCTGCGTGGTCCCCACCCTGATCCTCCGCACGTTCGCCGTGTCCCGCGGCGTGTTTTCCGCGCCTTGTTTATTAAAGGTTCCTGCACTAACGATGCGACGATAAGGCGCCGCACACCCTTGGTCAAGACCAATCCTCCGTCAGGGAGGGGCGAACCGGGCGAGATGATCTTGATCGTTCACGGGACGTTCGCGCGGCCGTGTCCCCGGCGCAGCACAACGCCCTCCCGGGCGTCCGGCGCGGCCCGGGAGGGACGCGGCGGGTCCGGGAGGGACGCCGTACCGGTTCGCGGGCGGCGCACGGCGCGGCGGGCCCCGCGCCGCCGGGGTGTTCAGGCGCGCACGAGTCCGCGCAGCTTGTCCGGGTTGCGCAGGATGTAGACACAGGCGACGAGGCCGTCCTGGACCTCGATCTGGAAGACCGCGTCGATCCGGCCGCCGACCAGACTGATCAGCGCCGGCGCGCCGTTGACCTCCTCGAAGCGGTAGTCGTAGACCTCGTCCGCGCGCTGCGAGGCGCCGACGAGGAACCGGCCGATCTTGCGGGCGGTCTCGATGATCCGCAGCGGCGCCTTGGACTTGCCGCCGCTGTCGCCGACCAGCCGGGCGTCGGGCGCGAGCATCGCGAGCAGGGCGTCGAGGTCGCCGCCGGTGGCGGCGGCGAGGAACCGTTCGGTGAGGTCGCGCCGCTCGGCGGGGTCGACGTCGTAGCGGGGGCGGCCCTCGTCGACGTGCTTACGCGCGCGTGCGGCCAGTTGGCGTACGGCGGCCTCGCCCCGGTCGAGGACGGCGGCGATCTCCGCGAAGGGGAAGCCGAACGCCTCGCGCAGCACGAAGACGGCGCGTTCGAGCGGCGAGAGCGATTCGAGGACGACGAGCAGGGCGAGGGAGACGGAGTCGGCGAGGAGGGCCCGTTCGGCGGTGTCGGGGACGGCGGGCCCGAAGTCGGTGACGACCGGTTCGGGCAGCCAGGGGCCGACGTAGGACTCGCGGCGGGACTGGGCCTGGCGGAGCCTGTCGATGGCGAGGCGGGTGGTGACGCGTACGAGGAAGGCGCGGGGTTCGCGGACGTCGCCCCGGTCGGCGGCGGACCAGCGCAGCCATGCCTCCTGGACGACGTCCTCGGCGTCGGCGGCGCGGCCGAGCATCCGGTAGGCGACGCCGGTGAGCATCGCCCGGTGGGTCTCGAACACCGCCGTCGGATCGGCCGGACTCGGCCGGTCGGCGTACTCGGCCGGGCCGGCCCCGTCGGCCGCTTCGCCCGCATCGCTCTGATCGGTGGTCATCTCGGTCGGCTCCCCCATTCCCGCCGGCGGGCGGGGCGGATCCCGTCGCGCCGGACGTCGTGCCCGCGACTCTACTCACCGGTAATCGCCGCTTCCGGGGGTCCCCCGGCGGGGCGTCGGGGCAGGGCGGCTTGGTCATATGCCAGGACGCCCTGCCCCGCACCGGCGTCAGGAGGGCCGCGCGGACAAGGCTTTTGTTCATACGGGGTTGGGCTGCGCGCCGCTCCCGGGCGCTAGGGATGGGGCCGACGGTCCCTGTATCCCGCTTCCTGGAGGCGTTCGCATGTCCCAGTCCCTCCCCGGCCTGCCGCACGGCACCACCGGTCCGCTGCCCGCCCGCCGTACGGTGCTGCGCGGCTCCCTCGCCGTGTCCGCCGCCACGCTGGCCGCGACGGGCGGCGGGGCGCTGGCGAGTCCGGCGCTCGCCCTGTCCGGGCGGCCGTCGGCGGCCTGGGGTGTGCAGACCGGTGACGTGACGGCGCACTCGGGCCTGGTGTGGGTCCGCTCGGACCGGCCCGCCCGGATGATCGTCGAGACCTCGTCGAGCGCGTCGTTCCGCCGGGTGCGCCGTCATCAGGGCCCGCTGCTCGGCGCCGGGACGGACTTCACCGGCACCACCGCGCTCGGCGGGCTGCCGGCCGGCGAGCAGATCCACTACCGGGTGACCCTCGCGGACCCGGACGACCCGCGCCGTACCGGCGAGCCGGTCACCGGCACCTTCCGCACCGCCCCGGACCGGCGCCGGGACGGGGTGCGGTTCCTGTGGTCGGGCGACATCGCCGGACAGGGCTGGGGCATCAACCCGGACATCGGCGGCTATCGCGCGTACGAGGAGATGCGCCGGCTCGACCCGGACTTCTTCCTGTGCAGCGGCGACTCCATCTACGCCGACGGGGTGATCGAGCCGAGCGTCACGCTGCCCGACGGGCGGGTCTGGCGGAACATCACCACCCCGGAGAAGGCGAAGGTCGCCGAGACCCTGGCCGAGTACCGGGGCAACTTCCGCTACAACCTGCTCGACCACAACGTGCGCGCGTTCAACGCCCAGGTCCCCTCGATCGTCCAGTGGGACGACCACGAGGTGCGCAACAACTGGTACCCGGGCCAGATCCTGGACGACGCCCGCTACACGGAGAAGAGCATCGACGTCCTCGCGGCCCGCGCCTCGCGCGCGTTCGCCGAGTACACGCCGGTGTCCACGCTCCACGCGCGCGGGGGCGCGAACCGGGTGGAGGGACGGGTGCACCGGGTGGTGCGCTACGGCCCGCTGCTCGATGTGTTCGTGCTCGACATGCGCTCGTACCGCAACGCCAACTCGCCCGGCCGGCAGGCCGACGACACGGTGGGCATCCTGGGCGCCGAGCAGCTCACGTGGCTGAAGCGGGAGTTGAAGCAGTCGCGCGCGGTGTGGAAGGTGATCGCCGCCGACATGCCGCTGGGGCTCGTGGTGACCGACGGGGCCACCGACTTCGAGGCGGTCGCGCAGGGCGACCCGGGCGCGCCGCTCGGCCGTGAACTGCAGATCGCGGAGCTGCTGCGGTTCATCAAGCACCAGCGGATCACCGGCACGGTGTGGCTGACGGCGGACGTGCACTACACCTCGGCGCAGCACTACGCGCCGGAGCGGGCGGCGTTCCGGGACTTCGCGCCGTTCTGGGAGTTCGTCTCCGGGCCGCTGGCGGCGGGCGGCTTCCCCGCGAACGCGCTGGACCCGACGTTCGGCCCGGAGCGGGTGTTCGTGCGGGCACCGCAGCGGGCCAATGTCTCGCCGATGGAGAGCCCGCAGTACTTCGGCGAGGTCGACATCGACGGCGACAGCGGGGAACTGACGGTGCGGCTGCGCGCCGAGGGCGGCCTGGTGCTCTTCTCGAAGGTGCTCCAGCCGGGCCGCGTCGGCCAGTAGACGCCCCGTCACCCCGGGCCGGACGGGGTGCGGACGGGGTGCGGGCGGGGTTCGAGTGGGTCGCGGGCGGGGCGCGGGCGGGCGTTCACGGTCGATTGTCAGTGCCGGGTCCTACCGTCGTTTCCATGACGCGATCCGTACAGGCGCTCGCCTACGCACGCCCGTCCGCCCTGGAGTCCGCCGGCTCCGGGCGGCTGCTCGGCCTGGAGACGGCCGGGGGCCTCACACCGCGTGGCGCCGAGGCCCATCCCCGGTTCTTCGCCGGGTTTCTGACCTCCCCGCAGATCGCCGCGCGGGGGCTGCTGGCCGTCGCGGACGTGGCCTCGGCCCGCTATCACCAGCGGATGCGGCCGGGTTCGCTGGACCCGGTGGTGACGGGCAACGGCGACCGGCTCCGGTTCGAGTCCTTCTCGGGCTGCGGCGGGGTGTACGCGCGCCTCGACGTGCTGAGCGCGGGGCTCGACGGCGCCGAGACCGGGCACGGCACGACCAATGTGGACGTCAACAACCCACTGCGGGAGGCACTGTCGCGGCTCACCGGGGACGATCCGCTGCATCTGCGGGTCGGGCCGGAGGAGTTGGCGGTGACCACGCTCGACGGGCCGGTCGTGGAGAAGAAGGTGCCGCTGCCGGACCGCTGGCTGCGGGGCTTCGCGGAGGCGCAGGTCGCGTCGGCCGGTTTCGACCTGCGGGCGGAGCTGTCGGGGGCGGAGGCGGTGCGGTTCCTGCGGTCGCTGCCGCGCTCGGGGGCGCGGGCCCGGGGACCCCTGTGGGTGGTGCCGTCGGGGCGGACGCTGCGGCCGACGACCCGGCCGGTCGCGGGCGCGGTGTGTCTGGCGGGGCCGGACCGGCTGGTCGCGCTGGAGCGGGTGCTGCGGCACGCGACGGCCCTGCGGGTGTACGGGCCGGTGCCGGACGGACGGCCCGTACCGAGCGCGTGGGAGATCACCCTGCCGGGGATGCGGCTCACGCTGACGCTCTCCCCCGACCCGGCGCGCGGATTCTCCGGCGAGGGCGGTGTCCTGGAGGCGCTGGCCACCGAGGAGGCCGCCGGGGACGCGGAGCTGGTCGCGGTGCTGCTGGCCTGGGAGCCTCGGATCGACACGGCCGAGCTGGCCGAGCAGTCGGGGCTGAGCGCGGCGCGGGTGCGGGCGGCGCTGACCCGCCTCGGCACGGCGGGGCGGGTGGGGTACGACGTGGCGGACGCCGCGTACTTCCACCGGGAGCTGCCGTACGACGCGGATCGCGCCGAGCGGCACAATCCGCGTCTCGTCGACGCGCGGAGGCTGCTGGCCGAGGGCGCGGTGACGCCGGGCGGCGGCCCGGCCGGGGAGCCGGCGTCGGTGGTGTCGGGTGAACGGACCTATCGGATAAGGGAGTCGGCGGACGGCCGGCTGAGCTGCACCTGCGCGTGGTGGGCGGAGTACCGGGGCCGGCGCGGGCCGTGCAAGCACGCGCTGGCGGTGCGGATGGCCCGGCGCGGGGTGCGCGCCGGGGCGATGGCGGGGACGGGGACGGGGACGGGCGTGGGGGGTACGCGATGACGACGGGGAGCGGTACGGCGATGGCGACGACGAGTACGACGGACACGGGGGCGGACGCGGCGACGGACGTGGCGACCGGCGCGGGCGCGGAGTTGATCGCCGCGGTGCGGGCGGGACGGCATGCCGAGATTCCTCGGCTGCTGGAGCCGCTGGACCCGGCGGCGCGCAAGGCGCTCCTCGGGGAGCTGAAGGAGCTGCGCAAGGAGGTACGGGGCTGGGGCTGGGACCGCTGGCGCGTGCAGGAATCGGTGCGGCGCGCGCTGTGGGTGGCCGGGGCCGGGTGTCACACGGGCGCCGCCGCGGCGGCCGGGTGGATCGGCTCGCGTGAACTGGCGGGCTGGAGCGACTCGTACGGCCGCCTCGTCCTCGACGTCCTGGAAGGCCGGGACACCGCATGGCTCGGGGATCTGGCGCGCCGGCTGGCGGAGCGTCCGGCCACCGCCGAGGAGCAGTACGGCCTGGTGCACGCGCTGGTGATCCGCTCGGGCGGCCCGGTTCCGGTCTCCGAGGGGTACCTGCGGGGCTGGACGCGGGCGTGGACATGGGCCGAGGCGGATCTGGTGGACCGGCTGCGGGCCGACCCGCACACGCCCCTGCTCGTCCCCCGGGTGATCGAGCTGACCGAGACGCCCGAGGCTCTCGCCTGGCCGATGGGCCCGGCCCGGGAGGCTCCCTGGCCGAGCGCGCTGAAGGCGCTCGCCGACGAGGGGATCCTGGACCGGGCGGCGCTGGCCGACGCCTGTGCGTCCCGGCTGCTGCGCGGTGGCCGGCCGCGCGACCTGCGCTTTCCGCTGGCGCTGCTCCGGATCCTCGGCACGACGGCAAAGGAGCGGCGCGGGCGGATCGCGGACTGGCTCGGCATGGTGGCGGACGGTCCGTCGCCGGTCGCCGGGTACGCGCAGGAGGTGCTGGGTGAACTGGCCCTGGACGGCGGGCTCGGGACGCGGGAGCTGGCGGAGATGTCCGGCGCGGTGCTGTTCCGCACGGAGAAGAAGCTGGTCCGGGCGCAGCTGACGCTGCTGGGCAAGGTGCTGCGGAAGGACCCCGGGGCGGCCGCCGAGCTGCTGCCGGTGATCACGGACGCGTTCGGGAACGAGGACACCGTGATCCAGGAGCGGGCGCTCGCCCTGGTGGGCCGTCATCTGGCGGACGTGGACGCCGGGGCGCGGGCGGAGCTGGCGGGCGCGGTCGAGCTGCTGAGCCCGGTGCACCGGGCGGCCGCGGCGGAGCTGTTCGGGGTGAGCGCTCAGGTGGCGGCCGTCCCGTACCAGGAGGTGCTGCCCCCGGTGCCGGAGCCGGCTCCGGTGGCGCCCGCCGCGGAGACGGTCGCCGAGCTGGTGGCGGACCTGGTGGCCCTGGAGCGGCATCCGTACGAGTCGCTGGAGGAGTTCGAGCGGGCGCTGGACGGGGTCGTCCGCCATGCGTACCGCGACCGGGAGACGCTGGCCACGGCGGTCCGGGAGGCGTTCGCGGGGTCGTACCGACTGGAGTCCGCCGACCATGTGGGCGATGGATCGCACGGCGTCCACACCGTACTCGCCGCGCTGCTCGGCACGGTGCGGCCCGGGAAGCTCGACATCGCCCGCCGGCGGCCCGGAGGTACGCCGTCCTGTGCGCACCAGGCGCTGACCCGGACGATCGACACCCGGATATGGGAGGCGGCATGGCAGGTGATCTCGGCCGCGCCGGTGCCGTTCCTGCTGGCCACGCCCACCCTGCACACGGGGGCGATCGAGCCGATGGCGCTGGTCGAGCGGCTGCGCGCCTACCGGGACGCCGGCGTCGAGCCGCTGCCGGTGGACCTGGCGCAGGCGCTGCTGCGGATACGGAAGGCCGATCCGTCGGCGGCGGAGGCCGCCGGTGAGGCGGCGGCGCTCGGCACCCGGGCGGGCGCTCGGCTCTCGGACTGGCTGACGTCGGACGAGTCGCTGACGCCCGGGCTGCGGCTGCTGCCCCGGAGCGGGACCGCGTCGGGCGGCGGGTGGTGGCTCGCGGACCGGCTGGTGACGACGGTCCGGGAGCGGCGGGTGATACGGGAGGAGTTCCCGGAGGTGTTCGCCTGGCTGGGTGCCTCCCCGACGGACATCACGCGCGGCTGTCACCCGTACCACTGGTCCGGGCTGCGTCCGCTGTGGCCGGGGGTGCTGCCGGACGACCGGGAGACGCTGGCGTCCTGGCTGCTGCCGTCGGTGGCGGGCGGGGCCGAGCGGGAGGAGCGCGGGGCGGCGTCGGTGCTGACGGCGCTGGCGGAGGCGGACGGTCCGGTGGGTCCGGCCACGCATCTGGCGGTCGCGCTCGGCCTCGGCTGCCGGCACACGGAGGACCGGCTGACGGCGGTGGACGCGCTGCTGGTCCTGGCGTCGCGCGGGGAGCTGGACCCGGCGCTGCTGGGCACGCGGCTCGCGGAGCTGGTGGCCGACGGAACGGTGAAGCCGAACCGGCTGGCCGACGCGGCCCGTACGGCCGCCGCGACGGGGGCGTACGCCACGGTCCTCGCCGTACTCGTGGAGCTGCTGCCGGGGCTGTTCGGCGCGGAGCGGGCGGTGCGCGGGGCCGGGGATGTGGTCGCGGTGGCCGCGGAGTGCGCGGAGCGGTGCGGCGGGCGGCCCGGGGAGATCGCGGGGCTCGCACGGGCGGCGGACCGGCCGGGTTCCTCGCAGCTGGTGACGCAGGCGCGGCGGCTGCGGGCCGCGCTCGGGAGCGGCGCCGATCGGGTGCGGTCAGAAGTGGCCGAAATCTGCCGGTAAAGGGACAGATCGGCACTTAACCCATCGGACACAAAGTGTTCGCGGCGACGCAACACCGCTGGGTCACAGTGAGGTCATGACCGACTCGCATCCTGCCCGAGGCACCCGCCCCCGAAGCGCCCGTCCCCGAAGTGCCCGCCGCGTCCCGCACTGGCGGCACGACATGATCGAGCTGGCCGCGATGTTCACGGCGGTGGTGGTGGCCGACTCCCTCGCCAAGACCGTCGCCAAGGGGCCGGACGGCCCGTATCTGCTGGTCTTCTCGGCGATCGCACTGATCGCCACGGCCGCCTTCCACACCTGGTGGGCCCGCCGGCACAGTCACGCGCCGCCCACCGGTGATCCCGGCGGCAGCGGGGAGCGATCCCCGCTGCCGCCGGCCGCCGGGTCCGGCAGCGTCCCCACCCCCGTGGGGGACCCTGCCGGAACGGACCCGGCGGGCACGGACCCGGCGGGCACGGACCCGGCGGGAGCGAGCCCGGCGGGCACGGCACTGTGGCGCCTGCGCACCACCGTCCGTGACACCCCGGGCAGTCTGGCCGCCCTGTGCACGGTGCTCGCCCGGCACGAGGTCGACATCGTGGCCCTGCAGACCCACCCGCTCGCCGACGGCACGGTCGACGAGTTCCTCCTGCGGGCGCCCGCGGACCTTCCCGCGCAGACCCTCGACCGGGCGGTCGGCGCGGCCGGCGGCACCGGCACCTGGACCGAGCGGGCCGACGCCCACGATCTGGTGGACGCGCCGACCCGGGTGCTCGGACTCGCCACCCGTACCGCTCTCGACTCCGCCGAACTCCCGCTGGCCCTGCGCCAGTTGCTCGGCCGGTGCACCCTGCGTTCGGTGCCTCCCACCTCGCTGGGCGGGCGGCCGTCCGGCGAACGGGCCCCCGTGGAGGGAGTTCTGGCGAAGACCACGATGCGGCTGCGCGATCCCGACGGGGGCACCCTGATCGTCGAACGTCCCTATCTGCCATTCACTCCCACCGAGTTCGCCCGCGCCCGGGCACTGGTCGAACTCGACGCCCGGCTCGGCCCGCGCGTCCCGCCCCACCGGGCGGTGCTCACCCTGACCAAGGGCGAGCGGATCACGATCCGCCGCGCCGACCGGCGCGACCTCCCGGCCGCCCGCGCCCTGCACGACCGCTGCTCGGCCCGCAGCCTGCGGGCCCGCTACCACGGCCCGGTCGCCGACGCCGACCGCTATCTGGACCATCTGCTCAGCCCGCGCTTCGGCCGTACGCTCGCGGCGCAGACGGCCTCCGGGCGGATCGTCGCCCTCGGCCATCTGCTCTGGGACGGCGACGAGACCGAGATCGCCCTGCTCGTCGAGGACGACTGGCAGCGGCGCGGCATCGGCGCCGAACTCCTGCGCCGGCTGGTGGCGATGGCGGGCGAGGCGGGCTCCGCGAGCGTGTACGCGGTGACCCAGGCGTCCAACACCGGCATGGTGGCAGCCATGCGGGCGCTGCGGCTGCCGCTCGACTACCAGGTCGAGGAAGGCACGCTCGTCATCACCGCCCGGCTGGCCCCACAGCCGACGCCCGCCACCCCCGCCGCCACCCCCGGCGGTGTCCCCGCCGTGGAGCCGGCGGGAACGGCGGGGACGGCGCGGACGGCACCGGGCCAAGGGGCCAAGGGCCGCTGACCCGGCGCCGCGAGAACGCGAGGCACGGAAGGAGTACGGAAGGGGCACGGAAGGGGCACGGAAGGGGGTACGGAAGGGGGTACGGAATCAGACGCCCACGGTCTCCGCCCGGTACGGGGAGCCCGCCCCCTCCGCCGCCTCGCCGGGCATCGCGCCCAGGGCCTGGGACAGATCGCTCCACAGGTCCTCGACGTCCTCCAGACCGACCGACATCCGCAGCAGCCGGTCGCCGATCCCGTGCTCGTGCCGGTCGCCGGCGTCCACGATGCGGTGGCTGATCGAGGCCGGGTGCTGGATCAGGGTGTCGACGCTGCCGAGACTGACCGCCGGGGTGACGAGCCGGACCCCGGCGATCACCTCGTGCGGGTCGCCGTACGTCTCGAAGGCGATCATCGCGCCACCGATGCTCGGGTAGTGCACCCGCGCGATCCTCGGATCGGCGGCGAGTCGGCGGACCAGTTCGGCCGCCGTCGCCGAGGCCGCCCGCACCCGTACCGGAAGCGTCGACAGACCCCGCAGCAGCAGATATCCGGCGAGCGGGTGGAGCACCCCGCCGGTGGCGAACCGCACCTGGCGCAGCGGCCCGGCCAGTTCCTCGTCGCAGGCGACGACCCCGCCCATGACGTCGCCGTGCCCGCCCAGGTACTTGGTGGCGCTGTGCAGCACCATCCGGGCGCCCAGCTCGATCGGCCGCTGGAGGACCGGGGTCGCGAAGGTGTTGTCGACGAGCAGCGGCACCGAGCCGCAGGAGTCGGCGAGGGCCCGGATGTCGACCTCGGCGAGGGTCGGATTGGCGGGCGTCTCGACCATCACCAGACCGGTGTCGGGCCGGATGGCACCGGCGACGCCGGCCGGATCGGTCCAGGTGACCTCGGTGCCGAGCAGCCCGGAATTCAGCAGGTGATCGCTGCATCCGTAGAGCGGGCGGACGGCGACGACATGCCGCAGACCGAGGCTCGCCCGGCTGAGCAGGACGGCGCTGAGCGCGGCCATGCCGCTGGCGAACGCGACCGAGGACTCCGCACCCTCCAGACGGGCGAGGGCGGTCTCGAAACGGTCCGTCGTCGGGTTGCCGAGCCGGGCGTAGACCGGCGAACCCTCCGGCAGGGCGCCGCAGGTGGCGAACGCGTCGATACGGGCGGCCTCCTCCCGGGCGTCGTGCGACGGGTAGGTGGTGGACAGATCGAGCGGTGGTGCGTGCAGCCCCAGTTCCGCGAGGTCGTCGCGGCCGGCGTGCACGGCTTCGGTGGCCAGGGCCCGGATGGGGGCGGCGGCCGACGGAGAGGAGGCGAAGGCGTCCATGGAGGTGTCCATGCGCGGAACTGTGAACGAAAACCGGCCGGTAGTGGCCAAATCCCGTGCTACGTTCGGCCGATGGCCGATTCTGTCGTACTGGACACGGTCGATCTGCACATTCTTCGCCTCCTGCAGAACGACGCCCGGACCACCTATCGGGCGCTCGCCGCCGAGGTCGGAGTCGCCGCCTCCACCTGTCTGGACCGAGTGACCCGGCTGCGCCGCACCGGAGTGGTTCTCGGGCACCGGCTACAACTGAATCCGGCCAAACTCGGCCGGGGCCTGGAGGCACTGCTCCTCGTCCAGGTACGCCCGCACCGGCGCGAGTTGATCGGTCCGTTCGTGGAACGGATCAGGGCCCTGCCGGAGTCCCGGGCGCTGTTCCATCTCACCGGTCCGGACGACTATTTGATCCATGTGGCCGTGGCGGACCCCGCCGACCTGCAACGACTGGTGCTCGACGAGTTCACGTCACGGCGCGAGGTGGCCCGGGTGGAGACCCGGCTGATCTTCCAGCAGTGGGAGTGCGGTCCGCTGCTGCCGCCCGTCCCCGGTGCTCATTTGTCAGCCGACTCGCTTCGCGGGAGATCGTCCGAGGGTGACGCGGCAACGACGAACGGGCCAGGATGAGTTCATGCCAGAGACTTCCCGCATCGTGCTCCCCCGCCAGGTCGCCGACGACTACGTCGACGCGCTCATCGAACTCGACCCGATCACCGGAACCTATCTGGGAGTCCGGGAGAGCGCGGGTCGGCTGCCCGACTTCTCCCCCGCCGGCCAGGAGGCCCTGGCCACGCTCGCCCGGCGCACCCTGGAGCGGCTCGACGAGGCCGAGCGGCACCCCGGCGCCGAGGAGGAGGCGGAACGGCGCTGCGCCCGGCTGCTGCGGGAGCGGCTGACGGCCCAGCTCCTCGTCCACGACGCGGACGAGAACCTGTGCACGGTGAGCAATCTGCGCTCCCCCGCGCACAGTGTGCGGATCTCCTTCACCGTGATGCCGACGGCGACCGCGGCGGACTGGGCGGCCGTCGCCGCCCGGCTGCGCGCGGTTCCGGCGGCACTCGACGGCTATCGGGAGTCGCTGGCGCTCGGTCTGGAACGGGGCATGCGGGGCGGGCCGCGGGCCACGGGGACCTTTGTCGAGCAGCTCACCGAGTGGGCGGGCGAGGCGGGCCCCCAGGGAGAGGGGGCCGGCCGGGGCTGGTTCACGGCCTTCGCGAGCGAGGCCGGCGCCCCGGACGAGGGTGGCGCGAGCGGTGGCGGCGCGGGCGAGGCCGTACCCGAGGAGCTGCGCCGGGAGCTGGCCGCGGCGGGGGCGGCCGCCGACCGGGCGGTCGTCGCCCTGCGCGACTGGATGCGGGACGTGTACGCCCCGGCCGTGGCCGACGCGCCCGACACCGTCGGCCGGGAGCGCTACCGGCGCTGGTCGCGCTTCTTCAACGGCACCGACCTGGACCTCGATCTGGCGTACGCGTACGGCTGGTCCGAGTACCACCGGCTGCTCGGCGAGATGCGGCACGAGGCCGAGCGGATCCTGCCCGGGGCCGACCCGTGGCAGGCGCTGGCCCACCTCGACGAGCACGGCGCGCATATCGAGGGCGTGGCCGAGGTGCGGGAGTGGCTGCAGCGCCTGATGGACGAGGCGATCGAGGCGCTCGACGGCACCCACTTCGAACTGGCCGAGCGGGTACGGCGGGTGGAGTCGCGGATCGCCCCGCCGGGCGGCGCGGCGGCCCCGTACTACACCGGCCCCTCCGAGGACTTCTCCCGCCCCGGCCGCACCTGGCTGCCGGTGGACGGGCAGTCCCGCTTCCCGGTGTACGACCTGGTGTCCACCTGGTACCACGAGGGCGTCCCGGGCCATCACCTCCAGCTCGCGCAGTGGGCGCACGTGGCCGACCGGCTGTCCCGGTACCAGGCGACGGTCGGGAAGATCAGCGCCAACACCGAGGGCTGGGCGCTGTACGCGGAGCGGCTGATGGACGAGCTGGGCTTCCTGAAGGACCCGGAGCGGCGGCTCGGCTACCTGGACGCGCAGATGATGCGGGCGTGCCGGGTGATCGTGGACATCGGCATGCACCTGGGCCTGGAGATCCCGGCGGACTCCCCGTTCCGGCCGGGCGAGCGGTGGACTCCGGAGCTGGCCCAGGAGTTCTTCCAGCGGCACAGCAGCCGGCCGCCGGCGTTCGTGGAGAGCGAGATGACCCGCTATCTGTCGATGCCGGGGCAGGCGATCGGCTACAAGCTCGGCGAGCGCGCCTGGCTGCTCGGCCGCGCCAACGCGCGGGCCGCGCACGGCGACGCGTTCGACGCGAAGGCCTGGCACATGGCGGCGCTGTCGCAGGGGCCGCTGGGGCTCGACGACCTGGTGGAAGAGATCTCGAAGCTCTGATCGGGCGACGGGACTTGAGGAAGCCGGAACGCGCGGCCCGGGCGGGCGACGGGCCGGGCCGGTGACGAACCGGCTTGGCCGGCACGTCCGTTGGAGGGCGGTTCATGGTCTCCGCGCGTTTCACGGTGCGGCCGGGCCAGGGTGGCGCGAGCGGTTTCGACCTGGGCGACATGACCGTCACCGGGGATCTCGGCACGGTGGAATCGGCCGGCCGGGTCCCCGACCAGAGCATGATGATCCATCTGTCGGCCGTGCTGCTGCTCGACGGCCTGGCCGCGTTCCTCCGCGACGGCACCCGCGCGTTCCGTTTCGCCGCCGCCGACAGCTCATTCGGTCTGACCGTGCGACGGTCGAAGGGCGGGGTGTCGGTCGCCGGGGAGAAGGGGGTCGTCGCCTGGACGACGGCCGGGGAACTCGCCTCCGCCGTGCTGGACGCGGCGGAGGCGCTGGGCAGGGAGCATCCCCTTCCCGCGGACGATCCGGTCGCGGGCGACCTGGCAGCCGCTCTCGCCGGCTTCCGCCCCCTCGTCCCGGCCGGAAGAGGAAGACGGTAGGGACGGCCGGCGGCCGGACCGGGGTGCGCGGGGCGGGCTCAGACGCCCCGCTGCCGCACCGCCGAGCCGTTCCGTTCCTTGACGACCTCCAGCTGCGCGTGGACCCGGCGGCGCAGGTCGGCGACATGGCTGACGATGCCGACGCTGCGGTCGCGTTCCCGCAGGGAGTCGAGGACGTCGAGGACCTCGTCGAGGCTCTGGTCGTCGAGGCTGCCGAAGCCCTCGTCGATGAAGAGCGTGTCGAGCCGGACCCCGCCGGCCTCGTCGGTGACGACGTCGGCGAGGCCGAGGGCGAGGGCGAGGGAGGCGAAGAAGGTCTCGCCGCCGGAGAGGGTCGCGGTGTCGCGTTCGGCGCCGGTCCAGGCGTCGACCACGTGCAGACCGAGCCCGGCGCGCCGGCCGCCGCTGCGGGCGTCGGAGTGGACCAGGGTGTAGCGGCCGGCGGACATCCGCCGCAGCCGGGCGGTGGCGGCGGCCGCGACCTGTTCGAGGCGGGCGGCGAGCACGTACGACTCCAGGCGCATCCGGCGCTCGTTCTCCGCCGAGGTGCCGGCGGTGAGGGTGGCGAGCCGGGCCACCCGTTCGTACTCCTCGCGCAGCGGTCCGAGGCGGCGGACCTCGGTGTCGGCGTCCCTGGACAGCCGGGACAGCGCGGTCTCCCGCTCGCGTGCGGCGGCGAGCCCGGTGGCGGCCTCGCGCAGGGCGCGTTCGGCGGTGGTGTACGCGGCCCCGGCGGCGGCCGGGTCGGCGGGCGGCAGCGCGGCGGCGGCAGCGGTCGCGGGTTCGGCGAGCCGGTCGGCGACGGCGGCGGCCTCGGCCCGCCAGGCATCGACGCGCTGCTGGAGGGTGCGCCGGACGGACTCGTCGAGCAGCACGCCGGCGGCCTGGGCCGGGGTGTCGAACCCGGCCTTGAACGCGGCGTGGGCCAGCCGGTCGTCGGCTTCCTTCAGGCCCCGGGCGGTGTTCTCGGCCGCCCGTACCGCCCCGGCCGCCTCGGCCAGCCGGGCGACCCACCGTTCCAGGAGCGCGGCCTGGGCGGCGACGCTGCCGGCCCGGCCCCGGGTGCGGTCCAACTCCTCGGCCAGGACGGCCTGTTCGCGCTCCAGCGCCTCGCGCCGGGAGGTCCGGGCGGCGGCCCGCCGCTCGGCCTCGCGCTGGGCTCCGGAGCGCTGCTCGTACTCGTACTCCGCCCGGGCCAGGGCCTCCCGTACGGCATGGGTACGGGAGGCGACGGCATGGGCCTCCCCGTGCGCCCGCGCCAGCGCGTCCGCATCGCGTGCGAGAGCGGCGACGGACGGGTCCCCGGAAGCGGTGTCCCCGGAGGTGGTGCCCCCGGACGCGGGGCCGTCGGATGCGGGATCGGCGGCGGCGCCGACCGGGCCGGTGCCCGCCCGGGCCTGCTGGCGCGCGGCCTCCCATGCCTCCGACGTGGCGGCGGCGGCCGTCTCGGCCCGCGTACGGAACTCGTCGGCGCGGGTGTACGCGGCCTGGGCGGCGTCCTCGGCGGCGCGGTCGACCTGGCCGACGGTGGCGCGGGCCGGCTCGGGGTGGTCCGGGGAGCCGCAGACCTGGCAGGGCGCGCCGGGGACGAGGCCGACGGCGAGTTCGGCCGCGATGCCGCGCAGTCGGCGGGCCTTGACGTCGAGCCAGCGTTCATGGGCCTCGTTGCGCCGCTCGCGGGCCCCGGTCAGGCGCTCGCGTGCGACGGCGAGTTCGGCGGCCAGGTCGTCGCGGCGGCGGGCGGCGGCGAGCCGGTGGCGCGCGGGCTGAAGCCGGCCGGCGAGCTGTTCGGCGCGGGCGGCGGCCTCCTGGGCGGCCTCGACGTCCCGCCGGAGCGCGGCGCGGCGCGGCTCCCAGCCGGCCAGCCAGCCGGCGTCGTCCTCGGCGGACTCCTCCGCGGCGCGGGCCTCCCGGTCGAGGGCCGCGCGCTCGGCGGTGATCTCGTCGTACCGGCGCTCGGTGCGGCGGGCGGACTCCAGGCCGGCGAGCCGGGCGCGCAGGCGCTGTTCGGCGGCGGTGAGCTGTTCGGCTCCGGCGTCGGCGAGCGCGGCGGGCGTGAGCGGGCCGGAAGCGCGGTCGGGGGCGCGGTCAGGGGTACGGCCGACGGCCTGGCCGGTGTCGGCCGCGAGCCCGACGAGCCGCGCCCTGGCCTGGTCGCGGGCTTCGGCGGCGGTGCGGTGGGCGCGCTCGGCGTGCTCGCGCAGGGCCAGTGCCGGGGCGACCCGTTCGGCGTCCCGGGAACGGTCCAGGGTGGTCTGCCACTGGTCGCGCTGGGGGCGACGGGCGGCGAGCTCGGCCTGACGGCGCAGGGCCTCGGCGTGCCGCGCCTGCCGGTCGGCATGGGTGCGGGCGGCGTCGAGGGCGGTGCGGGCGGCGTCCTGGCGTCCTTCGGCGGCGGCGAGCCGCAGCCGGGCGATGTCGAGGGCCTCACGGGCCTCGCTGCGGGCGAGGGCGGCGCGGGTCTGGACGGCGTCGGCGAGGCCCGGTTCGCCGGGACGCTGCTCGACGGGGGCCGCGCCCGGCAAGGCCGGGCCGGCGGCCTGGGCCATCCGGTGGGCGAGGGCGAGCAGCCGTTCGTCGCCCTCGCCGACCTGGCGGGCGGCGCGCTGGCGCAGTTCGGCGAGGCGTTCCTCGACGGCGGCGAAGCGGCGGGTGTCGAAGAGCCGGCCGAGGAGTTTGCCGCGGGCCTCGGCGTCGGCGCGCAGGAAGCGGGCGAAGTCGCCCTGCGGCAGCAGGACCACCTGGCAGAACTGGTCCCGGCTCATGCCGAGCAGCGTGCCGATCTCCTCGCCGATCTCCTGGTGGGAGCGGCTGAGCGCCCGCCATTCGCCCGCCCCCGCGTCGTACTCCCGCAGCCACGACTGGGCCTTCTCCGAGGTGAACCCGGTGCCGCGCTTCTTGGGGCGCGGCTGGGCGGGGCGGCGGGTGATCTCCAGGCGCCGCTCGCCCACGGTGAGTTCGAGGAGGACCTCGGTGGGGGTGCCGGCCTCGGCGTGGTCGCTGCGCAGGCTGGTGCCGGGGCTCTGGCGGGCACCCGGGACGGCTCCGTACAGCGCGAAGCAGACCGCGTCGAGAACGGAGGTCTTGCCCGCGCCGGTGGGCCCGTGCAGGAGAAAGAGCCCGGCCGACGACAGGGCGTCGAAATCGACTTCCTGGGCGGTGGCGAACGGCCCGAACGCGGTGACCCGCAGACGGTGGAGTCTCATCGGCCCGCCTCCCGCTCGGCGGTGTCCACCCGGACGTCGTCGAAGGCGGCGGTCAGGACGGCGCGCTCGGCGCCGTCGGGTCCGGCGCCGCCGCGGACGTGGGCCACGAAGTCCTCCGCGATCTGCTGGTCGCTGCGGTCGCGCAGCCGGTCGGCGTAGGAGACGAGCGGGTCGTCGTCGGTGCGGTCGGGGTCGAAGACCAGATGGAGGGTGTGCGGGAAGCGGGCGGTGAGCCGGGCCATCGGGTCGGCGGGCCGTACGGGGTCGGTCAGGGTCGCTTCCACCCAGGCGTCCTCGTGCCGGGTCAGGTCGGGGTCGGCGAGCAGGTCGTCGAGCCGGCCGCGGACGCGGGCGAGCGGCCGGGGCACGGGGCAGTCGATCCGTTCGGCGTCGTCGATCGCGCCGTCGGCGCCGAGGTCGATCAGCCACATGGTCTTGCGGTGGGCGGTCTCGGAGAAGGAGTACGCGAGCGGGGAGCCGGAGTAGCGGATCCCGGGCGCGAGGGTCTGGCTGCCGTGCAGATGGCCGAGGGCCACGTAGTCCACGCCGTCGAAGACCCCGGCGGGCACGGCGGCGACGCCCCCCACGGTGATGTCGCGTTCGCTGTCGCTCGGCTCGCCGCCGGCGACGAAGGCGTGCGCGAGGACGACGGAACGGGTGCCGGCGGGGCGGGCCGCGAGATCGGCGCGCACCCGGTCCATGGCGGCGGCGAGCACGGCCTCGTGACCGGCCCGGGCGGCGCCCAGCTGTGCGCGGACCAGGGCGGGTTCGAGGTAGGGCAGGCCGTAGAAGGCGACGTCGCCGTGGCGGTCGGCGAGGACGACGGGGGTGCCGGCGCCCGCCGGGTCGGTGCGCAGATGGATGCCGGCGCGGTCGAGGAGTCCGGCGCCGACGCCGAGCCGGCGGGCCGAGTCGTGGTTGCCGGAGATCATCACCGTGGGCACCCCGGCGTCGGCGAGCCGGTGCAGGGCGGTGTCGAAGAGCTCGACGGCGGCGAGCGGCGGTACCGCCCGGTCGTAGACGTCGCCGGCGACCAGGACGGCGTCCACCTCGCGCTCCCGCACGGTCGCCACCAGGTGGTCGAGGAACGCGGCCTGGGCATCGAGCAGGGCGACCCGGTGGAACGAGCGTCCCAGGTGCCAGTCCGACGTGTGCAGAATCCTCATGACGGGCGAGCCTAGCGGTGGGGTACGACAACGCCCGCCGCGAAGCCGTTCACCGGGGCGGCCACGGGGCCGGCCGCGGCCCCGGCCGACCGGTGATCCGGCTCACGAATCGGGTCGGGAGCCGGGTCGGGGGTCAGGTCGGGAGCCAGGCCGGGAGCCGGATCGGGAGCCAGATCGGGGGCCAGGCCGGGAGCCGGATCGGGAGCCAGATCGGGGGCCAGGTCGGAAGCCGGCTCAGGCATCCCCGTACGCCTCGCCGCCCAGTTCGAGGGTGGCCTCGCCGGCGGTCGCGTCGGCGAGCCAGGCGGTGAACTGCGGCACGTCCGCGTCGGGCAGCCCGATCTCCAGGGTGACCTCGGCCCCGTACGCGACCCCGATCACCTGCCGGCCGGTGGACCGCAGATCGTTCTCCAACTTGCCGGCGCGCTGGTGGTCGACGGTGACGGTGACGAGCCGGTAGCGCCGCCGGGTGACGGTGCCGAGCGCGTCCAGGGCCTCGCCGACGACCCCGCCGTAGGCCCGGATGAGGCCGCCGGCGCCCAGCTTCACCCCGCCGTAGTAGCGGGTGACGACGGCGGCGACGTACCGCATCTCGCGCCGCGTCAGCATCTGGAGCATCGGCACTCCGGCGGTGCCGCCGGGCTCGCCGTCGTCCGACGCCTTCTGTACAGAGGCGTCGGCGCCGATGACGTACGCGAAGCAGTTGTGGGTGGCCGTCGGGTGCTCGCGGCGGATCCGGGCGACGAACGCCTGCGCCTCCTCCTCGGAGGCGACGGGCGCCAGCGCGCAGATGAAGCGCGAACGGTTGATCTCGGTCTCGTGGACGCCCTCGACGGCGAGCGTGCGGTACTGCTCCTGCATCCCGCCAGCCTATGCGCCCCGGCCGGCGGATCCCGCCGCCGGTCGGGCGCCGGGCTCCGGGAGGCGGCGGGAATGACCGAGGGTCACGGAGTGTTCACGTGGGCGACCGGTGGTTTCACCGGGTGTCACCGCGGCAGGGAAGGCAGCGTCACATGAGCGTGGAGAGCGGGAGCGCCGAGGCCGAGGCGGAGACCGTCCGCAGGATCCTCACCGAGAGCGGGGACACCTGGGCGGTCGTGGGGCTTTCCGACAACCCCGCGCGGGCCGCGTACGGGGTGGCGAAGGTCCTCCAGCGGTTCGGGAAGCGGATCGTCCCGGTGCACCCGAAGGCGGAGACGGTCCACGGGGAGCGGGGGTACGCGTCGCTGGCGGACGTCCCGTTCCCGGTGGACGTCGTCGACGTCTTCGTGAACAGCGACCTGGCAGGCGGGATCGCGGACGAGGCCGTGGCGATCGGCGCGAAGGCGGTCTGGTTCCAGCTCGGTGTGATCGACACGGAGGCGTACGCGCGGACGCGGAAGGCGGGCCTGGAGATGGTCATGGACCACTGCCCCGCCATCGAGATCCCGAAGCTGGGCTGACCGGCCGCCGGGGCCCGGCGTCGCCCGGGCCCGGGGCCCCGGGCGAAGGAGCGCGTGCGGCACAGCGGGGTACGGGGTACGCGGGCGGCTCGGCGTACGCGCGCGGTGCGACCGTGCGGGCGGTTCAGCGTACGGGCGGGAGCGAGACGGCCAGGGTCATCTCGGCCGGCTCCGTCCCGTCGTTGCGGTAGGCGTGCGACGCGTTGCCCGCGAAGGCGGCGGAGGTGCCGGCCGGCACGGTGTGCTCCTCGCCGTCGACGACGAGGGTGAGGGTCCCGGCCGTGACGTGGAGGAGTTCGGCGGTGCCCTCGGGATGGGGGTCCGAGGCGCTGCCGTCGCCCGGCATCAGGGTCCAGTGCCACAGCTCCAGCGGGCCGCGGGCCTCGGTGCCGACGAGCAGGGTGCCGGCGCTTCCGGCGTCGGTGGACCACATCCGCACGGCCTGGTCCGGCGGGGCGAGGCGGACCCGGGGGCCCTGCTCGTGGTCGAGCAGGGTGGTGATCGGGACGCCGAGCGCGTCGGCCAGTTTGACGGTGGTGCCGACGCTGGGGTTGGTGCGGGCCTGCTCGATCTGGATGATCATGCCGCGGCTGACCCCGGCCCGGGCGGCGAGGGTGTCCAGGGTGAAGCCCCGGTCGTTGCGCCAGCGCCGGAGGTTGCGGGCGAGCGACTGGGTGAGCTGGTCGAGGTCCGACACGTTCCGTCCCCTACGGTGGATGACCGGGTCCAACAGACTGCACTACGGTGCGGTGCACCGGATTGTGCACTGCACTGTACTGGGGTGCGCCCCCGGCGCCGGCCGGTCCGCGCCGGGCCATCCGGCCGGCCGCCTTGGCCCGATCGGCCGCCACCGCCCGACCGCGCCCGCCACCGCCCGGGCGCCGACCCTTCGCCGTCGGTCCCGCGCCGCCGTACCTCCGCTGCCGGCCGTCGGTCGGCAGCCGTCCGCCGTCCGCCGTCAGCTCTCCAGTTCGGCCAGGGACGTGAGCTCCTCGGGCCCGAGCCCGGCGAGCGCCGCCAGCTGCTCCGCGGTCATCCCGGCCGGGATGGGCCGGGGCGCGGGCGTGCGCAGCGGCGGCTGCCAGCCCTTCTCCGGGTCGTAGGAGCGGACGACCTTCGCGGGCGCGCCCGCGACCACCGCGTGGTCGGGGACCTCGCCGCGGACGACCGCTCCGGCGGCGACCACGACGTTCCGGCCGATCCGGGCGCCGGGCAGGATGACCGCGCCGGTGCCGAGCCAGCAGCCGGGGCCTATGACGACCGGCTCCGAGCGGGGCCACTGCCGGCCGATGGGGACGTCGGGGTCGTCGTAACTGTGGTTGGTCGAGGTGATGTAGACGTACGGCCCGCAGTAGGTGTCCGAGCCGATGGTGATGGGCGCCTCGGCGATGACATGGCTGCCCCGGCCGAGGACCACGCCGTCGCCGAGGGTCAACAGGGTGTCCGTGCCGAGGTCGAGGTCGGGCAGCATGCCGGCGGTCAGGGTGACCTGCTCGGCGATGATGCAGCAGGCGCCCATCTCGATCCAGCGTTCGCCGAAGACGGTGCCCTGCGGGAAGGCGAGCCGGGTGCCCTCGCCGATCCGGCGGAAATCCAGCCGCCCGGGCTGCTCGGCGGTGACGGCGCCCGCCTGCTGGACCCAGCGCCAACCCCCTTGCAGGGCGCGGGCGACGGCACGGCGTCGCCAGGCGGTCAAAGACGAGAACGTGTTTCTGTTCCGGGGCACCCGGACACCGTAGTCGGCGGCGTCGGCGCTGATCACCGGGGTGCCCTGTGATGTCCGTCATGGGTGGGGCCGGGGGCCACCGGACATGCCCTAGGGTGCGCGGGCACGAGGCGTGAGGCGCGACCCGCGGCACGACTTCGGGAACGACTTCGGATTCAGACTTCAGACTTCAGACTTCAGGAGCGAACGATGGCGGACAGGTCAGGGGCGTTGATCAAGGGTGTGGGCGGCAAGGAGCCGCGGATCGATCCGACCGCCTTCACGGCGCCGACCTCGGTGGTGCTCGGCGACGTCGCGCTCGGGGCGCGCGCCGGGATCTGGTACCACGCGGTGCTGCGCGCGGACTGCGGTCCGATCGAGATCGGCGAGGACTCCAATGTGCAGGACAACTGCACCGTTCATGTGGATCCGGGTTTTCCCGTACGGATCGGCGCGCGGGTGACGATCGGTCACAACGCGACCGTGCACGGCTGCGTCGTCGAGGACGATGTGCTGATCGGCATGGGGGCCACGGTCCTGAACGGTGCCCGGATCGGGGCCGGTTCGCTGGTGGCGGCGCAGGCGCTGGTCCCGCAGGGGATGGAGGTGCCGCCGGGGTCGCTGGTCGCGGGGGTTCCGGCGAAGGTGCGCCGTCCGCTGACGGAGGAGGAGCGGGCCGGGATCCGGCTCAACGCCGAGATGTATCTGCACCTCGCCAAGGTCCACGGCGAGGCATTCGCCGGCGAGTAGGCACCGGGGGCGCGAAACGGAAGGCCGGGGCGGTACGGAGACGGGGCCCCGGGCTCGTACCCAGGGCCCCGTCTTCGAGGTTTCGTGCCGTTCCCGCCGGATCGGCGGGTCAGTTCCCGGCGGCTTCGGCGGCCGGGCCGCCGCCAGTCCCGCCCGTCCCGCCGGCCTCCGCCGCCGTCCGCGCGGATGCCTCGGCGGCGGCCTTCTTGGCCCGGTTCTTCAGGATGAGCAGCGAGCCGAGGCCGATGAGGACCGCGAGCACCAGGCCCAGCCAGGAGAAGCGCTTGAGCCACGCCTCGGCGACGACGCCCACCGTGTAGATGACGGCCGTGGTGCCGCCCGCCCACAGCACACCGCCGAAGACGTTGGCGATCAGGAACTTCCAGTAGGGCATGCGCAGCACGCCCGCCAGCGGCCCGGCGAAGATCCGCAGCAGGGCGACGAAGCGGCCGAAGAAGACCGCCCACATGCCCCACTTCTCGAAGGAGCGCTCGGCGAGGCCGACATTGGCCTCGCTGAAGTGTTTCGGGAACTTCTTGCCCAGCTTGGTGAGCAGGGGCCGGCCGCCCTTGCGGCCGATGGCGTAGCCGATCGAGTCGCCGACGACGGCGCCGACGGTGGCGCAGGCACCGAGGACGTACGGGTTGATGTGGCCGTGCTGGGAGGCCAGCAGGGCGGAACTGACGAGGACGATCTCGCCGGGCAGCGGGATGCCCAGGCTCTCCAGCCCGATCACCAACCCGACCAGCGCGTAGACGGCGACCGCGGGGATCGTCTCCAGCCATTCCTGGACGTGCACGCGCGTTCCTCTCCCGTGGGCGCGACCGACTCGGGCAGCCTACCCGGTCAGGGCGTACGCACGACGGCCCGCGCCCGCAGGACCAGGTCGCGGGCGGACGCCCCGACCGCGATCTCCCGCGCCCCGGTGCCCAGTGTCCAGCGGTGGCGGACCTCGTCCCAGGAGGAGAGGGTGCGGGCGGCGACCGGGACGGTGATCCGGCGCCGCTCGCCGGGGGCCAGCCGGAGCCGCTGGTAGCCGGCGAGCAGCCGGCGCGGCTGGTCGATGCCGAGGCCGGCGAGGTCCGGTGACGGTCCGACGTACACCTGGGGGACGTCGGTCCCCGCGCGGGCCCCGGTGTTGACGACGGTGAAGGAGACGCGGAGGCCGCCGGGTTCGGGCGCGGGGGCGACGGCCAGGCCCTCGTAGCGGAAGGTGGTGTACGACAGGCCGTGGCCGAAGGGGAAGAGCGGGGTGACGTCCTCGGCGTCGTACCAGCGGTATCCGATGTGGACGCCCTCGCCGTACCGTTCGACGCCGTTCTTGCCGGGGTAGCGGGCGGGGTCGCCGGCGGTGGGGTGGGCGTCGTCGGAGCGCGGGAAGGTCTGGGTGAGCCGGCCGCCGGGGTCGGCGTCGCCGAAGAGCACGGCGGCGGTGGCCGGACCGCCTTCCTGGCCCGGGTAGTACATCTGGAGCACCGCCGCGGTGTCCGCGAGCCAGGGCATGGTGACGGCGGAGGAGGTGTTGAGGACCACGGTGGTCCGGGGATTGGCGGCGGCCACCGCCTCGATCAGGGCCTCCTGACGGCCGGGCAGGGCGAGCCCGGTGCGGTCGCGGCCCTCGGTGGCGTCCTCGTAGGCGAAGAGGACGACGCTGTGGGCGGCGCGGGCGGCGGCGGTCGCCTCGGCGAGGTCGGCGGCGCGGGTGACCGGGTCGGCGGCGCGCAGCCGGAAGAGCTGTCCGTCGGTGCCGCCGTCGGCGGTGACGGTGAGCCGGTGGGTGCCGGCGGCGAGCCGGCGTTCGGCGCGGCGCAGGCCGAGGCCGTCGGCGGCGTTGCCGCCGAGGCCGCCGTTGAAGAACTCTCCGACGCCTTCCCGGGTGGGGAAGAGTTCGCTGCCGTCGAGGGTCACGGTGGGGCGGGTGCCGGAGTAGTGGACGAAGAAGCTCCAGTCGCCGTCCGCCGTGGTGGTGAGGGTGCCCTCGTAGCGGTGGGTCCCGCCGGCGGCGACCCGGACGGCGTCGAGGTCCGGGGCGGGCCGGAAGCCGGCGCCGGTGGCGGTCAGGGGTTTGCCGTAGGGGTCTTCCCCGAGGGCGTAGGTGACGGTCGCGCCGTCACCGGCGCGGGCGCGCAGGGCGTCGAGCGGGCTGACGGCGGCGTCCGGGACGACATGGGCGCTGCCGCCGCCGCTGACGAACGGCACCCGGCCGGTGGGGCCGATGACGGCGAGGGAGCGGGCGGCGGGGCCGGTGAGCGGGAGCGCCCGGTTCTCGTTGCGCAGCAGGGTGGCACCGGCGAGGGCCACGCGCAGCGCGAGCCGGGCCCCGGCGGCGGCGTCACGCGCGGGGCGGGTGGTGGCGGTGACTGTGGCTGTGGCTGTGGCTGTGGCGATCCGGGGCCCGGTACCGGTGGCCGTCGCGTCCGCGGCCTCGGTCCGGATATCGGTCCGGGTTTCGGTCCCGGTCCCGGTTTCGTTCTCGGCTTCGGTTTCGGCGGCGCCGGGGGCGGGGCCACCGCCTTCCCGCTCCGGGTCGAGTGCGCCGAAGCGTTCGCGTACGGTCAGCAGCCTGCGTACCGCGGTGTCGACGTCCGCCTCGTCGATCCGCCCCTCGCGGACGGCGTCCGCGAGCGAGGCGCCGAAGTGCTCGCCGCCCGGCATCTCCAGGTCGCAGCCGGCGGTGAGCGCGCCGGCGGTGTGGACGGCTTCCCAGTCGCTCGTCACCCAGCCGTCGAAGCCCCACCGGCCGCGCAGCAGGTCGGTGAGAAGCGCCCGATTCTCGGTCGCGTGGACCCCGTCGACCTTGTTGTACGCGGCCATGACGGAGCCGGCGCCGGCGGCGACGGCGGCCTCGAAGCCGCGCAGTTCGGTCTCGTGCAGGGTCTGCTCGCCGGCCCGGACGTCGACCGTCGTCCGGTCGCGCTCCTGGTTGTTGAGGGCGAGGTGCTTGACGGTGGCGATCAGTCCCTCGGCCTGGATGCCGCGGATCTCCTCGGCGACCAGGTCGGCGCAGAGCAGCGGGTCCTCGGAGAAGGTCTCGAAGTTCCGGCCGCCGTACGGGGTGCGGATGAGGTTGACCATGGGCGCGAGGAGCACGTCCTGGCCGAGGGCGCGGCCCTCGCGCCCGACGATCCGCCCGTACGCGCGGGCGAGGCCGGGGTCGAAGGCGGCGGCGAGCATCACGGGCGCGGGCAGGGCGGTGGCGTGCGCGCGGACCCGGATCCCGGCGGGGCCGTCGGCGAGCCGGAGGGGCGGGATGCCGAGGCGGGGGACGCCGGGCACGTAACCGGCCTGGCCGAGGTTCTCGGGGTCGGTGGCACCGTGCAGCAGCGCGGTCTTCTCGTCGAGGGTGAGGCGGGCGAGGAGTTCGGCGACGCGTTCGCTCGCGCGGGTCCTCGCGGGCAGGTCACCGGGGCCCCGGGGGCGGCCGGCGGCCGGGGCCGCACCGGCCGGAGCGGAAGCGGAAGCGGAAACGGCGGTCAGGGCCGCCGCGCCCGCGAGGGTGTGCAGCAGCCGGCGCCGGGGGATCCGGCGGGACGCGGCGGGCCGGTCCCCCGGCGACGGCTCCGGCTGCTGGGGGGCGGGGGCATGGGACACGGCGGCGCTCCTTCGGACCGGCACGATGCCTGCGATCGCACGTCGACCGCACTATGCGTGACGATTCGTCCGTTTTCGCGCCGCCGTGCCGGGCGCGGCCCCGTCCGGGCCGTCACCCGGGCGGGCGGCCACCCAGCCGAGCCGCGAGGCCCGGTGGGCGGGAGCCCGGTGTGCGGGCCCGGTGGGTGCGGGCCTTGGGGGTACGGGCCTTGGGGGTGCGGGCCTCAGGGGTACGGCCGCACGCCGGGCCCCGTACCCCGTACCCGCACCCGCACCCGTCCCCCACGTCCGCGTCCGGAGCCCCCATCAGGAACCCGCCCCCGTATCCCCGTCAGGCGTTCGGGCGCAGGGTCCACAGGACGGTCATCTCGCCGGTGACGGCGCCGTCCTCGCGCGTGATGTCGATCCGTACCGGGAACTCGGGGCGCTGCCCCGCGTCGAGCTCGGCGACGACCTCGGCGGCCGGGCGGCCCAGGGTCGCGGTGGCGGTGACGACGCCCATGGCGAGCTTCTTGTACGCGATCTCGGCCTTGACGGCCAGCGGCACCGCGCGCTTCAGCTGGTCACCGAAGGCGGCCAGGACGATGGCGCCGCTCGCGGACTCGGCGAGGGTGAACATGGCGCCGGCGTGCGGGCCGCCCACGTGGTTGTGGTAGGCGGCCTGGTCCGGCAGACGGACCACGGCGCGCTCGGCGGTGGTCTCCAGGAACTCGAGGTCGAGGGTCTTGGCCATCGGCACCGTGGCGGCGAGCATCTCGCCGACGGACATCTGTTCTGCGCTCATGGGCCGTGATGTTACCCACGAGTAGTCAGCCAGGGCCATACCTCGCCAGGGGCGGCCGTAGCCCGCCTCCCGTCGGGCATCTATCGTTACTGGCCATGTGGCCAGGACAGCAGCCGCCCGGGGGCGAGCAGAACCCGCAGGACCAGAGTCAGAACCCGTACGCGCAGCCGGGACCGCAGCCCGGCTACGGTGCGCCGAACCAGCAGCCGGGCCAGCAGCCGGGCCCGTACCAGCAGCCGGGCCAGCCGGGCGGTTACGGCCAGCCGAACCCGTACCAGCAGCCGGGACCGCAGCCCGGCTACGGCCAGCCCGGCGGTTACGGGCAGCCCGGTGGTTACGACCAGCAGAACCCGTACCAGCAGCCGACCATGCCGGCCGGCCAGTACGCGGTGCCCGCCCCGGCCCAGTTCGGCGGCGGCGACGGCAACGGCGGCAATGGCGGCGACGGCAAGAAGAAGCAGACCACCGTGGTGGCGATCGTCGCCGCCGTGGCGGTGCTCGCCGCGGCGGGCGTGGCCGGCTACCTGGTCCTCGGCAAGGACGACGACAAGAAGAACCAGGCCGACGACCCCAAGGCACCGGCGACCGCCTCCGCGCAGCCCTCCTCCCCGGCGTCCCCGTCGCTGGACAACCCCCGTTCCGGGGCGTCCGTCCAGCCGACGATCCCCGGTTGGAAGGTCGTCTACAACCCCAAGCGCGGCACACTGTTCGACGTCCCGCCGGAGTGGGAGGTCTCCAAGCCGGGGATGTCCACGTACTTCGAGGACGAGGAGAAGGGCGACGGCTCCCCCGTCGTCACCATGTCCTCGCCCGCGCACCTCAAGAGCAACTGGTGCACGTACGACACCAACAAGGACGGCACCGAGGAGACCTGGGGCCTCAGCACCGCCGGCACCAAGGGCGGCCAGGGCGCCAAGAACACCGACGAGGCCGCGTACAACGAGGCCGGCAACTGGGTCTGGGCCGGCTACGCCCAGCACATGCCCAAGGGCACCATCAAGATCACCAAGGCCGAGCCGTACACCACCGCGTCCGGCCTCCAGGGCAGCATGGCCACCGCCGTCGCCCCCGGCATCAAGAAGCGCAACAAGTGCGAGTCGGACGGCAAGTCCCTCGCCTTCTCCTTCAAGAACGCCAACGGCGACTACTCCTCCTTCGTGATCTACGCCGCCAAGGGCGTGAACGAGGAGCTGCCCGACGCCACGATCAAGAAGATCCTCTCCACCGTGCGACTGGCTCCGAGCGCCCCGCAGTCGTGATCCGTTCCCGCAGACCCGACTGGGCCGGCCGGAACTATCTGCTGCTGACCGCCGCCGCGATCGTCACCAACCTCGGCACCCACGGCGCCCTGATCGCGGCGGCGTTCGCCGTCATCCAGTCCGGCGGTGACGGCGGTGACGTGGGCCTGGTGGCGATGGCCCGCACCCTGCCCCTGGTGCTCTTCCTCCTCGTCGGCGGCGCGATCGCCGACCGGGTGCCCCGGCACCGGGTGATGGTCGCCGCCAACGCGCTCAACTTCGTCTCGCAGGCCGTCTTCGCCGTACTCGTGCTCACCGACGAGGCCCGGCTGTGGCACATGATGCTGCTGACCGCGCTGTGCGGCACCGGGCAGGCGTTCTTCAGCCCGGCCGCCGAGGGCATGCTGATGTCCAGCGTCAGCGGCGAGCAGGTCAGCCGCGCCTTCGCGCTCTTCCGGATGGCCATGCACGGCGCCGGAATCGGCGGGGCGGCGCTCGGCGGCGCGCTGATCGCGGCCTTCGGGCCGGGCTGGGTGCTGGCCATCGACGCGGCGGCGTTCGCGGTGGCGGGCGGACTGCGCGCCTTCCTCGACGTCCGGCACATCCCCGCCCGCGCGCCGGGCGGCGGGCTGCTCGCCGATCTGCGCGAGGGCTGGGACGAGTTCGTCGGCCGCCCCTGGCTGTGGGCGATCGTCGCCCAGTTCTCGGTGGTGGTCGCGCTGATCGGCGCGGCCGAGTCGGTGTACGGGCCGCTGGTCGCCCGCGACCACCTGGGCGGCGCCCGGCCCTGGGGCCTCGCGCTCGCCGCGTTCGGGGTCGGCACCCTGTGCGGCGCGTTCCTGATGGCCCGGTGGAAGCCGCGCCGGATGCTGTTCGTGGGCACCCTGTGCGTCTTCCCGATCGCGCTGCCCTCGGCGGCGCTCGCGGTGCCGCTCGACGTGCTCGGACTGTCCGTCGCGATGTTCGTCAGCGGGGTCGCGATCGAGGTGTTCGGCGTCTCCTGGATGACGGCGATGCACCAGGAGATCCCCGAGGAGAAGCTGTCCCGGGTCTCCGCCTACGACTGGTTCGGTTCGACGGCGATGCTGCCGCTGTCCACGGCGCTGGCCGGCCCCGCCGAGCAGGTGTTCGGCCGGAGCACCGCGCTGTGGGGCTCCGTGACGATCATCATCGTGGTCACGGCGCTGGTGCTGCTCGTGCCGGACGTACGGAACCTGACGCGCCGTCCCGCGACGACGAAGACGGTGACGGGCTCGGACGGCGAGGCGGTCCGGAGCGAGGAGACGCGAGGCGAGGAGACGCCGGCCCAGCGGTCGTGACCGCCGAGCGCCGAGCGTTGAGCGCCGGGGGGCCGAGCGCCTGGGACCGGCCGGGTCCGGGTCCGGGTACGGGGACGAGGCGGGGTACGGGGCCGGGAACGGCCCCCGTACCCGCGCGAAGTCCCGTGGCGGCGCGCGGTCAGCCGATGCCGAAGGAACCGTCCGGCGGTACGGGCGACGGCACCGCCTCCGTATCCCGGACCGGCCGGGCGGCGCCGGTGAAGCGGGCCAGCGGCTCGCCCCATTCCACTCGCGCGGGGAAGGGATCGGCGGCGGTACGGCGGGCCAGGCCCGCGATGTCGACCGGCCGGTCGGAGGCGACGAGCACGACGTTGCCGAAGCGCCGCCCGCGCAGCACCGCCGGTTCGGCGATCAGCGCCAGTTCGGGGAAGACGGCCGCGAAGGTGGCGAGCTGCGCGCGGAGGAAGGCGAACGGGGCGCCGTCCGCGAGGTTCGCCGCGTAGGTGCCGCCCGGCCGGAGCACCCGCCGGGCCTGCTCCGCGTACTCCAGCGAGGTGAGGTGCGCCGGAACCCGGGAGCCGCCGAAGACATCGGCGATCAGCAGGTCGGCCGAAGCGTCGGGCGCGGCCTCCAGCCACTGGCGGGCGTCGGCTGCGTGGACCTCGATCCCGGATCCGGCGGGCAGCGGCAGACACTCGGCGACGAGCGCGAGCAGTCCCCGGTCGGCCTCGGCCACCTGCTGCCGGGAGCCGGGCCGGGTGGCCGCGAGGTACCGGGGCAGGGTGAGCGCCCCGCCGCCCAGGTGGACGACGTCGAGCGGGACGCCCGGTGCGGCGGCGTGGTCCGCGACATGGGCGAGCCGCTGCGCGTACTCGAACTCCAGGTGGGACGGGTCGTCGAGGTCGACGTAGGACTGGGGCGCGCCGTCGACCGTGAGCAGCCAGCCCCGCTCGGTGTCCACGTCGGGCATGAGCCGGGCGGTGCCCCAGTCGACGTCACGGATGACGGGAATCTGCTCGTTCACGCGTTCATTGTGCCGGGGCCGCGACCCGCTTCCGTCGGCGGTACCGGCCCGGCGGGCTGCTCGCCCCCGGCCTCGGTGCCGCCTGGGCCGAGGTTCCGGTCCCGTCACCGGTCCCGTCACCGGTCCCGCTGGTGGTGTCACCCTCGCCGGCGCCGGACTCCGGCAGGGGCGGCACAGTCCCGGCCACGACACCTTCGCGCGGCCCGGCCCCGCCCGGCCTCAGCCCGCCCACACCGCCGCGACCGCCTTCGCGTGGGCGGCGGCCTGGGCGCGTCCGGCGCGGGCCGCCGGGACCCGGCGGGCCGGGTCGATCGCGCCCCGGCCCAGGGCCCGCTTCGACTCGGCGTCCGGGGTGACGACCTCGACCCGGGCCCCCGCGGCGGCGAGTTCGGCGCCCTGGCGGGCCGGGGACACGATCGCCTTGTTGCCGGCCGCGCTGGGCGCGATGATCACGACCCGTTCGTAGCCCGCGGCGAGCTGGGCGTTGGCGGTGGAGTGGACCCCGCCGTCGATCCACCGGCGCCCGGCGAGCTCGACGACCGGCCAGACGCCGGGGATGGCACAGCTCGCGGTGACGGCGTCGAGAAGCGGAACGTCCGCGAACGGCGCGGAGCCGGAGCCGGAGCCGGGGCCGGAGTCGCGGCCGGAGCCAGGCCCGTGACCATGACCGGACCCGCGGCCGTCGAAGGCGGCGAGTTCGCCGCTCTCGGCGTCGACGGCGGTGACGAGCAGCCGCCGGTCCGGCCAGTCGAGGTCCCGGCCGATCCGGCCGGCGATCACCTCGCGGCGGGCGGCGGGCGGAACGGTCCCGGTGGCCGAGGCGAGCCGGCCGAGCCGCCGCCCGTACTCCTCGGGAGTACGCGAACGCAGCACGGCCAGCGTGTACGTGACGATCGCCCCGGCACCGAGCCGGCCGGGCAGTTCTCCGGTGGGTACGGTGAGCTGGCTCTCGTAGAGTTCGTCGAGCGGATACTTCCCGGAGGCCACCTGGGCCCCCACGACGGCGCCCGCCGAACTGCCGACGATCAGATCGGCGGTCGTGAGGTCGGCTCCCGCCTCGGCGAGCCCCCACAGGATCCCGATCTCCCACCCCGCGCCGGACATTCCGCCCGCGCCGAGTACCAGTGCCGTACGCCCCGTCGTCTTGTCCATGAACCGAGTGTGCCGGACCGGCCGGGCCCCGCACCGGCCGGGGGCGGGAATACGACACTCCACGCCAACTCGCTTGCTTTCAAAGGTTCTTCATGGCCTCGCGCACCGAGAGCGGAGACAGTCGGGAGGACTGCTCCGCGACGAAGGCGCGGACGGCGTCCGGGTCGGTCTTGGCGTACTCCCGCAGGCTCCAGCCGATCGCCTTGCGGATGAAGAAGTCGGGGTCGCCGGAGCGGAGCAGACAGTAGGAGAAGAGCCGGCCGGTGTCGGTGGCGTCCTTGAAACGGAGCTGGTGGAGCAGAGCGGTGCGGACGATCCAGCGGTCGTCGTCGGCGATCCACTCGTCCATGCGGGCGGCGAGGGCGGGATCGGCGGCGACGAGGGCGCCGACGACATGCGCGGCGAGCAGGTCGACGGTGTCCCACCAGGGGACGGTGGTGATCAGGGTGCGGGCGACCGGGAGGAAGGCCGAGGAGCAGCGCCCGGCGTGACGGCGCAGATAGTCGACGGCGAAGTAGTGGTACTCGCGCTCGGGCAGGGCGAAGCAGCGCAGCGCGACGGCCGTGCAGTCGGCCTCGGCGGGGGCGGGCAGACCGGCCAGGACGGTACGGGACAGGGCCCGTCGTTCCGGGCTGCGCAGACCGAGGAAGGGGGCCACGTCCTTCATGTACGCGGCCATCTCCCCCGCCCGGACGGGATCGCCCGCGGCCGGGTAGACCTCGGTGAGCCGGGCGAGCACGGTGTCGGCGAGGGCGCTGCCGGGAGATTCGGGGGTGTTGGGGGCGTCCGGGGAGGTGCTGTCGGGGACGGCGGGCGTCATGGGGTCACTGTAGGGCGGGCCGCCCGTAAGGGACCGTCGTACGCGACCGCCGTACCCGACCTCCGTACCCGGCCTCCGCACGGAACCGCACCCGGCCGTCTCCGCCCTCGACTTCCGTACGCGGCCACCGCACGCGGCCTCCGTACCCACCCTCCTCCCCTCCTCGCGATGGCGAGAGCACGCACGGATGCGGCGATCACGCCCGGGTGTCGGTTACGCTCCCCGCGTGCTTCTGTCGCCCAAGGCCCGGCTGGTGTTTCTGGCCGTGATTCTGCTGTCCGCGGGACTGTCGGTGCTGCTCTTCGAGCCGCAGCGGCTGCTCGCCTCGGGCTGGCCGCCGCAACTGAGCGGGGCCGGTGCCGTCGTCGTGTTCGGTCTGGCGTACGGGGTGTGCACGGCGGCGCTCGTCCCCCGGCCGATCCTCAACCTGGCGGCGGGGGCGCTCTTCGGCGGTCTGGCCGGCTTCTCGGGGGCGCTGGCCGGCACGGTCCTCGGCGCGGGTCTGTCCTTCGCCCTGGGCCGCGCGCTCGGTCAGGAGGCGCTGCGCCCATACGTCCGGGGCCGCTGGCTGAAGGCGGCGGACGGGCAGCTGAGCCGGCACGGCTTCCGCTCGATGCTGGCGATCCGGCTGTTCCCGGGGATGCCGTTCGCGGTGGCCAACTACGCGGCCTCGGTGTCCCGGATGCGCTACACGCACTTCCTGCTGGCGACCGGTCTCGGCTCGGTCCCGAACACCGCCGCCTACGCGGTCGCGGGCAGCGAGGCCACCTCGCCCACCTCCCCCGCGTTCCTGGCCTCGGCCGGGTTCATCGTCCTGTCGGGGGCGGGCGCCGCGGTGGTGGGCTGGCGCAAGCGGCACCATCTGCGGGGCGCGGCCGGGGAGCCCGCCGGAAACGCGGACCCCGAGGTGGCGAACACCGCCGACGCACGCGAGAGCGTGCCCGCCTGAGCACCGGTCACCCCGGGCCCCGCCCGGCGCCGCCCCATGCGGCCACCTCGTGTCCACGCCCCCGTCACCTTCCAGCGGTACGCTGCGCTCCCATCGCCCGCCACACACGCATATCCGGGACGGCCCTGCCCCCATGAGTTGGTTCGAATCATTCATCCTCGGACTCGTCCAGGGGCTGACGGAGTTCCTCCCGATCTCCTCGAGCGCGCACCTGCGGCTCACCGCCGCGTTCTCCGGCTGGGAGGACCCCGGCGCCGCGTTCACCGCGATCACCCAGATCGGCACCGAGGCCGCCGTCCTGCTCTACTTCCGCAAGGACATCGCGCGGATCGTCTCCGCCTGGTTCCGGTCGCTGTTCGACCGGTCGATGCGCGGCGACCACGACGCCAAGATGGGCTGGCTGGTCATCGTGGGCTCCATTCCGATCGGTGTGCTCGGCGTGACGCTGAAGGACCAGATCGAGGGCCCCTTCCGTGATCTGCGGATCACCGCCACGACCCTCATCGTCATGGGCATCGTGCTGGGTATCGCCGACCGGCTCGCGGCCCGCCAGGAGGCCGGCGGCCGGCACCGCGCCGCGCGCGAGCGCAAGACCCTGAAGGACCTGGGCGTCCGCGACGGCCTGATCTACGGCTTCTGCCAGGCCATGGCGCTGATCCCCGGTGTCTCCCGGTCCGGCGCGACCATCTCCGGCGGCCTGTTCATGGGGTACACCCGCGAGGCCGCCGCCCGTTACTCCTTCCTCCTCGCCATCCCCGCGGTGCTCGCCTCCGGCGTGTTCGAACTGAAGGACGCGGCCGAGAGCGGCCATGTGTCGTGGGGCCCCACGCTGTTCGCCACGGTCATCGCCTTCGTGGTCGGCTACGCGGTCATCGCGTGGTTCATGAAGTTCATCACCACGAAGTCCTTCATGCCGTTCGTGATCTACCGGATCGTGCTGGGCGTCCTGCTGCTGATCCTGGTGGGCATGGGAGTGCTCAGCCCGCACGCGGGCGAGTCGGCCGGCTGACCAGGCAGCCATTCCTGGCATGATCTAGCGCCTTCTTACGTTTTCACGCATCCAGGCGCCATGGTCGTCTCCCACTCGTCTCCCAGTCATCTCCCACTCCGAGGGCCGGGGGTGGCAGTTAGACGGTGTGCGACCGCAAAGTCGAAGATCAATAAGGAGAGCAGCATCAGCTGCGCGGGGCCGCCCTCCTGCCGTTTGGCGGCGTCCGAATCAGTAATCCAGCAGCAGGCACGACGATGCCCCGGCACCCCTCCTCCGGTGCCGGGGCATCGTGGCTCCAGGACGCTCACCTCAGCATCGTCACGCCGGGCGGGTCGTCAGGTAAACCTTGCGCGGGAGTGGGACGGGGCCAAGACAGGTGACGCGCTGGTCGACGACCCACATCAGGTCGCCGCCCTCGGCCTGGTCCACATCGAGCGGCACGTTCGCGGGCGAGATCCTGCGCCGACGATCTCCATGCCTGCGCCCAGAGATCGCCTCTGCGCCTACCACCTCCCGCTGGATGGCATGGCCGGCTAAGCCGCGACCCTCTCAACGAGGAACCGCAGCCTCACCGCCACCGTCGCCCACGCGTCGCCGGTGAGGTCGTCCAGCGCTTCCACGGCGGTGAGGATGAGCCCGCCGAGGTGCGCCTCCACGTCTTCCCACGTGTGCGTCACCTCGGTCTCGCTGCCGCGCGGGCCCGTGCCGAGCGCGCCGTACACGGCGGTGGCGAGCTGCCCCATGTCCTCGGAGATCTTGAGTACGCGCAGGAGCCGGACGTCCCCTGCCGCCGCCGGCTCCTCCGTCTTACGGTCCCGGAGCTGCTGCGCCACCGCCGCCTCCGCGTCCCCGCTCACCGTGTCCAGGGCGACCGCAGCCGTCACGATGACATCCGCCAACTCCTTCACCACGTCCGACCAGGAGTGGGAAGACCCCTTCCTCGGGTTCGCGCCGAGCGCCCCGTGAACGGCTTCCGCGACCTCACCCAGCTCCTCGGAGATCTTGAGTACGCGCAGGAGCCGTGTGTCCTCCGCCGACGCCGGGGCCGCGTCCGCGTCGAGCCACTGCCGCAGCCGCGTCACGTGGTTCCAGATGTCTACCTTCATGCCGTCCTCTCTCGGTTCGTACAGGATCAGGAACAGGCGGCGCGGCCCTGCCGCGCCACGAATCGGTCAATGGCGGCGCGGCTGTAGCCGTAGAACCGTCCGTAGCCCTCGTCGTCCAGGTCATCGGGCGGGCGCTCTCCCCACGCCACCACATGGCAGGAGTCCAGGTAGGGCGACCAGGAGAGCCGCACGTGGGGGAAGCCGGACTGGCCGAGGAGCAGCGACCTCACCGCCCACCCGGTTACCAGCTCCGGCATCGGCAGGAACCCACCGAGGCGCCGACCGCCGACCGGGACCGCGAGGTACGCGAACCCGCTCACCCTCACGGCCAGACTCACCGTCATGAGCCTCGGGTCTTCCAGTCGCTCCCGGTAGTACGCGGCCTCCTGGTCGTCCGCCTCGGCGGGCGGCCGGAGTACAGCCAACGGACGGCCCACGTCGCTCCTTAGAACAGTGCCGGCGCGATCGCCGCAGCGGCCGGGTCCGTCACGTCCAACGGCTCCCTGGCGGTGACCGCCAGGGAGACCGTGAGGGCGGAGTGGTCGGTCAGCCGGTCCTCGCCGGTGCGCGGCTCGTGCACGTACCGGCACCCCTCCACGCTCGCCGCGAGACCCATGGACACGTGCGCGTGGTCGTAGCGGTAACCGTCGCCGGTCCGGCCCACCCACGAATACTCCAGGGCGTCCGGGGCCAGGAGGCGGAAGGCGTCCCGGTACCCGGCCCGGCCGAGCCCGGCGTAGAACTCGTACTCCCACGGCCGGAACGTCGAGTACCGGGGGATGTGGTTCGGCTCCAGGATGTTGAAGTCCCCGAGGACCAGGCGGCGGCCGGTCTCCCCGGTGGGGAGCGCGGCGGCCAGACCCTCCAGGAACGTCCGCTTCCTGGTGATCTTCGCCTCCGTGGCGTCCCGGGACGGCACGTACACCCCAATGATCTCCAGCGGCCCCGCGCTCGTCTCGACGGTCACGGCGGCCACCCGGTGCGGGAGGTAGTCCACCGGCAGCGGGGGCAGGCGTGTGGCGAGGCGGGACACGATCATCACGCCCCGCTCCCGGGTGCCGTGCGCCGGCCGGGGGAAGGTCACCGCGTACCCGGCCCGCTCGAACTGCTCGGCCAGGTACTCACACCCCGCGCTGCGCGCCGTCTCCGTCAGTACGAGCACGGCCTCCGGCCGCTGTGCCAGGTACCGGAGCTGCCTCTCCGCGCGCTCCCGGGACGGGTTGTTGAGGTTGAACGTCAGCACGTCCAGCATCGTCGGACTGGTCCTTCCGGAGTCGTGTGATCGCGGCGACGATGACGCGGGCGACCTCGTCGGCCGGCAGACGGGTGGCGTCCACGTCCAGGACGCGGTGCCCCTTCCTGCGGAGGAATGTAGTGGCCTCCGCGAAGTAGGCGCACTCCACACGGCTGGAGCCCTCTGCTCGCTCGTAGCGGGAGTGCGCGCCCCGCGCCTTGAGCCGGTCCTCGATCACGTCCGGGTCCCCGCTCACCACCACAGTCAAGTCCGGCTGGAGAACCCTCTCGTTGAGGAGCCACACGAACTCGCGGTCGACGCCGTCCATGGACTGGAGCGCGAGGCTGCTGGCGATGTACCGGTCGCAGACCACGACATCCCCGCGTTCCAAGAGCGGCCGGATCGTCTCTCCGTGCTTGAAGCGGTCGGCGGCGATGAGGCACGCCATCGCCTCACCCTGGTACTCGTCCGTACCGTGCCTCGCCAAGTTACCCAGGGGGCTGTCCGTGGGCTCCCGGGTTGCCAGCGCGGGCACGCCCTGCGTGTCCAGGAGGCGGGCGACGAGGGCCGTGACGGTCGACTTCCCGGCACCGCCCGGGCCCTCGATCGCGATCAGGAGGCCGCGGCGGGCGATCACGAGACACCGACCACGGGCAGAACACGCGTCTGGCGGGGCACCACCGGGCACTGCTCGGTGTCCACGGCGCCGATCCGCTCGCCGGCGGCCACCACGGCGGCCGGGCAGCCCTTCCCGCACGACGGCGACAGGGAGCAGGACCGGCACGTCGAGTTGCCTCCGAGGTCCCAGCGGTCGGAGAACTTGCCGTACGCGTCCAGACGGGCCGCGATGTCGTCGTCCGTCCAGACGTTACCCACGAGGAAGTCCGTGTCCGGGTGCTGGGAGACCTTCGTCCGGGCCGCGAAAACCAAGTAGGGGCAGATCGCGACACCTCCGTCCGTGAAAACGTAGACGATGGTCCCGGCCTCGCAGCCGGCCAGCGGCCGATCCCCGTTGGGGAACCGGATGTTCACCAGCTCCACGTCCTCCCCGAAGGGCTCGGCGAGGGCGGCGATCTCCCGCATCTGCTCATCCGGGGTACGTAGCTTCCCCTGTGCCTTCCTCGACTGGCCGCGCCCCATGTTCCCGAGCGGGTTCATCAGCACGTACTTCGCGCCCTGGTCCCGCGCGAAGCGCACCAGGTCCCGGTACTCCTGGTCCTGCGCCAGGTTGTTGGGGGTGCACAGGAGGCCCTGGAGGATGCCGGCGCGGGCGAAGCGCTTGATGGTGTCCACGGTCTCGGCGAAGCATCCTTCGAGCTTGCGGAACGTGTCGTGGGACTCCGGTGCGAAGCCGTCGAGGCTGACGTTCATGTGGACGTCAAGCTCCGCCAGGGCGGCCACCGTCTCGTCGGAGCACATGGTGCCGTTGGTGCACACGCCTACGGACATGCCGGCCTCGCGGAACGCGGCGATGATCTCCAGGAGGTCCGGGTGCATGAACGGCTCGCCGCCGGTGATGGTCACCCGCGTGACGCGGGCCTCCGCGAGCTGGGGAATCAGCTGCTCCCGGACCTTCTCCAGCGGCATGTAGTTGCCGCGCTTCGTCGCCGTCACGAAGCAGTGGACGCACAGCGCGTTGCACGGCTCGCAAATCTGGACGAGGGCCTTACGGTTGGGGTGGTCCACGGTCGTGCGGAAGTAGCACGAGGCGGCCTGTTCGCCGCTCAGGATGGGGCGCGCGCTCACAGCGGTCTCCCTCATGGTGGATGGGGCCGGCCCGTTCCGGGCCGGGGGGGGTTGGCCGTCCTCCCGTCACAGCAGGAGCGGTGCCGCCCTCGGGTGCGCCCGGCGTGAGCCGGTACCGGGCGCGCGGGGAGAAGTCCCCGGCCGGGGGCGGAAGTCTGTGGGTCAAGCGCTGTATGCGGCCGCCAGTTCCTCCAGGCGCCGGATACACCGCTCGCACGCGTAGAACGGCCCGGAGCCGCCGTGGTCCTCGCTACGGACCGGACCGAGCCACATGACCGGAAGGCCGGTGCGGTCACACCTCCAGCACTGGCCGACGATCCACACCTGCTTCCCGGTCTCCGGCCGGTCCGGGAGCCTCACCGCGAAATCCCCTAGGTGAGGAGGCAGACGAGGCCGACCAGGACCACGAGGTAAGCCACGACATGGCGGCGTTGCCCGGCCTTCGCGGTCTCCCGGACGGGGTCGGGCGGGTACGCCGTCCGGCGCTCCTCACCGCTCACGACCTCGTCACGTCCTTCAGACCGCGGCCGGCGGCGCAGGGCTGGCAGGCGTACCAGCTCCAGCCGGGCCCGCTCTCTTGCTTTCCCCACGCCACGAGGACAACCGCGGCCGTCACCGCTCCGCAGAAGTGGCACACCTCCACCTCGCCCTTCGCCGCGGCTTCTTCCAGCGGACCGATGAGTGTTTCGATCGCGCGCCGTAGCGTGGTGACATCGACGTACGGGCGGTCCTCCTCCGGAGGCCAGAGCCAGCACATCCCGGACAGGGTCCGATGCCGCGCGGGAACGATGAGTTCGTCTCCGGGCCCGTACCGGACGACCCGGATCGCGGTGAGGTCCGGCCAGTCGGCTGCCGCGCCCTCGGGAAGCGGCCACACCAGGTGCAGGCGGCCGGGGTCCTCGAAGACGGGGCCGCCGAGGTCGCCCAGCGTCGTCAGCACGCGGGGACCCCAGGTCATGGGCACGGCAACCGCGCACCATGGGGAGCCCACGGTCAGCTCGTCGAACCTCTTGCCCTCGCGCGGGAGGTAGGGCAGCCGTGCGGTCATCGTGCTCGCCGGCCTCGGTAGACGGAAAGAAACTCGTGGTCCGCGCCCAGGCCGCCGCCGAGCTCGCGCCGGGCCAGGCCCACGGCCACGTGGACGCGGCCCCACCGCTGCGCCAGTGGGTACCAGGTCTCCGGGTACGGGACGTTCAGCGTGGAGGAGCGGTGCCCGTAGTCGAGGGACGCGATGCCCCGGACCAGGAGGAGGCCGAGACCGAGCCGGTACGGCTCATCCGGCCGCCCCAGACCGAGGCCGCTGGCGATGCCGAGGAGCCCAGGCCGGTAGTGCTCCATGTTCTCGGCCGACCGCGGCCGGGCGGGGGTGAGCAACACGTGGTACTCGGGGCCGAGGACCCCGGGCTCCACCCACGCCGCGGCGGAGACGCGGTGCATGAACTCCGGCCCGGGTGGGGCGAAGCGCGCGGAGAGGACAGTCACCGGTCCGCCTCCGCGTTCTTCGTGGCCGCCTGGTGGCCGGCGAGGACCAGGCCCGCAACGTCGTCCGGCGCGCACAGCGTGCCCGGGCCGTCCATGGGGAGGACCCAGTACGCCGGATAGCGGCAGTCGGGCTCCGTCCTGTCCGTGGCCGGCACGCCCAGGAAGGTGTTCGAGCCCAGGCACTCCGCGACGGTCAGGTGCCAGGTGCTCGGGGCGCTCGCCGGGGTGAGGGCGTAGAACTGTCGGCCTCCGGTGTCGTGGAAGATCGGCCCGCCGTCCAGGACATCGGCGAGGAAGGCACGGACCTGCTCCAACTCCTCGGTGCCGGCCGCCGCGTACACGAGGTCCGCCGGGATGCGCACGGCGGAGAGCAGACTCCCGCACCGCAGCAGGGCCACCCCGTAGTCCTCCCACTCGTGGCGGGCCTTCTCGGCGTTGGGCGCCGCCAGGATCAGCCACGATGCGGCGGCCACCTCGCGGTCCCGGCGCAAGTGCACCAGCACCCCGGGGCCCGCCATCACCGGTGAGGGAAGCGCCTCGGGAAGAACTTCCCTGCCTCTCAAGGGCAGTTGGATACGCTCGTGCATGGCGACTCCTCAACAGTCGTCCACGCCCCGGAGTGCACACCACGCCTCCGGGGCTCTCGACGTAAAGGGTGGAGTTCTTGCGAATGCCGCGCGTCCTCGTGCCGGGTATCCCCATGATGGGTACAGACGCCATAGAGAGCAGGCGTGCAGCCTTACCGGGCAGGAAGAGACCGATGAGCTATCAGCCTCCGACCGCGCTCCCTCGTGACCTCCTGGACGACGCGGCCATGCAGCACGCGTTGACCAACCACGATTTCGGCACCGTGTTCCGCCTGGCGCGCGAACGGGCCAGGATCAGCTACTCCCGGATCGCCACCGAGTGCGATATCAAGCCGGAGCGCGTGGGCACGCTGGCGCGCGGCCAGGGTCGGATCAGCAGCTTCGGGAAGATCGTTCAGATCGTGGACGCCTTACGGGTGCCCGGGCACATGATCGGTCTCGCTCCCCGACCGTGGGAGGCGGACGCCGCTCCTGCTTCGCAGGGCTGGCCCCGCCGTACTGTGCTCCAAGTGGCCACCGCCTCCGGGCTGGCCGCCGCGCTCCCCGCCCTCCACCATGCCGCCCCGCCGGCCCGCATCACCACCTCCTACGTGGACCGCCTCCGGGAGCGCACCGCCCGGCTCCGGCGCCTGGATGACATCCTCGGCGGCGGCGACACCTACCGCGTGTACCTCGCGGAGGTCCAGCGCACGAAGGCCGTCCTACAGCGCGGTTCCTTCGCCGGGGAGGACGCACGCCGTCGGCTCACCGCGCTCCTGGCCGAGCAGGCCCAGCAGGCGGGTTGGGCAGCGTTCGACGGCGGGCGAGGGAAGGAGGCGGCCTCCCTCTACGAGGAGAGCCGCGCGTACGCCCAGGAGGCAGGGGACGCCGACCTCTACGGGAACAGCCTGGCCTTCCTGGCGTACGGCGCCCTCGCGCACGACCGGCGGACGGCGGTGACCTTCGCCCGGGACTCATGCACCACCATCACGGCCAGGACGCCGGCCTCCGTCCGGGCCCTGCTCTTCGAGCGGCTCGCGTGGGCGTGCGCTGTGGACGGCCAGGCGGCCGGGACAGAGGCCGCGCTCAACTCGGCCCGGGAGGCCCTGGAGACCGCCCAGGACGGGGAACCTCAACCGGACTGGTCGGTGTGGGTGGACCGGACCGAGCTCGGCATCATGACGGGGCGCTGCTGGACGGAGCTCTCCCGCCCGCTCCGCGCCGTCCCCGCGCTCACGGACGCCCTCGGCCGGTACCCGGACGAGTACGCCCGGGACAAGTCGCTCTATTTCTCCTGGCTCGCGGAGGCCTACCTCGCCGCCGGGGAGGTAGAGGAGGCCGCCGCCACGACGAACCGCGCCCTGGACCTCGCTACGGGCGTCGCGTCCATCCGCCCCATGCAGCGCATCGCGCCCGTCCTGGAGAGCCTGCGCCCTCACCGGCAGCTCCCCGAGGTACGGGCGGTCCTCGAACGCGGGGGGTCCTAGCCCTCCTGCGGGCTCACAGAGTCTCGGATCCACTCCAGGGCGCGCGCGGAGCCGGCCGTGATGGGCGTGGCGATCACCTCGGGGTTGTCCCACGGGTGCTCCGCCAGGAGGTGCGCCTCCAGCTCCGGGTATCGCTCCGTCGTGGTCGTGAGGAGAACTTTGTACTCCTGGCCGGTGCCGTACTCCCCGAGATGCCAGAACACGCTGGTGACGGGGCCGATGACCTGGGCACCGGCGGCGAGCCGGGCCTTGACCGCAGAACCGGCCAGGGCCACGGCGTCGTCCTTCGTGGGCGTGGCGGTCGATACCTGCACGTGATCAGTCATGATCAGGAGCGTAGCCACCAGGCCGTAGGGCCACTAGACCGTCGAGCCGACTGTAACGGCGGTCCGTACACGGCGGGTTTCGGTGCATCTTTCGTGAACAGCTCGCGGAGAATACGCCCACGCGCACGGGGCCTCGCGATCCTACGGAGCGCTGCCCTCACCTGTCAGTCAGCTTGAGCCGGCCGGAGGCCCCGTGGGAAGCCTCGTCGTCCTCACGTCTGCTGGAGCACGCCGATGGCCTCCGCCCGCGCCTTACTCTCCCCCCATGACAGACATAGATCGGCTCCGTCGGCGCCGTCGCCTGCTGCTCGTCCTGGCGCTCCTCGCCACGGTCATCGGCCTGGTGGTGCTCAACCTCCTGGACCAGCTCGGGAAGGACCGCGCCGGGCTCATCGCGGCCTTCCTCAGCGTCGTGGCCGCCGCTGCCGCATGGGAGGCAACGGGACGTGCGAGCGACACGGCCGAGGACGCCCGGCGGACGGCCGAGATCGTGGCCCGGATCGAGCGGGAGCGGTGGCTCGCCGAGCTCACCCCGAAGTTCGAGTTCGCCCTCACCGGGGAGGGCGACCGAGCGGCCCGACTGCTCGTGCACCTCGCCGGCCCGGACCCTCTCGGCCACCTGGACTCCGTGACCATCCGGATCGGGGACGACGACTACGACCACACCCCGACCCAGCAGCGGCTCGTGTACTCCAACCCGAACGGGCCGACCCCGGAGGAGATCGCGGCCCACGTCTGGGGCCCGTTCCGCCTCCGGCCCGGGATCGACGGCGCCAACGAGCACGGCCGAGAGCTGACCTTCACCGACCTCAGGGTGGGCCGCGGCCGACCCCTCGCGCTGAACCGGACGATGCCGGGCTGGTGGATGGAGGGCAAGTCCTACGAGTCCTGGCAGCAGGAGTACGCCGGGCACCCGCTGCGCCTCCTCTTCACGTGCCACCGAGGCGAGGAGACCTGGCAAATCACCCGGACCGCCGACAACCCGGACTGGCGCCCTGCGGAACCGGTCACGACGTAGTCGGACACGTTGTCCGGACAGGTGTCCGCGCAGGTCACCGCAGCGAGCGCGATCAGTACGGACAGGCCCTGGACACGATGTCCGTACCGATCGGGCCGGGTGTCCGGACAGTGCGCCCCGCCCGGGTTCCACCGCCGGACGAGGCGCACAGGGCCCGAGTAGCAGCACGGACAGAGCGGACGCTAACGCTCAGGGCCGACAGCGGGCGAGGGCGGCGTACGCGGGGCGCCCGCCCCCGGAGCCGTGGGACGGGCGGTCCGTTACAGGGCCGCGGCAGGCGGCGGGGCTCGGTCCCGTCGGAGTGGGCCGGTGGGGCCTCGTCGCACAGGCGAGAGAGCCGCTCGTTCGCAAGGTCCACCGCATCCCGGAGGCTCTCGCCAGAGTTCGGGTACAGCTCATGCTCGACCCGGCTCAGCCGCTCTTCGATTCCGCTGACACGCGCCATGCCTCCGGGCCTTTCGGGTACTCCCGGGCGCCCCTCTTCGCCCACCCAGTCGTCCATGAACTCGTCCACCCGTCGATGCAGGCGGAAGACCGCCCGAAGGCCCTTCCAGGCGCCTGCGAGGACGGCCGCGATGGCAGAGGCAGCACCGGCCCCAGACGAGCACCATGTCCAGGGCCGGGACGCCGGTGTCCATCTCAGCCCTCGGTGTCCGCGTTGCCGCGAGGGGTGTGCTTGGCCTGCCACCCAGCCGCGAAGGTGATGAACGTCGGCACGATCGCCAGGACGAACGGGCTGACATAGTCGGGGGTCCGATCCCGTCCCCGCACGCCCCTTGGCCCCACGGGGCCCGCGGGCCGACACTGAACCGATGACGCAGCGCGTGGATCTCGCCGCCGTAATGGCCCGGCTCGCCGTCGACGACCTGGTCACCGGCTACGCGATGGCCGTGGACGACGCCGACTGGGCCGCGTACCGGGCCCTGTTCGTACCGGGCGGGCGGGCCGACTACCGCTCCTCGGGCGGGATCGAGGGTCCGGTGGACGAGGTCGCCGACTGGCTCGCGGAGTCGATGCGGCTGTTCCCCGTACGCCAGCACCTCATCGTCAACCGCCGGATCGTCCTGCCGGACCCGGCGGGCCATCCGGACGGCGCGGCAACCGTCCGGGCCGACTACCTCAATCCGATGCGGTTCGCGTCCGGCGCGGAGTACATGTCGGGTGGGCGGTACTCCTTCACCGCGCTCCGCGTGGACGAGAACTGGCGGCTGGGCTCGGTCGTCGTCGAGGAGAAGTGGCGCCGGGGGTGAGGCGTCCCGGCGCACGGCCCACCGCACACTCGGCCCCTGTCCCCGTCCCTGCTCCTGCTCCCGTCCATGCCCTCGCCCTCGCTCTCGCTCTCCGCGCCTTCGGGTCCGGAACCGGTCCGCGCGCCGTGCTCCACCTGCCCCGCCGCCGGTTCCGTTCCGCGCGCCACCCCGCCCGGGAGACCGACCGCGCGCACACTGGAGGCGACTCCTGGAGGCGCGGCATGCGGACGGCGTTCGCGGCGAAGTCCCGGGCCAGGCCCGCGCGCGGGGGCCGGTGGGCCGGGACCGGCCGGTCCCTGCTCGCGCTCGTCCTCGGCGCCCTGCCCGTGTTCGCCTTCCCCACCCCCGACCTGTGGTGGTGGGCGTATGTGTCCCTCGTACCGCTCCTGCTGCTGATCCGCACGGCGCCGACCGCGCGCCGGGCCGGATTCGACGGCTGGTGCGGCGGTGCCGGCTTCATGCTGGCCGTCCACCACTGGCTGCTGTCGAGCCTGCATGTCTTCCTGTTCGTCCTCGCCGCGCTGTTCGGGCTGCTGTGGCTGCCGTGGGGCCGGCTGGTGCGGGCGGCGCTTCGCGGGATGCCGACCCCGGCGCGGGCCTGCGCCGCGCTCGTCCTGGTCCCCTCCGGCTGGCTGATGATCGAACTCGTCCGCTCCTGGCAGGCGCTCGGCGGCCCGTGGGGGCTGCTGGGGGCGAGTCAGTGGCAGGTTCCGCCCGCGCTGCGGCTGGCCTCGGCCGGCGGGGTCTGGCTGCTGAGCCTGCTCGTGGTGGCGGCGAACACGGCCGTGGCGCTGCTCGTCATCGCGCTCGCACGGGCCCGCAGGTCCCCGCGGGCCCGCCGTACCGCGCTCGCCGGAGCCGCCGGAGTCCTCGACTGCGTCCTCCTCCTGGCGCTCGCCCCCTGGCTGTTCCCCGCCCCGCACACCTCCGGCAGCGTCCGGATCGGGGTCGTCCAGCCGGGCGTGTTCGACGGGCCCGGCGGTGCCACGCGGCGCTTCGACCGGGGCGAGCGGCTGACCCGGACGCTGGCCGGGAAGCGCCTCGACCTCGTGGTGTGGGGCGAGAGCAGTGTCGGTACGGACCTGCGGACCCGGCCGGACCTCGCGGCCCGGCTCGCCGCGCTCGTACGGGAGGTCGGCGCGCCGGTCCTGGTGAACGTGGACGCGCACCGTTCCGACCGGCCCGGCATCTACAAGAGCGCGGTCCTGATCGGCGCGGACGGGCCGACGGGGCAGCGCTACGACAAGATGCGGCTGGTCCCGTTCGGCGAGTACATCCCGCTGCGGTCGCTGTTCGGCTGGGCCACCTCGGTGGGCAAGGCGGCGGCCGTGAACCGCCGGCGCGGCACCACGCCGGTGGTGATGACCCTGCCCCCGGTGCCCGGCGGTACGGGCATGCCCGGCCTGCGGATCGGCCCGCTGATCTGTTTCGAGACGGCCTTTCCGGACATGAGCCGGCATCTGGCCGACATGGGCGCGCAGGTGATCGTCGCGCAGTCGGCGACGTCCACCTTCCAGAACACCTGGGCCCCGGCGCAGCACGCCTCGCTCGGCACGCTGCGGGCGGCGGAGACCGGGCGGCCGATGGTGCACGCGACGCTGACCGGGATCAGCGCCGCGTACGACCCCGACGGGCGGCGCACCGGCCCGGTGCTCGGCACCGACCTCAGCACCACGGCCGTCTACACGCTGCCGCTCTCCCGGACCCGGACGCCGTACGACCGGCTGGGGCCGTGGCCGGTGTACGCGGCGGCCTTGGCGCTGGTCGTGGCGGCGGGCGCGGCGGTCTCGGCGCGGTTCGGGGCCGCCTGGCGGGCGAGGCCCGAACCCGGTCAGGACGCTTCGGAGAACCCCTAGAGGCGTCCGGATCCGAAATGCCCCGGCCCAGGGGGCCCAGGTCCGACAAGCCCCGGCTCAGGGATGCCCCGGCCCGGAAAGCCTGGCTTCAGGAAGTCTGGGCAAGGACCTCGCGCAGGACGTGGTCGCACAGTTCGTGGCTGAGCAGGGCGTCCCGGGCGCTGAGCGGGCGGCCCTCGCGTACGGCGTCGAGGAAGCCGAGAGCGGCCTGTTCGATGCCGCGCTGCCGGGCGACCGGCACCCAGTCGCCGCGCCGTCGCACGGTGGGGTCGCCGTGGTGGTCGACGATCTCGGCGAGGTTGACGACCTGGCGTTTGGCGTCGCGCCCGGAGACCTCCAGGACCTCCTCGGTGGAGCCGCTGGAACGGTTCATCAGGCCGAGCGCGGTGAAGCCGTCGCCGGAGAGCGTGAGCACCACGTGGTGCAGGAGGCCGTTCTCGACCCTGGCCCGTACCTGGGTGTGCTCGATCTCGCCGGGCACCAGGAACCGGAGCGTGTCCACGACGTGCACGAAGTCCTCGAAAATGAAGGTGCGCGGGTCCTCGGGCAGTCCGGTCCGGTGCTTCTGGAGCACGATCAGGTCGCGCGGGTGGTCCAGGCAGGAGACGTAGCCGGGGGCGTGGCGCCGGTTGAAGCCGACGGCGAGACCGACGGCGCGCTTCTCGGCGAGTTCGACCAGCCGCTCGGACGTGGCGTAGTCGAAGGCGAGCGGCTTGTCGACGTACGTGGGCACGCCCGCTTCCAGGAGCCGGGTGGTGATCTCCGGGTGCGCGGCGGTGGAGGCGTGGACGAAGGCCGCGTCGAGGCCCGCCGCGAGCAGCGAGTCGAGGTCGTGGTGACGGCGCTCGGCGGGCAGCTGGTAGAGGTCGGCGACCCGGTCGAGGGTGGCGGGGGTACGGGTCTGGAAGTGGAGTTCGACCCCGGGAAGGGCGGACAGGACGGGCAGGTACGCCTTGCGTGCGATGTCACCGAGTCCGATGCAGCCGACCTTCACGGGGTCTCTCCTTGGGGTCTGTTCCCGTTCACCGCACGGGACTTCACGGATTTCGCATGTGTCGCGGGTGTCGCCGGTTCATGTTTTCGCGGCGGTCAGCTTACGCGCGCGGGCGCGTCGCCGGTCGGCGGCCGCCAGTCCGCGATGCCGTCGAAGCCGCGCAGCACCAGGCCGGGCCCGAAGCGGGAGACGGCGGTCATCGCGGTGTCGCGCAGCGCGACGGCGGGGCGGGCGGAGAGCAGGGCGAGGCGGCCGGTGCGGGCGGCCTTGCGGACCAGGGCGGTGGTACGCGGCAGCCGGTCGGCGGTGTACGCGGCGAGCGCCGCCGGGACGTCCCGGCCGGGTCCGGCGTGGTGGGCGAGGACGACGGCGTCCTCGATGGCCTGGTTGCCGCCCTGACCGAGCGTCGGCTGCATGGCGTGGGCGGCGTCGCCGAGCAGCGCGACACGGCCGAGGTGGAAGGCGGGCAGCGGGTCGGTCAGCTGGTGGACGTCGTGGCGCAGGACGGTGTCCTCGTCGCAGGCGGCCAGGATCGCGGGGACGGGGTGGTGCCAGTCGCCGAACAGACGCAGGAGTTCGGCCTTCTCGCCGCCGGGGGCGTGCTCCCCGGCGGGGGCGGCGGCCATGGCGTACGCGTAGACGCGGCCGTCCTTGAGCGGCTGGCTGCCCCAGAGGCGGCCGGGGCCCCAGGTCTCGTGCGGGGCGAAGGGGGCTTCGGGGGCGGGGACGACGGTGCGCCAGGTGGTGAACCCCGAGTAGCGCGGGCCGGGATGGCCGGGGAAGAGGAGCCGGCGGACGGCGGAGTGGATGCCGTCGGCGGCGACGACCAGGTCGGCCTCCCACTCCCCGTCGGGCGTGCCGACCCGGGCGGGCCGGCCGGCGCCGCCGGGATCGGCCAGGACGGCGGGGCCGCCGGTGCGGACGGCGCCCTCGGGCAGCGCGCCCTCGAGCAGGCCGACGAGGGTGGCGCGGTGGAGCAGGACGAGGGGACCGCCGAAGCGCTCGGCGGCGGCCCGGGCGCTGGTACGGACGAGCCAGCGGCCGTCGGGGCGGCGCATGCCCCCGTCGCCCTGCCAGGCGGCGAGCGCGCGGACCCGGTCGCCGAGGCCGATGGTGTCGAGGGCCCGCAGGGCGTTGGGGGCGAGGCCGATGCCCGCGCCGACGGGGGCGAGGGAGGAGGCCCGTTCGAGGACGGTGACGTCCCAGCCGCGGGCGCGCAGGGCGAGGGCCGCGGTGAGGCCGCCGATCCCGGCTCCGACGACGACGGCGCGGTGCTGCTGCTGCTGCTGCTGCTGCATGATTCCCCCTGGGAAGCACGGGACTACAGGTGTAGTTACCCTTCGAACGTACTACAGGTGTAGTCGCGGGGGCCAGACAAAGCGCTCGATAGGTTGTCCCCATGACCGCAGCACCGGCCCCCGCCGCCCCGTCCAGCCGCGCCGACCGCATCGGCGACGCCGCTCTCGACCTGCTCGTGGAGCGCGGGATGCGCGGACTCACCCACCGCGCCGTCGACGAGCGGGCCGGACTCCCCCAGGGCTCCACCTCCAACCACGCCCGCACCCGCCAGGCCCTGCTGGAGACCGCCGTACGGCGTCAGGCCGAGCGGGAGGCGGTCGTGCTCGCGCCGCACGAGATGCCGGGGCCCGGAGCCACGCCGGAGGATCTGGTGAACGCGCTCGCGCTCGCCCTGCACCGCTATCTGACGGACCACCGCTCCCTCCTGGTGTCCCGCTACGAACTGGCTCTGGAGGCCACCCGCCGCCCCGAGCTACGCACCTTCTTCGACGCCGCCGGGTCCGTCTTCCGCACCCCCGTGATCACGATGCTGCGCGCGGCCGGCTCCCCCGCACCGGAGCGCCAAGGGCTCTCCCTCATCGCCTGGTGCGAGGGGCTGATGTTCTCCTGCGCGGCCGGCTCCTTCCACGCCGAGGTCCCGAGCCGTGCGGAACTGCGCGCGGGCTTCGACGAACTGCTGCGCGGCATGCTCGGCACCGGGACCGACACCGGGACTGGGACTGGGACCGGCGGGCACTGAGCGACCACGGCGCACGCCGAGCGACCGCGGCCCCGCCCCGACCACCACCACCACCACCACCACCACCACCGCCGCAGTGACTCCCCGTCAATTCCATGGCCATACCACCAGGTCGTCGGTCACGATGAGGAGCATGACCACCGACGATCCCTCCCCCGCGTCCCGCGTCCGCCCCGACACCCTGAGCGGCGAGCGCGCCGCCCTGGAGCAGTGGCTCGACTTCCACCGCGAGACCCTCGCCCTGAAGTGTCAGGGTCTCGACGACGCCCAGCTGCGCACCGTCTCCGTCCCGCCCTCCGACCTCAACCTCCTCGGTCTGGTACGGCACATGGCCGAGGTCGAGCTCGCCTGGTTCCGCCGGGTGCTGGCCGGCGAGGACACCCCGTGGCTCTACGACGACGAGAAGGACGAGGACCGGGACATCCACGTCACCGACGAGGACACCTGGGAGGAGGCGTACGCCACCTGGCAGGAGCAGATCGCCCATGCCCGGGCCAACGCGGCCGGCCGCGACCTCGACGACCGGGGCCTGCGCCCGACCAGCCGGGGAAAGATCGTCAACCTGCGCTGGATCTACCTCCACATGATCGAGGAGTACGCCCGCCACAATGGCCACGCCGACCTCATCCGGGAGCGCATCGACGGCGCCACCGGAAACTGACCCGCCCACGACACCCCGGCGCACGGGAGCATTCGCCCGGGGCGCGCCGGTCAGTGCGCACCACGGCGCTCACCCATGCGGGGCATTCCCCGCGAGTAGGGGCGCGCCGGACGGGGTCCGGCCTGCAAAGTGGCGCGGGTGCATCGAACGAGAACCACCGTGACATTCCTCGCCGGGATGGCGATGGCCGCTCTGTCCGGCTGCGTCGCCGTCGAGCCGGTCGCCCCGCGCCCCGCACCCGCCGCCTCGGCCGGGCCCGCCGGCGGCGAGGCCGTGCCGCAGATCGTCCCGGGCCCCGCCCGGGAAGCCCTGGAAGCGGCGATGCCCGATCCCCCGGAGCCCGAGCCCCAGTCCTCGCTGGAGAAGCACGCCGAGGACGACGGGAAGCACCCGGCGCACCGGCACCCGCCGGCGCACGCACACCCCGGGCACCCACCGGCCGCGCGGCCCCACCGGCCGCCGGCCGCACCCGTCAGACCGCCGGAGCTTCCCGAGTCGCGCTCCGACGTCTGCCGGCTCGGCGCGGTGTTCGGCGGCTGGAGCTCCGACAGCGCCCAGGCCCGGATCTGCCGGAACACCTACGCGAAGTAGGGCGCGCGCCCCTCACACGCCCGCCTCCGCCCGCCTCCGCCCGCTCCTGCCCGCCACGGGCCGCCCTTCTCAGGCTCGTCGCACGGCGAACGGCCCCGCGCTCAGTCCTCCAGCCGCAGCTCCAGCCGGTCGATCGCGGCCCGCACCCCGTTGCCGTATCCGTCGTCGTCCAGGCATACGGCGGCCTCGCGGGCCCGGTCCAGATGGATCCGGGCCGCGTCGGGGCGGGCCAGCTTCACATAGTCGGCGGCCAGGTTGAGATGGAGCGAGGGATACAGGGCGCGCAGGGCGACGGCCGAGTCGTGCCGGGCCAGGCGGTCGTCGTCCAGGCCCTCGGCCGCGGTCAGGGCCCGCAGGTCCCAGGCCAGCTCGGTGTCGGGATCGTCCTGCGCGTCGGCCATGTAGTGGGCGAGGGTGCAGCGGTGGAGCGGGTCGCCGTCCGGCCCGATCTGGTCCCAGATGGCGCCGAAGCGGTTGCGGGCCTCCTCCCGGTCGCCGCCGTGGAGCAGCATCATCGCCTGCCCGATCCTGGTCATGACGGCGTCGTCCGATACCTGCTGCCCGGTCACTACGGCCTCCACGCGCTGTCGTGCGGCACCCGTACGGATTGCCGGATCCGACGCTAACCGTCGCCGCGCCGGATCCGGGCGAGGCTCAGCCGAGGTCCGGGACGCGCCAGTCGATCGGCTCGTGCCCCTGCGCGGCGACGGCCTCGTCGATCTGGGTGAAGGGACGGGAGCCGAAGAACTTCTTCGCCGACAGCGGCGAGGGATGGGCGCCCTTCACCACGACGTGCCGGGTCTCGTCGATGAGCGGCAGCTTCTTCTGGGCGTAGTTGCCCCACAGGACGAAGACGGCCGGGTCGGGGCGGGCGGCGACGGCCTTGATGACGGCGTCGGTGAACTTCTCCCAGCCCTTGCCCTTGTGCGAGTTGGCCTCGCCGGCGCGGACCGTGAGCACCGCGTTGAGCAGCAGGACGCCCTGCTCGGCCCACGGCATCAGATAGCCGTTGTCGGGAATCGGGTGCCCGAGCTCGGCCTGCATCTCCTTGTAGATGTTGCGCAGCGAGGGCGGCGTCTTGACGCCGGGCCGCACGGAGAAGCACAGACCGTGGCCCTGGCCCTCGCCGTGGTACGGGTCCTGGCCGAGGATCAGCACCTTGACCCGGTCGAACGGGGTGGCGTCGAGGGCGGCGAAGACCTGGTCGCGCGGCGGGTAGACCGGCCCCTTGGCCCGCTCCTCCTCGACGAACTCGGTGAGCTCCTTGAAGTAGGGCTTCTCCAGCTCTTCGCCGAGGACGCCGCGCCAGGACTCGGGCAGCTGGTCGGTGTCGGTCACGGTCAACAACCTCCGGTGGGCTTGCTTGGTACTCCGAACGAGAACCTACCGGGGGCCACTGACAATGCCGTACTCCACCGGTCGTCGCCGGCCGCCCACCGGCCGCCGCCCGGCCGGTGGGCGGTACCACCGGCCGTCGTCCGGCCCCGCCGGGCGGACCCGCGTTCCGGGCCGGACCCGCATGCCGGGCCCGGCTCATGCGAAGGGCCGGACCCGCATGCCGGGTCCGGCCCTTCGCTCACGCTTCGGTCACCAGCTGGTGCGGCGGTTCAGCTCCCACACCTGCATGACGGTCTGCGGGTCGAGCGCTCGCTCGCCGCCGCCGATGTCCTCGCTGGCCGCGATGTACAGCTTGCCCTGCCACAGCGGCAGCAGCCGGACGTCCCGGACCATGATCTCCTGCGCCTCGACGAACTTGCCCGTGACGGCCGCGCGGTCGGTGTTGCGGCGCGACTGGGGGATCAGCTCGTCACTGATGCGGGAGTTGACGTACGGGGTGCCGAGGACGTTCTCCTGGCCGATGAAGGGGGCGACGAAGTTGTCCGGGTCCGGGAAGTCGGGGAACCAGCCTCGTCCGAACACGGGGTACTCGGCGCGCTGGAAGCCCGCCTGGAGCTCCTTCCACGGCTTGCCGTGCAGGGTGATCTTGAAGAGCTTGGACTCCTCCAGCTGCTTCTTCAGCTCGGCGAACTCGGCGGCGGTGGAGGAGCCGTAGCGGTCCGTGGCGTACCAGAAGTCCAGCGAGACGGGCTCGGTGATGCCGGCGTCGCGCAGGATGCCCTCGGCCTTGTCCTTGTCCGGTCCGCCGAAGCGGTCGAAGAACTTGGTGGTGTGACCGGCGATGCCCTTGGGCACCATGGAGTACAGGGGCTCGGCGGTGCCCTGGAAGACGTTGCTCACCAGCCGGTCGCGGTCGACCAGTTGGGCGATGGCGCGGCGGACGGGCAGCTTGGCGGCCGTCGCGTCCTTGCTGTTGAAGACGAGGTAGCGGATGTCGGAACCGGTGGACTCGACGAGCTGGAGGCCCTTGTTCTCGGGCTTGCCGTCCTCGAGATCGACGACCTCCGCGGCGGTCAGACCGCGGTAGGTGATGTCGATCTCCTTCTTCCGGAGCGCCGCGACCATCGGCTCGGACTCCTTGAAGTACTTGATGGTCACACCGTTGTTCTTGCGGTCGGCGAAGCCCTTGTAGTTGGCGTAACTGCTCAACTCGGCCCGGTCGCCCTCCTTGTAGGAGTCCAGGACGTACGGTCCGGAGCCGGTGATCTTGCCGTCCTCGCGGAGCTTGTCCGCCGGGTACTCGGCCGGGTCCACGATGGACATGGCCGGGGTGGTGAGGATGAACGGGAAGGTCGCGTCGGGCTTGTTGAGCCGGAAGAGCACCGTGTTCGCGTCGGTGACCTCGACCTTGTCGAGGGAACCGAGCATTCCGTTCGGGCCGCCCTCGACGTCGATGGTGCGAATGCGGTCGATCGAGTACTTGACGGCCGCGGCGTCCAGCTTGTGGCCGTTGGAGAAAGTCAGTCCTTCATGGACCCGGCATTCGAAAAGGCGGCTCTCGGAATCCTTGAACTGACAATCCGCGGCGTCGGGCTTCGGTACCGCACTGCCCGTCGGATACGCCACGAGCGTCTGGAAGACATTCCGGAAGAGCTCCCAGGAGTTGTCCCAGGCGGCCGCCGGATCGAACGTGGTGGGGGAACTCGTCGTCCCTACGACGATGCGCTGTTCCGCTGTGGATCCACTGTCCGAGAACATGCTGCATCCGGACAGGAGGGATATGGACGCAAGGGCTGCAGCCGCCTGCAGACTGGTCCGGTTGAACACGTGCACGCTCCTCGTTCAGCCTGGGATCGGCCGACCATACCGCAGCGCCCCACCAGGTCAATGATCCGCCCTGGCAGGGCACTTGAGGCATTCAGCGTGCAACCGGGGCCAAACCGGTCACGACTTCAGGAAAGTGTCCGGATATCGGTCACCCGACACCGGCGTTCAGGAAAATCCCGCCGTCGACGACCAGGGTCTGCCCCGTGATCCAGTCCGACTGAGGCGAGGTCAGGAAGGCGGCGGCACCGCCGATGTCCTGCGGCTCGCCGAGCCGGCCGAGCGGGTACGGGGCGGCCGCCTCGGCCTCCCGGCCCTCGTACAGCGCCGCCGCGAACTTCGTCTTCACGACGGCCGGAGCGATGGCGTTGACCCGTACGGCCGGGGCGAATTCATGCGCCAGCTGAAGGGTCAGATTGATCATCGCCGCCTTGCTCATTCCGTACGCACCGATGAAAGGCGACGCCGAAAGCCCGGCGATCGAGGCGATGTTCACGATCGCCCCGCCGTTCTCCTTCTGCCAGGCCCGGTAGGTCTGCTGGGCGAAACCGAGCGCCGAGACCACGTTCGTCTCGAATACCTTCCGGGCGACAGCGAGATCGAGTTCGGCGATCGGGCCGAACACCGGATTCGTACCGGCATTGTTGACCAGGAAATCGACGCGACCGAAAGCCTCCATGGTGGCGGCGACCGCGGCGGCCTGGTGGGCCTCGTCGTGGGCCTTGCCGGGCACCGCGACGACCCGGTCGGACCCCAGCCGCTCCACGGCCTCCTTGAGGGCCTCCTCGCCTCGGCCGGTGATGCAGACCCGGTCGCCGCGCGCGACCAGGGCCTCGGCGACGCCGTAGCCGATGCCCCGGCTCGCACCGGTGACCAGGGCGACCTTGCCGGAGAGCTCGGGCAGTTCCCGCTTGCTCATACGTATGCCTCCTCGTGCGGCTTCGCCGGGCGTCAGTTGAGCGGGCCGCCGGCCACGTACATGACCTGGCCGGAGACGAAGCCCGCGGCGTCGCCCGTGAAGAAGGCGATGGCGTTGGCGACGTCCTCCGGCCGGCCGACCCGCTGCACCGGGATCATGGACGCGGCGGCGGTCTGGAAGTCCTCGAAGCCCATGCCGACCCGTTCGGCCGTCTGCGCGGTCATCTCGGTGACGATGAAGCCGGGAGCGACGGCGTTGGCGGTGACGCCGAACTTGCCCAGCTCCTTGGCGAGGGTCTTGGTGAGGCCCTGCAGACCGGCCTTCACGGCGGAGTAGTTGGCCTGGCCGCGGTTGCCGAGCGCCGAGGAGGAGGACAGCGAGACGATCCGGCCGAAGCCCGCGTCCACCATGTGCTTCTGGCACGCCTTGGCCATCAGGAACGCGCCCTTGAGGTGCACGTTCATGACGATGTCCCAGTCCGACTCGGACATCTTGAAGAGCAGGTTGTCGCGGAGCACGCCCGCGTTGTTGACGAGGATGGTCGGCGCGCCCAGCTCGGTCGCGACCCTGGCCACCGCCGCCTCCACCTGCGCGGCGTCCGAGACGTCGCAGCCGACGGCGAGCGCGGTGCCGCCGGCGGCGGTGATCTTCTCGACGGTGTCCTTGCAGGCCGCCTCGTCGAGGTCGAGCACGGCGACGGCGCGGCCCTCGGCCGCGAGCCGGATCGCGGTGGCGGCGCCGATGCCCCGCGCCGCACCGGTGACGACGGCTACCCGCTGCTCGGTGGTGGACATGCTTGTTCTCCTCGCCCTTGGGATCCCTGGATGCGGTCCGCACCCCGCGCCGCGCCCACTCCCCCGAGCATGAGCGACCGCTTAGTATCGTCCGCAGACGAGACGCTAGAAGCCCTGGCACCCGGTGTCAACGGCCCACCGGGTGCACCCGCCCCCAGGGGGCCGAAGAGGCGGGCCGCTACCGGACGAGCAGGTCGAGCAGGCGTTCCACCTCGGCCTCGGGATCGGTGGTCAGGCCGGTGTGCACCGGCCCGGGCTGCACCACGGTGGAACGGGGCGCCATCAGCCAGCGGAATCGCCGGCCGGCGTCGTCGGGCGCGGCCTGGCCCGCGGCCTCGCCGCCCGTACAGACCCCCTCGACGGCGCGCAGCGCGGCCCGGACGCCGGTGACGTCGGCGGCGGGGTCGAGCGCGGCGAGCTTGGTCTCGTCAAGATGGACGCGGGCGGCGACGTAGGACCGGGCCCGGCAGTAGACGACCACCCCGGCGTTGAAGCACTCGCCGCGCTCGACGCGGGGCACGACGCGCAGGAGCGCGTACTCGAAGACATCTCGGTGGGTCACGTGGTGCTGTCCTTCGGGGTACCGACCAGGGAGGTGCTGTCCGGGGCGGAGGCGTCCGCGCCCTGCGTCCGGGGCGTGAGGCGATCGGCGAGCCAGCCGGGGGGCTGCTGGGGCCGTCGCTCGACGCGGGGGCCGAGGGTGATCCGCTCGTGGATGGTGGCCGCGCGCGGGAGCAGCGCCGACACGTACGCGTCCCGCAGTTCGTCGGTGCTGTCGAAGCCGGGCTCGTCCACCAGCCACTCGTCGGGCACGTCGGCGGCGACCTCGGTCAGCAGTTCGCGGGTGACGAGCGGGGCCAGTTCGGCGGCGGCCGCGGCGATGTCGGGCGCGAACGGCGCGAGGGCGTGGTCCGAGGCGTCGTACGGCTTGGCGGCGGACGCCTGGGCGCCGGGCCAGTTGTGGTGCCAGATCATGGTGGCGCCGTGGTCGATGAGCCACAGATCGCCGTGCCAGACCAGCATGTTGGGGTTGCGCCAGGACCGGTCGACGTTGTTGACGACCGCGTCGAACCAGACGACCTTGCCCGCCTCCTTCGGGTCGACCTCGTAGGCGAGCGGGTCGAAACCGAGCGAGCCGGGCAGGAAGTCCATGCCGAGGTTGAGGCCGCCGCTCGCCTTGAGCAGCTCCTGCACCTCCTGGTCGGGCTCGGACAGTCCGATCACCGGGTCGAGCTGGATCGTCACCAGCTCCGGCACCCGCAGCCCGAGCCGCCGGGCCAGCTGCCCGCAGATCACTTCGGCGACCAGCGTCTTGCGCCCCTGGCCGGCGCCGGTGAATTTCATGACGTACGTACCGAGATCGTCGGCCTCGACGATCCCGGGGAGCGAGCCGCCCTCACGCAGTGGCGTGACGTAGCGGGTCGCTACGACCTCTTGCAGCACTTCCCGGGCCACCCTTCTCTTCGACCTGACAATCCACGGATGATCTCTCCGTGGTGTCGAGGTGGGAATCACCGGTCGACGGTGCTGGGGAAGATCCGGAAGTGCCGGCCGGCGAGCCGGTCTCCCCGCTCCCCCGGCGGACCGTCGATGGTGCCGTGCGCCTCTTGCCGCCGGCTTCCGGCGTGAAGTGAGCATAGTAACCGAGGGTGATCGTCGGTGAGGAGTTTCGAAGCCGCCGAGCAAGGGGCACGACGGGCTCTCCGACCGGCTTCCGGCGGAATCGAGGCGCGGGGTGTACCGAAGGGTGGGGTGCACCGAGGGCAGGGTGCACCGAGGGCCGCCAAGCCGTTCTTCGGGGCCACCGCCCCCTGCCCGGGTTTCACCTGGCCGGCCAGGGTTGTCCCCCTGACACATTGTGGTCGGACCTTATGCCAGTTGTGCCATAGTGATGTTCTGAATTCCGATAGGGCGAGCAGACGGGCTGGGGAGGCACCGACAGTGGCCGAATGGCTTCCGGTCCGACAGTCGCGGACACACGAACTCGTCCTGGAAAGCGTCGAGGAACAGGTGCTCGCCGGCGAACTCAAGGCCGGCGACCGGCTTCCGCCGGAGCGCGAGCTGGCCCAGGCGCTCGGGGTCAGCCGGTCGGCCCTGCGCGAGGCGCTCCGGGTCATGGAGACGATAGGCGTCCTGGTGGCCACCGCGGGGCGCGGTCCGGACGCGGGCGCCCGCATCGTGCAGAACCCGGACGACGCCCTGGGCCGCCTGCTGCGGCTGCATGTCGCGCTCGGCAGCTACAGCCTCGAGGACGTCCTGGAGGCCCGGGTGACCCTGGAGCGCTCCAGCTTCGAGGCGGCGGCCCGTTTCGCGCACGAGGAGCAGTTGGCCGAGGCGGAACGGCTCCTGGAGCGGATGCGCGAGCCGGACCTGTCCATCACCGAGTTCAACGACCTGGACACGCGGTTCCACGTGTACATCGCCCGCATCTCGGGCAACGAGCTGATCTCGACACTGACCTCCGCGGTGCGCGAGGCGGTGCGGACGTTGATCCTCAAGGCCGAGGAGGCCACCGGCGAGGACTGGCCGGCCACGGCCCGCGCACTCGACGAGCAGCACACCGAGCTGCTGCGGCTGATCCGGGCCGGTGAGGGTGGCCGGGCCGCCGACCTCGTGGAGCAGCACATCCGCGGTTTCCACGGCACGCTCGTCGAGGTCGGCGGCCCGGCCGATTCCGATTCCGGGGCCGCGAAGCACTCCTCATAGGGCTGCGACTTAAGGCTGCGACCGGAAGGGTATGCCGGGCGGCGAGCCGGTGAACCTTGCCGGTCGCGGTACTAGATGAGTCATTCCGATGTGTTCAGTGGTCGTAGGCGATCAGGGATCGTATGACCGGTTGCCTGGTCTTGTGGTTGTGCCAGACCGCTGCGGCCAGGGCGAGGACGCGCTGTGCGACGCGGACGGCGACGCCCTCGAAGGTCCGCCCGCCGTGCTGTTCCAGGTTGAGCTGGCCTTTGAGCGTGTCGTTCACCGACTCGATCAGCTGCCGCACCGACTTCAGCAGGGACTCGCCCTCGCGGGGCTTCTCCCGCTTGAACGACGGCCGCAGCAGATTCGCCCCGCGCAAGGCCAGATCGCCCTCGAACTCCTTGGAGGCGAAGCCTTTGTCCGAGATCAGCAACAGGCCGGGCCGGTCGGTGACCGTGTCCGGTTCGCGGTCCAGCATCGCTGTCAGCACTTCGCGCTCGTCCAGCTTCGGGTTCGCCAGGGCCCACAGGATCGGCATCCCCGCCGGGGTGCAGACCAGGTACAGCCGCAGGCCCCAGAAGAACCGGGAGTGACTGGCGCAGTATCCGTATCCGGCCCAGCCGGCCATGTCCGACCGCTTCACCGTGGGCCGTGACCGGCCGCATTCGACCGGGGTGGAGTCGATGATCCAGTGGTTGTCGAACCAGAAGTCGCTGTCCGTCGCCAGGAGCCGTATCGCCTGCTTGACCAGCGGGAGTGCGGCCCGCAGACGCTTGTTCCAGCCCGGCTGCTTGGGGATGTACGGGAACATCGCGCCCAGGCGGCAGCGGACGAACCGCAGCCATCTGGACTCCGAGGTGAAGCCCAGCATCGCTTGGGCGACGGCGAGACAGACGAGTTCGGAGTCCGTCAGCCGGGGCGGGCGTCCCAGCCATCGGGTGTCTCCGATCTCGTCATCGATCTTCACGTACAGTGCGGTGAGCAGGGCGTCCAGGTCATTCGTCACAGATCGATCATGGACGCCCTGTCTGCGTTCCCGAACGCACCGTCAGCATTCGGAATGACTCGTCTAGGGCAGCATCCAGGACAGCGCCGGCAGCGACTGCAGGTAGACGAGGGCGCAGAGGATGGCGAGCATGCCGAGGCTGTAGCCGGCGACCTTGCGCAGCAGGACGCGTTCGCTGCCGGGTTGACCGACGGCGGTCGCGGCGATCGTCAGGTTCTGCGGGCTGACCAGCTTGCCGACCACTCCGCCCGAGGTGTTCGCGGCGACGAGGAGGGTCGGGTCGATGCCGGCCTTCTGGCCCGCGGTCTGCTGGAGCGTCGCGAAGAGGGCGTTGGCCGAGGTGTCCGAGCCGGTGACGGCGGTGCCGAGCCAGCCGAGAGAGGGCGACAGAAGGGCGAAGACGCCGCCGGCCGCGGCCAGCCAGGTGCCGATGGCCATGGTCTGGCCGGACTGGTTCATGACGTAGGACAGGGACAGCACGGTCGCGACGGTGGCGATGGCGACGCGCATGTTCACCACGGTGCGGCCGGCCGCGCGCAGCGCCAGCCGCCCGGTCATCGGGTACCGCTCGCTGCCGGTCAGCCGGTAGATCAGCGTGACCAGCAGGCCGGAGAGGATCAGCAGGGTGCCGGGGTTGCCGAGCACCTCCAGCTTGTAGACGGCGCTGCCGGCCGGGGCACCGTCGGGTGCGAGCAGCTCGCCGTACAGACCGGGCCACTGGAGGAGGACGTTCCAGCGGGCGAGGGCGGCGGGTACGTCGAGGGCGCCGGTGTTCAGCTTGGCGAGCCCGAAGACCATGATGACGAGCAGGTACGGCAGCACGGCGAGGGTGACGCGGCGCGGGGTGAGCGGCTGGGCCTCGACCCGTGAGCGCTGGTCGTCGGGGGTGGCGGGCTTCCAGAAGCGGAGCATGAGCACGGCCGCGACGAAGCCGGCGAGCGCGGCGACGACGTCCGTCAGTTCGTAGGCGAAGTGACCCGCGCACCAGAACTGCGCGGTGGCGAAGACGGCTCCGGTGACCACGGCTATCGGCCACAGCTGGCGCACGCCGCGCCGTCCGTCGACGAGGAAGAGCAGCAGCGTCGGGACGAACAGGGCGAGCAGCGGGCTCTGGCGGCCCACGACGGCGGCGATCTCCTCGGCGGGGATGCCCGTGAGGTTGCCGGCCGTGGTGATCGGGATGGCCATGGCGCCGAAGGCGACGGGGGCGGTGTTCGCGACCAGGACGGTGACGGCGGCGCGCAGCGGCGGCAGACCGAGCGCCATCAGCATGGCCGCGGTGATGGCGACGGGGGCGCCGAACCCGGCGAGCGCTTCGAGGAGGCCGCCGAAGCAGAACGCGATGAGCATGGCCTGGACGCGCAGATCGCCGCGGCCGACCGCGCTGAAGGAGCGCCGCAGGTCCTCGAAGCGGTTGCTGACAACGGTGAGTTCGTAGAACCAGATGGCCGCGACCACGATGAGCATGACCGGGAAGAGGCCGAAGACGGCGCCCTGCGCGGCGGACAACAGGCCGAGCTCGACGGGCATGCCCATCCCGAACACGGCGACGAGCAGCGCGACGAGCAGCGCGCCCAGCGCGGACTGCAGCGCGGGCCGCTTGGCGACCATGAGCAGGACGAAGAACACGGCCAGCGGAAGGAGGCCGAGGAGTGCCGTACCGGCGAGGCTGTCACCGACGGCGTGCGCGTCTGGGGTGAAGGCGGCGAGGACCGCCGGGGGTGCTGAGGCCACGAAAAGTACTCCTCGTCGAGTTCCGGACCATGCGAGCAGAGGATGCGCGCCCACGGAGCGCGGCAGGAAACGGCAGGAAACGGCAGGGAACGGCAGCGGCTGCGGCCTGCTGACCGTTCGGAGTGCTCGCCGCTCCGGGCGGCGGGCGCCCTTAGTAGCGCACTGGCTAACACCTGATGTCAATAAGGTCGGACCACATTGTCGTCCGGCCTAGGCGTGGGGCGACACGCTGTCCTTTTTGGCACGACGGAAGTATGGTCGGACCGTAAATCGCCTCGCGAGACGTGCGAGAACGAGATTGTGGAGGCTCTCCCTTGCGTATCGGACTCTTCGCCACGTGCCTGGGAGACACCCTCTTCCCCGACGCGGTCAGGGCCACCGCCATCCTGCTCAGCCGGCTCGGCCACGAGCTGGTGTTCCCGCCGGACCAGACCTGCTGCGGGCAGATGCATGTGAACACCGGGTACCAGCGCGAGCCCGTGCCCCTGGTGCGGGGCTTCGTCGACCAGTTCGGCGACGCCTCGATCGACGCCGTCGTGATGCCGTCCGGCTCCTGCGCCGGATCGGTCCGCCACCAGCACGAGATCATCGCCGAGCGGTACGGGGACCCGGCGCTGCGTTCGGGGGTCGCGCGGGTCAAAGCGAAGACGTACGAGCTGTCCGAGCTGCTCGTCGGCGTACTCGACACCGTGGACGTCGGCGCGTACTTCCCGCACCGGGTGACCTACCACCCCACCTGTCACTCACTGCGCATGCTGCGCGTCGGCGACAAGCCGCTCCGGCTGCTGCGCGCCGTCGACGGGATCGACCTCGTGGAACTGCCCGAGGCCGACTCCTGCTGCGGCTTCGGCGGCACGTTCGCCCTGAAGAACGCCGACACCTCCAGTGCCACGCTCGCCGACAAGCTCACCAACGTGTGCGGCACCGGCGCCGACGTGTGCACGGCCGGCGACTCCTCCTGCCTGATGCACATCGGGGGCGGACTGTCCCGGATCCGCTCCGGCACCCGCACGCTGCACCTCGCACAGATCCTCGCCGCCACCCGCACCACGCCGTACGCCATGACGGAGGCCGCCCGATGAGCGACACCTTCCTCGGCATGCCCGCCGTCCCGCCGCGCGCCCCGTACGGAGCGGGCAACCTGCGAGGCGACCGGACGTTCCCGAAGGCCGCCCGCACCGAACTGCGCAACGAGCAGCTGCGCGGCAATCTGCACCGGGCCACGCACACCATCCGTGCCAAGCGGCTCGCGGTCACCGCCGAACTGCCCGACTGGGAGCAGTTGCGGGCAGCCGGAGCCGCGATCAAGACGGACACCATGAACCGCCTTCCCGAGCTGCTCGAACAGCTGGAGGAGAAGGTCACCGCGGCCGGCGGCACCGTGCACTGGGCGCGCGACGCCGTCGAGGCGAACGCGATCGTGCGCCGGCTCGTGGAGGCGACGGGCAGCAAGGAGGTCATCAAGGTCAAGTCGATGGCCACCCAGGAGATCGGACTCAACGAGTACCTGGAGGAACGCGGCATCCGGGCCCACGAGACCGATCTGGCCGAGCTCATCGTGCAGTTGGCCGACGACAAGCCCTCGCACATCCTCGTCCCGGCGATCCACCGCAACCGCGACGAGATCCGGGAGATCTTCCTCCGCGGCATCCCCGGCGTCGACCCGGGGCTCGACTCCGTACCGGCACACCTCGCGGCCGCCGCGCGCGCCTATCTGCGCGAGAAGTTCATGACGACGAAGGTCGCCGTCTCCGGGGCCAACTTCGCCGTCGCGGAGACCGGCACCCTGTCGGTCGTCGAGTCCGAGGGCAACGGGCGCATGTGCCTGACCCTGCCGGAGACCCTGATCACGGTCATGGGCATCGAGAAGGTGCTGCCCCGCTACCGCGACCTGGAGGTGTTCTTCCAGCTGCTGCCGCGCTCCTCCACCGGCGAGCGGATGAACCCCTACACCTCGCTGTGGACCGGGGTCACCCCGGGCGACGGGCCGCAGGACTTCCACCTCGTCCTCCTGGACAACGGCCGCACCGCGGCGCTCGCCGACGCCATCGGCCGCGAGGCCCTCAACTGCATCCGCTGCTCGGCCTGTCTGAACGTCTGCCCGGTGTACGAGCGGACCGGCGGCCACGCGTACGGGTCCACGTACCCCGGGCCGATCGGGGCGGTGCTCACCCCGCAGCTCGCCGGCATGCACGAGGCGAAGGACGACCCCAACTCCTCGCTGCCGTACGCCTCCAGCCTGTGTGGAGCCTGCTTCGACGCGTGCCCCGTGAAGATCGACATCCCCTCGCTCCTCGTCGAGCTGCGCCACCAGAACACCGAGCGCGCGGGGACGACGGCCGAGAAGCTGGCGATGAAGGCGGCGGCCGCGGTGATGTCCCGGCCGAAGGTGTACACGAGCGCGCAGAAGGCCGCCGGGCTCGGCCGGGTGATCGCCGGCCGGGACCGGAAGATCACCCGCCTGCCACCGCCGTTCGACGGCTGGAGCGCGAGCCGGGACACCCCCGCGCCGCCGAAGCAGACCTTCCGTTCGTGGCTGGCCTCCGCCGAGGGGGCGGCCACGCTGCGCCAAGCCGCCGAGGAGGGTGCGGCCACCGCCCAGAACCCCGAGGAGCAGCGATGACGACCACCCCCGGAACCGGCACCGGAACCGACGCCCGCACGGCCGTGCTCGGCCGGGTCCGTGACGCGCTGGCGCTCGCGACGAAGCCCGACGTGCCCGTGGAACGTACCTACCGCACCGGGCGCACCCTGCCCGACGCGGAACGGCTCGAACTGTTCGTCGACCGGCTCGTCGACTACAAGGCCACGGTGGTCACCTGCACCGCCGACACGACGGCCCTCACACTCGCGCGGGTGCTCGCGGAACGCGGGGTCCGCACGGTGGGTGTACCGGTGGGTCTGGACCCGTCCTGGCTCGGCGCGTTCGACGGCACGGTGCGCGAGGACGCGGCGGACGTGCCGGCACCGCGGCTGGACGCCCTGGACGGCGTGGTGACGGCGTCCGCGGTGAGCTGCGCCGAGACCGGCACGATCTTCCTCGACGGCTCCCCCGGCCAGGGCCGCCGCGCCCTGTCCCTCGTGCCCGATCTGCACGTCTGTGTCGTCGACCTGTCGACGGTCGAGGCGGGCGTGCCCGAGGCCCTGGCCCGGCTGGTCCCCGAGCGGCCGACGACGATGATCAGCGGCCCGTCGGCGACCTCCGACATCGAGTTGGAGCGCGTGGAGGGGGTACACGGCCCGCGCACCCTGGACGTGGTGATCCGCACCGACGTGTGAGGGCCGCTGCCCGTGGCCGCTCCTCCGCCCCGGCGGGGCGCACCGGATGACGACGTGCCCGGCCCGGCCGGCCTCCGACGAGCCGGTGGGTGGGGGCGGGCGAGGGCGGTCGAGGGGTGAGCGCGCGAGGCCGGGCCGATCCGGCACGTGGTGATGATGTTCGACGGGCGGGGTGCGGCTTCTGCGGGCGGAGGGCGCCTTCGGGCGGGGGGCTTCTGCGGGCTGAGCCGTACGGAAACCGCTCGACGGTTTCCGTACGGCCTGTCAGGGTGAGGCCGTGACATGGAGTGAAGGCGACTGGTTCGCGGCGGGGCACGAGAGCGAGCAGGAGAGTCTCTACGCGTACCGGATACGCGGGCGGGGCCGCGGCGGGGTGGTCCTGTCGATCGGGGGCGTCGGCGACACACCCGACCGGGTGCTGGCCCTGCCGGACGGCGACCGGCGACGGATGCCCGTGTTCGCGACGGCCATGCAGGCCCGGCGGTACGCCGAGCGGCGCGGCCGGCCCCTGGCCTACCCCGAGGCCGACACCCTGGAACTCGTCCGGGTCCAGCACTGGCTGGCGGACCCGGTGCGCCGGCGGGTTCCCGCGGGTGCGGTGCTGGAGGCCTGGAACTTCTTCGAGGACCTGACCCTCGGTCTGGCCCCCGATCCGCTCGCGGCCGACCGGCCGTGGCGGTCCGCCGTGCACGACAGCGCTTACGAGAAGTTGTTCGGCGGCGAGTGCGACATCTGGACGCCCGAGGAACAGGGCGCCGTCCGGGAGCTGCTGACGGACGGGGTGGAGCTGTGGAACTCCTGTCCGGTGGTGGTGCGTCCCCGGGTGGTCCGCGCCGCCACTGCCAAGACCGCCGGCTGACTCGTTCGTGCCCGCGCCCCACACCCGGACCTGTACCCGGACCTGTACCCGGACCTGCTCCGGCGCGCGGCAGCTCCCGTACGGCGGAGGGCCTTTGTGACGCCCCTGTGACCGGAACTATGGCTTCCCTCACACCTCCGGGACGCGCTCCCTGATGGGATGCCTTGATGCGCCGCTTCCCCGCCGCCCGCCCGGCCCTCGCCGCGACCACCCCTCTCGTGTCGGCTCTCGCCGCGACCGCGCTGCTCCTCACGGGCTGCGGGACCACACCCGCGGACGGCGGGAGAACAGGCACGGACGGCACCCCGGCCGCACTCCCGTCCGGTACGCCGATCGACGACCCGGGCAAGGACGGTGTACGGGTCGTCTCGCTGACCCCGCCGCCGGCCCCGCCTTCGTCCTCGCCCTCACCCTCGCCCTCCCGTCCTTACGCCGTGCACGCCGATCCGCTTCCCACGGCCCTGGCCGGCGCGGGAACCTCCGCCGCCTACGAGGTCGTCAACAAGGGGCCGGTGGCGCTGACGTACACCGTCGTCATCACCTTCACGAACGAGGACGGCGGGGCCATGGACAACCAGCGGGTGACCGTGCGCGATGTCGCCCCCGGGAAGACCGTACGGGGCACGGTCCAGGCCCAGGCGTTCACGCCTCGGGTGACGGGGGCGAAGGTGACGACGGTGACCAAGGTCCCCGCGAGCGAGGCCCCGGCCGAGGTCGGCACCTGCCCCGCCTCCGGGATCCGGATCGGTGCCGACGACGGCAACGCGGCCATGGGGCTGCGCGTCGTGGGCCTGCGCCTGGACAACTGCGGCACGCGCGACTACACCGTCGAGGGCTACCCCCTCCTCGAACTCCTCGACTCCCGGCGCGAGCCCGTCGACGGCGTGCGGATTCTCCACGGCAGCGGGGAGATCACCACGGGCCTCGGCCCCGACGAGCCGCCCCGGCGGGTGACCCTCCGGCCGGGCGAGTCGGCGACCGCCGCCCTGGCCTGGCGCAACACCACCGAGTCCGGCACGCCGGTGAACGTGCCCTACGTACGAGTCCGGGCGAAGGCGGGCGCGGGCCCGGTGACGGTGACCCCGCACCTCGACCTCGGGACCACCGGCAAGCTCGGGGTCACGCCGTGGAAGAAGGCCGGACAGCAGGCAGCGTCCGGAGGTTCACGGCCGGGTTCCTGACCGCCCGCCCGCGCGGGTCCCGGCCATTCCGCTTCCGTTCCGTCCTGCGACGGACGCGAACCACCGGGCCCGGACAGGCCGTTCGCCGAAGAAGATCGCTCCCCCGTCGTCTGTCCGGAACGGGCCGGAAACGGGGCCGGTACGGGCCGGTGGCCCCGGCCGGGGCGCGGGTTAGGGTGCGGGGTGCTCTCGCGATCCCCGGCCGCCGCACCGGACATCAGCCCCGCCTCGCTCGCCGACCCCGTCCTCCTGGACCACACGGAGGACGGCCGGCGCTGGCCGCTGCTGGTCTGGGCGCCCGGACCCGGCACCCGGATGGTGTCCAGCGCCGTTCTCGGCGGTGGCCTCGGGGAGCGGAGCTGGGTGGTCAACGCCCAGGTGCCCCCGGGGTACGGGCGGCTCGACCCGGTCGATCATCTGCGCGAACTGGCCGCCGGAGCGGGGCTGTCCGGCCCCGGTGTGGGTCTGATGACGGCGGCGGAGCTCGACGAACGGCGGTTCGCCGCCGACGACGGCGCCGAGGCCCTGGTGACCGCCGGGATCGGGGTACGGGGGTGGGCCGCGGCCCCGGCCCCGGGCACCGTCGGCCCACCGCGCCCCGGCACTATCAACATCGTCGTCTCGCTCCCGGTGCCGCTCTCGGACGCGGCGCTGGTCAACGCGATCGCCACGGCGACCGAGGCGAAGGTCCAGGCACTGCTCGACGCCGGGGCCGACGCCTCCGGCACCCCGACCGACGCGGTCTGCGTCGCGTGCCCCTCCCCCGGCCGAGGTCCGGCCGAGCCCTTCGCCGGTCCGCGCTCCGTCTGGGGCGCCCGGCTCGCCCGCGCCGTGCACCGGGCGACGCTGGAGGCGTGCGCGCTGTCGCTCACCCGCGGCGTCTGACGGACCTGGCGGACCGCCGGGGACGAGGGCGGGGACGGGGACAGGACCGGCCTCGGGGAGCACCGGGCGAGGACGCCGGGCATTCCGCCGGACGGTTCACCGGGCATCGTGTCAGGGCGTGCGCCAGTGGGCCAGCACCTCGTCCGTCGTCGCGAGGGTGGCGACGAGCGCGAGGGTGTGGCGGAGCATCGCGGCGGTGTAGTCCGCGGGCACCCCGGCGATGGCGTCGCTCGGCACGACGACGGTGTAGCCGAGGTTGACGGCGTCGAAGACCGCGTTCGGCACGGCCACGTTGGCCGAGACCCCGGCGACGACCAGCGTCCGGCAGCCGAGGTTGCGGAGCAGCGCGTCCACGTCCGTCCCGGCGATCGGCGAGAGCCCGTGCAGCCGTCGGACCACCAGGTCCTCCTCGGCCACCTCGATCGGCTCGGCGATCCGTACGGCCGCACTGCCGGGGTGCTGCGCGACGGGGAGCCGGGCGGCGGCGCGGAAGAGGCGGGCGTTGCGGTTCGCGCCGCGCCCATCGGGGCGGCGCTCGGCGACCGCGTGCAGTACCTGGACGCCCGCCCCGTGCGCGGCGGAGACGAGCCGGGCCACCCGGACGAGCACGCCCGATTCCCGTGCCGCCGCAGCAAGTTCGGGGAGGGCGCTCGACGCCCCGACGACACCCTCCTGGCACTCGACGGTGAGCAGGACGACTCCGTCCAAGGCGAGCAGCCCGGCGAGCGGATTCGGCCCGGTCATGGCACCCTCCTTCTTGCTCCTGGACATCCGGAGCCGCCATGATTTCTGACACTTCATCAGATAGCCAGAAGGGTGCGGAGGATGGCCACGGAACAGCGCCGCGGGCGCCGGATCATGATGACCCCGGACGAGATCGACTCCTATCTCGCGGGGCAGCGCACCTGCCGGGTGGCGACCGTCTCCGCCGACGGCCGTCCACACGCGGGCGCCCTCTGGTTCGTCTGGGACGGAACGTCGCTCTGGCTCTACTCCCTGACCCGCAGCCGCCGTTGGGCCGATCTGCGGGCCGATCCCCGGATCGCGGTCGTGGTCGACGACGGCGAGGGGTACGGGGAGCTGCGCGGGGTGGAGCTGTCCGGCAGTGTGGAGTTCGTGGGCGAGGCGCCGCGCACCGGCGAGCCCCACCCCGAACTCGACGTCCCCGAAAGGCTCTTCGCCGCCAAGAACTTCGGCCTCGACACCATGCCGCACGACGGCCGGCACGCCTGGCTGAGGCTCACCCCGAGCGCCGTCGTCTCCTGGGACTTCCGCAAGCTCACCGAGGGGTGAGGCCCCTCACCGGCCCGGGCTCCGTACCTCCAAGTGCCGGACCAGGCACCCGGGATGGCGGGCCGTACACCTGAGCGCCGAGGTCCCGGATCCGGCCCCGGGCCGCCCTCCCCGTACCGTCGTCAGACGGACAGCGGCGCGCCGGCCGCCCGCAGCGCGTCCACGACCGCCCGTATCGAGGGCCGGCGCCCGGCGTCGGTGCGCCAGGTCGCGTAGATGTGCCGGCGCACCGGCTGCCGTACGGGCACGAAGGAGACTCCGTCCCCCATCGACAGCCGCCCGAGCCGGGGCGCGACACAGACGCCGAGCCCGGCGGCGACCAGCGCGAGCTGGGTGTGGTGGTCGGCGGCGACATGGGCGATGCGCGGCTCGACCCCCTTGGCGCGCAGGGTGAACATCAGCCACTCGTGACAGAACTCGCCGCGCGGCCAGGACACCCAGTCCTCCCCCGCGAAGTCCTCCAGGTCGACGACCTCCCGGCCGGCCAGCGGATGGTCGGCGGGCAGGGCCAAGTCGGCGGCGTCATCGAGGAGATGGACACGTTCGAGACCGGCGGGGACGGGGGACCGCTTGTTGTTCCAGTCGAGTACGACCGACAGGTCGCAGTCCCCGCGCAGCACCTCGCGGACCCCGGGCTCGGGCTCCAGCTCGGTGGTGTGCACCCGCAGCTCGGGGTGGGCCGCGCGCAGCGCGCGGATCGCGGCGGGGAAGAGCCCGCGCATGGCCGTCGGGAACGCGGCGATGCGTACCTCTCCGACCACCTGGCCGCGCTGTGCCTCGATGTCGGCCTGGGCGAGTTCCACCTGGGACAGGATCCGCCCGGCGTGCTCGGCGAGCAGCAGCCCGGCGTCGGTGAGCCGGATCCCTCGGCCGCTCCTGGCGAGCAGCTGCTGACCGATCTCGCGTTCCAGTTTGGCGAGTTGCTGGGACACGGCGGAGGTCGTGACATGCAGTCCGTCGGCGGCTCCGCTCACCGATCCGTGCCGTGCGACGGCGTCCAGGGTCCGCAGGCGCTCCAGATTCAACATGTAAGCAATGCTAAGACATCCACCCAAGGAATTCTCGCTTGTGCTACGAAGTTGCCTCGTTCACTCTGTGGTGCATGAGCAGCTCCTCGTCCTCTTCTTCCTCCCCTTCCGCCCCTCCTGTCCCTCCCTCCCTTTCCGCCCGCCCCGCCGCCGCGCCCCGCCCGCGCGGCGTGGACTGGCGGGTGCGCTTCGGCGTCCTGGCCCTGATCTGGGGATTCAGCTTCCTCTTCATCAAGGTGGGCACGGACGGCTTCGCCCCGTTCCAGGTGACCTTCGGCCGGCTGCTGTTCGGTACGGCGGTGCTGGCCGTCGCGATGGTCGCGAAGCGTGACCGGCTGCCGCGCGGCCCCCGTGCCTGGGGGCATCTGGCGGTGGCCGCCTTCCTGCTCAACGCGCTGCCGTTCTCCCTCTTCGCCTACGCGGAGCTGACGATCCCCTCGACGCTCGCGGGCATCTGCAACGCCACCACCCCGCTGTGGGGCATGCTGCTGTCGCTCGTCGCGCTCTCCGAGGACCGGCCGACCCGGGTGCGCGCGGCCGGACTCGGCATCGGCTTCATCGGCGTGCTGACCGTGCTCGGCGCCTGGCAGGGCTTCTCGGGACTGGACGTCACCGGTACGGCGCTGGCCCTGCTCGCCTCGCTCAGCTACGCGGTCGGCTGGATCTACGTCCGCCGCACTCTGTCCGGCACCGGATCCTCGAACCTGTCCCTCGCCTGCACCCAGGTCGGCCTGGCCACGGTCCAGCTGGCCTTCGTCACTCCGCTGTTCACCACCTGGCCGGAGCGCTTCGAGGTGCTGCCGCTGCTGTCGGTGGTCGCGCTCGGCGCGCTGGGTACGGGGTGCGCCATGCTGCTCCAGTACGGGGTGGTCGCGGAGGTCGGCCCGACGACCGCGTCCATGGTCACGTACTTCATCCCGGTCATCGCCACGGCCGCCGGTGTCGCCGTCCTGGGCGAGACGCTGACCTGGAACACCCCGGTCGGTGCGGTGATCGTCCTCGCCGGCGCCGCCCTCACCCAGACCCGCGGCCCGCGCCGGGCACCCCGCCCGGAGCCGGTCCCCGACCACACCCCGCCGGTCCGGGAGCACACCCCGCCGCTGCGGCGCCCCGTTCCGGTCACGGCTGCGGCGTCCGTCCCGGCTCCGGCCCCCGACAAGGCCCCCGTTCCGCTCGCCGCCTCGGTTCCGGCCACGGCCCCGGCCCCGGCGGTCGCGGCCCAGGCTCCGGCTGCCGCTTCGGCTTCAGCTGCGGCTGCGGTGCCCTCCGCGCCCGGGGGCCCGACTCCGGACGGGCCGGGCCCGGTCGTTCAGTAGCGCAGGACGCCCGCGATCCGCCCCTGCTCCTCCAGCGTGCCGTCGGGCACGAAGCGGACCTCGGTACCGGTCTCCAGCGCCTGCTCGACGATCTCGTCGACCATGTCGTCCCGGGCACCCTCGTCCCCGGACTGGGCGGGCTCCAGGTGATCGCCCTCCTCGCGGACGACGGTCCGGTAGTGCTCCTCCACCGCCAGCAGCCGCACCCGCGCCTGCCGCACGGCCTGCCAGACCTCGTCGATGCCGCCCGCGAACTCGTTGCGCCCCCGTGCCGCGTCCAGCTCCGCCACCACCGTGGACGTCGCCGCCGCCACCCGCGCCTGGCGCAGCGGTTCGACGGCCTGCCACACGGCGGCGGCCGGCCCTTCGGCGAGACCGCCCTGCTGGATCGTCATGGCGTCCGGGCCGAGCGAGCCCAGGTCCTCCAGTAGGGCGAGCGCGGGGGCCGACCCCAGCACGTAGAGCGGGCGGGGCTCGGCGGCGACGACGGCCCGCAGCTTCTCGTGCGCCTCGCGCAGGAACTGGCGGGCCTCCTCGTCCTGGAAGGTGCTGGGCACGTCGCCGATGCGCTCCTTGCGCTCGACGTCCGGGTCCTCCAGGCTCCGGGTGAGCGGGAAGCCGTCCTTGCCGTGTTCGGTGGCCCGCTCGGGGTCGCCGCTCCACAGCGAGACCCGGTCGGCCGCCACCGCCAGGGCCCAGTAGGGCTGTTCGGCGGCCTGGGCCGCGACCAGGTTGCGGGTGAGGAAGGTGTCGGAGAGCACCACCCGCTCGGGTACGGCGCGGGCCACCGACCACACCTGGTGCTCGCCCTGCGCCACGTAGATCACCAGCCCGTCCTCGGCGTGCACGAGGTCGGTCTCGGCCACGGCCCGGCGCAGCTGGTCGAGGATGTCGAGGCGCCGCTCCCGGGGTACGTCCGGGTCCTCCTGGACGGCTTTCTCCGCCTGGGCGACCAGGTTGCGCAGCCGTACCGGGTCCTGGGTGTTCTCCGGTTCGCGGCGATGCGTGGGCATCACGAGGGAGACCGCGGGGTACGGGCGGGGCTGGCGCAGCTTGGCGAGCGCGTCAGGGGTGAGCACGGGGTCCATGGGGGGAGCCTCCTGCCGGGTTCGGACGGATGCCGGGACGGGCCTCGGGGTCGCCGTGCGGCGGCCGGGGTGCCGACCCCGGGGGGCCGGTCGCGGGTCCGCCGCCACGACCGGCCCCCACACAGCGCCATCCTGGACCGAGATGTCACCACCCGCGACTCGGCGCGTTCGAACGGTGTCCGTGCGAGGACGACGGAGCATCCACACCGGAGGCCCGGGACATCCGCCTCACCGCACCGCACCACGCCACGCCACGCCACGCCACGGGGCCCGAGCCCGCCGCGTCCCTGGATACGGTCACGGCCTCGGGTGCGGGTTCGCGGGTACGGAACCGGATTCGGCCGCGTACGGGCGCGGACCCGCGGACTCGGACACGGGCCCGGACCAGCGGACCCCGCCCCCGCTCCCGCCCCCCTCAGCCGTACCTCCGGGCCGGCGCGGGGCCCGCCGCGTGGGCCAGCGCGTCGGCGAGCGGTTCGAGATCGGCGAGGGTGAGCCCGGAGACGGTGACCCGGACCGCCGGCCCGGCCTCCAGCCGGAAGCGCGCGCCGGGCGCGACCGCCCAGCCCCGGGCCTGCAGCCGGGCGACGGCACCGGTCTCGTCGGCGACCGGGATCCACACGTTCATCCCGCTGCGGCCGTGCGCCTCGACCCCGCGCGCGGCGAGCGCCCGGACGAGCCCGTCGCGCCGCTCCCCGTACGCCGCCGCGACCGCGTCCGGATCGACAGCCCCGGAGGTCCACAGTTCCACGACCGCGCGCTGGAGCAGCAGGCTGACCCAGCCGGGGCCGAGCCGCTGCCGGCCGAGGACCCGGTCGACGGTCTCCGGGTCCCCGGTGAAGGCGGCGATCCGCAGGTCGGGGCCCCACGCCTTGGCCACCGAGCGGACGAACACCCACGCGCCGGCGCCTGTGGCGAGCGGATGCGGGGGCTCGGCGACGATGCCGTGGCCGTGGTCGTCCTCGATGAGCAGGACGTCGGGGTGGCGGTCCAGCACCGCCCGCAGCGCGGCGGCGCGGGCCTCGGTGACGCGGGCGCCGGTCGGGTTCTGCGCGCGGTCGGTGACGACGACCGCGCGGGCGCCGGCCCGCAGCGCGCGGGCCACCGAGTCCGGCAGCGGCCCGTCGTCGTCGACGGCGACCGGGACCGGCCGCAGCCCGAGCGCGGGGACGAGATCGAGGAGGCTGCCCCAGCCGGGGTCCTCGACGGCGACGGCGTCGCCGGGCCGCAGCCGTGCGGTCAGCACCCGCTCGATGGCGTCGAGCGAGCCCGACGCGACGCCGACCGGTCCGGCCGGCACCCCCGCCCGGTCGAAGGCGGCCCGCGCGAGCCGGGCGAACTCCTCGTCGACGGGCTCCTCGCCGTACTGCGTCGGCCGCCGGGCGTACGCGCCCGCGACCTTGGCCAGGGCGGCGCCGAGCGGGGGCAGCAGCGCCGGGTCCGGGCTGCCGTTGCCGACGTCGCGGACCCCGGCCGGGACCTCGACCTGGAGGGAGCCGCGGGCGGTCGTCGCGGGCGCGGGCCGCACCCGGCTGCCGCGCCGGCCGTCGGTCTCGATCACCCCGCGCTCGCGCAGGGTGCGATAGGCGGCGGCGACGGTATTGGGATTCACTCCGAGGGTGGCCGCCAACTCCCGCATGGGCGGCAGGGGTTGCCCTGGTTCGAGCTGCCCGGAGCCCACCCCCCGCTCCACGCTGGCGGCGATCTCCGATGCGCGACGGCCTTCGATCCGATACTCTCCTAGCACAAAGCCTATTATGCACTAGTGCAATGGAGTACGCCATGACGGACGCGCTTCCCGCAGCCCTGTCGCCCTACGAGCCCAGCGAGCGGACCATCCCCACCCGTTCCCGCGAACGCGCCTCGTACGACCGCCCGCTGGTGCACGCGATACTCGACGAGGGGTACGTCTGCCACCTCGGCTTCGTCCGTGACGGCGCGCCGGTCGTCCTGCCCACGCTCTACGGCCGGGTCGGCGAGCATCTCTACGTCCACGGCTCGACCGGCTCGCGGCCGATGCGGATGGCGGGCGGCAGGGGCGACGGCACCGGGAACGGTGCCGAGAACAGTGCCGGGAACGGTCGTGACGGCGACGGCGGTTCGGAGGGGCCCGGGCTGCCGGTGTGCCTGACGGTGACCCATGTGGACGGCCTGGTCCTGGCCAAGTCCGCCTTCCACCACTCGATCAACTACCGCTCGGTCGTCGTGCACGGCACCGCCCGCCAGGTGACCGACCCGGAGGAGCTGCGGACCGCTCTCGACGCGCTGGTCGACCATGTCGTGCCCGGCCGCGCCGCCGACTCCCGGCCCGGCAACGCCAAGGAACTCGCCGCGACCGCCGTGCTGCGCCTCGACCTCGACGAGGTGTCCGCCAAGGTCCGCACCGGCGGCCCCAACGACGACCCCGAGGACGCCACGCTCCCCCACTGGTCCGGCGTGGTCCCGGTCGTCGGCGGCCTCGGCACCCCGGTGCCCGCCGAGGACCTGGACCCGGCCATCGCCCTGCCCGGTTACCTCGCCGGCCGCTGAGAGGACCGATCCACCGTGCTGATCCACCCCTGGGACGCGCCCCACGACGACGGCGAGTGGCAACGCTGGCTCGCCGCCCACGACTTCGGCCAGCTCGCGGTCAACGGCGCCCCCGGCGAACCGCCGTGGGTGCAGCCGCTGCACTTCCGGTACGAGCCCGGGCCCGGCCCGTACGGCCAGGCGATCACCCATCTCGCCCGCCCCAACCCACTCTGGCGCGATCTGGACCGCGACTCCACCGTGCTGCTGAGCGTGGTCGACGACTACGTGTACGTGCCGGGCCACTGGACCGCCCCGGACGGCGCACCGGCCGAACACGGCACGCCGACCTCGTACTACGCGGCCGTCCAGCTCCGCTGCACCGCGCACGTGGTGGACGACCCGGAGGAGAAGGCCGAGTTGCTGAACCGCCAGGTCGCGCACTTCCAGCCCGAGGGCGGCACGGCACAAGTCCGCACCGGCGAGGCGCCGTTCGGACGGATGCTGCCGGGCATCCGGGCACTGCGGCTCGAAGTGACGGGCGTCCGCGCCAAGTTCAAGTACGCGGGCAACAAGCCGGCGGCCGTCCGGGAGCGGGTCTCGGTCCGGCTCGCCGAGCGCGCCGGACCGGGTGACGCGGCGGCCCGAGCCCATCAGCTCCGCCGCCACGCCCCCGAACCGGCCGGAGACGGACCGGTCGACGGGCCCGCCGGTGCGGGACGGTCCGCCGCCGGCCCGGCCGCCCCCGAGGGCCCCTCCGCTACGACGTGACGGAGACCGTCTCCGCCGTCGCCCGCTCCCCGCGCCGTCCTGTCGCCGCCCGTGTCTCGGCGAAGGCGAGACCGGTGACGGCGCAGAGCAGCAGGAGGGTGCCGGCGACGGTGGAGGCGGTGAGGTGTTCGCCGAGCAGGGTGACCGCGATGAGCGCCGCGCTGACCGGCTCCAGAAGCATGATCACGGAGACGGTCGCGGAGCGGATCACGGCCGCCCCCGCGAAGTAGAGCGCGTTGGCGAGTGCGGTCGGGACGGCCGCCACGTAGACCAGCAGGCCGAGGATCGCCAGCGGGGCGTCCGTGTGCGGGACCAGCCCCTCGACGGCCGCCATCGGCAGCAGACCGGCGGCGCCGACGGCGAACGACCAGGTCGTGGTGGCCAGGACGTCGACCCGCCCGTCGCCGGTGCGGCCGAGCCACCGGGTGAGCAGGGTGAACGCGGCGTAGGCCGCGGCGGAGACGAGGGCGAGCCCGACGCCGAGCGGCCGTACCTCGGCGCCGCCCCCGCCGAGGACGAGCACGCCGAGCCCGGCGAGCGCCCCGGTGACGGCCATGACCCCGCCCGCGCCCAGCCGTTCGCCGAGGAGGATCCGGGCGCCGGCCGCGATGAGCACGGGACCGGCGCCGAGGGTCACGACGGTGCCGACGGCGAGCCCGGTGGCCTGGACGGCGGCGAAGTAGGCGCTGTGGAAGACGGCCATGCCGATGCCCGTACCGAGGACGCGGACGAGCCATCGCCCGCGCGGCTCGCGTACGGCCGGGGTCTTGGCGGCCCCGCGCCGCCGCAGCGCGAGCACGCCGAGCAGCAGTACCAGCGCGCCGACGTAGCGCCAGAAGGACAGGGCGAGAGGGCCGAGATCGCTGGCCCTGAAGACCAGGGACGCGGCGGCGCCCGCGGTGCCCCAGGCGACACCGGCGATGATCAGGAAGGTGAGGTTCCGCCCCGTGGACAGGGCGGAACCAGGAGTGTTCGACACGTACGGACTCCGATGAGGAGGAAGGATGGGTGGTCGCCGGCTCCGCGGGCGGGCGGCGACGAACCACTCGGGGGCCTGGATTCGGCCCGCCCGAGTTCGGTCCTCGTCAGCGGAAGTGAGCCGCCCGCGGTCAGAGCGCGGGGGGCGGCAGTACGGTCAGACGCATGGTCGGCACCCTACGGGGTGACCTTTCCGGCCGCCAGACCGGCACCGGCCGACCCCGGTTCGGCCGGGGCATCCGCGGCATCCGCGGAGTCCGTCCGGGAGGCGCCCGCCGCCGCACCCGCACCCGCACCTACCGCGGCGGTCCGCTCGGTGGATCCGGCGACCGGTTCGGCCGTCGCGGCCTTCGGCGTCGAGGACTGCGCGATGAACGCGCCGACGAGGACCACCGCGCCGCCCGCGATCTGCGGCGCCCCCAGGTGCTCGCCGAGCAGCACCCAGGCGAGGACGGTGGCGATCACGGCCTCCAGACAGGCCACCACGCCGGCGACCTGCGGGGAGAGCTTGCGTACGGACACGACCCCGGTGACGTACGCGAGGACGGTCGCGATCAGCACGATCCAGGCCAGCAGCAGCCAGGCCGGGGCCGTGGTGCCGCCGAGTTCGGCACTCCCGCCGAGCACCGGCCAGTCCATGTTCCACGGGCGGGAGACGAAGGTGAGTAGGACGGCGCCGAAGAGCAGTCCGTACGCGATGAAACCGAGCGGGTCGACGGGCTCGGCCTCGTCGGTGCCCTGGTCGGCCAGGACGAAGTAGCCGACCTGGCAGCCCGCGGCGGCGAGCGCGAGCAGCAGGCCGAGGGCGTCGAAGCTCAGCCCGGACCAGATCTGGACGACACAGGCGAGTCCGCCGACGGCGAGGACGACGCCGAGGGCGGCGGCGCGGGTCACCGGGCGGCGCTGGACGAAGCGGACCCAGCCGAGGACGAGAGCGGGGGCGAAGTACTCGACAAGCAGCGCGACGCCGACGGGGACCCGGGAGATCGCCGCGAAGTAGCAGGCCTGCACACCGGCGACGCCGAGCAGACCGAATCCGGCGAGCAGGGCGGGCTTGCGGCGGGGCAGGTCGCGGTGGCGCCAGGCCACGGGCAGCATCACGAGGGCGGCACCGGCCACCCTGAGCCAGACCACGTGCAGCGGGTCGAGCCCCGCCTCGATGAGCGGCTTGGCCGCCACACCTGAACCACCGAATGCGAAGGCCGAGGCCAGGGCGAGTCCCAGGCCGGCGCTTCTCCCCTGAGACGCGTGCATCGGGCCATCATGACAGGGCCTGATCAGGGGCGTAACCCCTGTTGCACCTGTTGAGACAGCTCCCCGACCCGGGCCGCGAGAACGGTCCGGTCGACGCCCGCGCGGCGCAGCACCTCGGCGGCCCGGCTGTCGGGATCGGCGGCGAGCGCGCCGAGCAGATCCAGCCCCCGGGCCCGGCGCTCCCCGCGCCGGGCGGCCCGTTCGAAGGCTCCCCCGAGGGCCGCCGCGGCGGCCGGGGACCAGCCGGAGAACGCCGCCTCGCCGGACCGCAGGGCGGGAAGCGCGGGGTCGTTCTCCGCGCCGGACCGCAAGACGGGAAGCGCTGCCCCCGGGTCTTCACCGGACCGCAGGGCGGGCGGTGCCGAGCCCGCGTCCTCGCCGGATCGCAGGACCGAAAGCCCGGGACCCGGCTCCTCGCCCGGCCTCAGGACGGGAAGCGCGGAGCCCGCGTCCTCAGCTGACGGCCTCAGGACGGGAAGCACGGTGCCGGTCTCCTCGACGGACCGTTGCCAGCGCAGCCCGTAACCGATGGACCGCTGCACGAGATAGCCGAGCACCCGGGCGACCTGGTGGCCGCCCTCGAAGGCGGCGCCCGCCTCCGGGTCGCTCTCGACGAGTGAGTGCAGCAGGTGGGCGGTGTCGATCTGCCGGTCGCCGCCCCTCAGGGTCCGCCGCCTGGCACCGGCCACGACCGTCATCAGCTCCGAGGTCAGGACGCTCTCCAGATCGGCCCGGCGCGCGGCGGGCAGCAGCCGGTGCGCCTGGGGACGGGGGGCGGGGACGCTCGGGACGGGATTGTGCACGATTCCCACCTCATCAGACCCACGGCGCCGGGACATCCCCGGCGAGGAGCATCCGCGCATCCCACCGGAGTCGGGGCCGGGCGGGCGATTCCTCCTCCTTACGAAGGAGATCGCGCCACTTCTTCCCTCAGGGGGCGCGCCGCCTTGCCAGCGGCCGGAAGTTCTGACGGCGCGACATCTGGAGGCCCCGGGGCCGGGCCGGGGGCCGGCGCATCGGCCGCCCGGCCCGGGGCACCCGGCGCCCGGCCCCCGACCCTCGGCCGCCCGGCACGGCCATGGCGGCACCCACCTGTCGGACCGGGCCGCGCCCCACCCGAGTGGCCGACGGCGCGGGCACCTGGTGTGCCGTATCGTCCTTCCGGCATGTTCTGGATGGTGGCCCTGCTCGCGCTCGACGGGCAGCAGTACGTCTACCGGGTGTACGCCCCTCGGGAGGCGCTGCCGGGCGACCTCTTCTGGGCCGCGTTCCACTGCCACGACGAGAGCGGCCGGCCGCGCGCCTCGGACTGCTTCGACTCGGCGCGGATCTGGTGGACCGGTGACGAGACCGTCAACCTGACGATTCGTCAGTATTGAATGTTGGCGCCGCCCCGGCTACGTTCCGCGACAGCGAAGCCCGACTGGTACGCGTAAAAGGGGTGGCCCATGGCCGAAGTCAGCGCGGAGGCACGGATCGAGGCACCGGCCGGAAAGGTGTGGGCGCGGCTCACCGACTTCGGCTCGTACGGGCAGTGGAACGCCACCCACACCGACTTCCCGGACGGCGGCCCGGCGACTCTGGAGCCCGGCGTCACCTTCATGGAGAACATGCGACTGATGGGCTTTCCGGCCGAGGTGGCCTGGACGGTCGCGGAGCTGGAGCCGGGGCGCGTGTTCGCGATCCGGGGCAAGGGCCCGATGAACGTCGCCATCGGCACCCGCTACTCGCTCACGGCCGACGGCGAGGCGACGACGGTACGGATCGACGGGGAGTTCACGGGGGCGGCCGTGTCCCTGATGGCGGGCAAGCTGAAGGACTCGGCCACGGCGGCGCTGACGGAATCGCTGAGCCGGCTGGCGGGCCTGGTGACCTGACCGCGACGCACGCCACACCCGGACAGGGTGAGGGGCCCCGCGGTGGACACCGCGGGGCCCCTCACCCCGGACCCGGCCGGACTTCCCGGAACTCCCGGAACTCCCGGGCCGCTCAGCCCTCCCGACCCTCCCCGACCCGCGGCCGGAGCCGGTCGGTCAGTCCTCGTCGGCCAGGATCAGATACATCTTCTTACGGGCCTCGTTGACGACATCGACGGCCTTCTGACGCTGCTCGGCGCTGCCGGTCTTCCAGACCTGACCGAACGCCTCCATCAGGCCGAACCCGGCCTGCCGGATCTCGTTCACGGCGTCCCAGTCGATACCGCGCCCGGCCTCCTCCCACGGGGCCTCCGGCCCCGCCTCGGCCTCGGCGCGCCCGGCGTCGGTGAGCGTGAACAGCTTCTTGCCGCCCTCGCTCTCGCTGGCGATCAGGCCCTCGTCCTCCAGCATCTGGAGGGTCGGGTAGACGGACCCGGGGCTGGGCTTCCAGGCCCCGGACGTACGCTCGCCGATCTCCTGGATCATCTCGTACCCGTGCATCGGGCGGTCCTTGAGCAGGGCCAGGATCGACGCGCGCACATCACCGCGCCGCGCCCGCCCGCGCCCACCGCCACGCCCCCGGCCACCGAAGCCGCCTCCACCCCAGGGTCCGCCCCCGAATCCGGGCCCGAACGGCCCGAAGGCCCGCCGCCCCTCACCCTCGCCCCGGGGTCCGGGGCCGCAGTTCCCGTGCCCGTACTCGTGTCCGTAGCTGCGCATCGCGGTGCTCCTTCCATCGAGTTCCATCGCTGTACTGTCGCGATGCTTCAACGATATATCGGAACCTGTCGCCCGACAAGGCCCGTATGTCTGCCCCGCCGGCCTGCCCCATCGGGGTTCGGCCGTCGGCGGAGCGGGTTGTCCTGGTCGGCCGGGGGCGTCATGATCGCGGGATGACCGAGGAGACGGTTGTCGAGACGACCTGGCGGCTGATGCGGGAAGGGCACCCCGGGGTGCGGCGGGGGGACCCCGCCGTCGTCGCGGCCGCCCACGCCGAACCGCGGTTGCGGGCCCTGTTTCCCTTCCCGAGCCATGGGGCGCTCACCTTCCACCGGAACACAGAGTTCCCGTGGAGCAACGACCTGCCGTTCATCGTGGGCGACGCGCACTCGTGCGTCGTGTACGCGCCGCTGGGCAGGCGCCGGCGCGTCCTGGGCGAGTCGCTCACACCACGCGAGGCGGCCGCGCTGGTGGTGGCGCATCTGCCTCCTGACTGCGGTCCGGCCTTCGAAGGGCCGTGGCCCCCGCCGATGAGCTCCGTCGACTGAACCGACCGCGGAGCCGCCGCGCCGGACGAACTCCGCCGAGACCGATCAGACTTCACCAAGGCCGGTCGCCGGCCGGCTGATGCGGGGACCCGGCTGCACGCGGCAGCCCCGCTCTGGCATCGCCCCTCTAGGCTTGCGCGATGACTGATGAGCGGGAGTGGGAGCAGCCGTCGGGAGTGTGGGCCACGGCGGTGGGGGTGGCCCGGGTGCGGGCGCTGGAGACCGAGCGGGAGGACGCCCTGTTCCGCGACCCGCTGGCGCGGGCCTTCGCCGCCGCCGGCGGGCTGTGGCCCTCCTCGCCGCCGCCCGATGACGAGGCCGCACGCCGTCGCCGGTCGGCCGTGTCGTTCTCCGTCGTCGTCAGGACGAGATTCCTCGACGACCTGTTGCGGCAGGCCTCCGCGTCCGGGGTCCGGCAGGTCGTGCTGCTCGGCGCCGGTATGGACAGCCGGGCCTTCCGGATGGACTGGCCCGAGGGCACCCGGCTGTTCGAGGTCGACACCGCCGCGCCGCTGGACTTCAAGGCTTCGGTACTGCGCCGGGAGCGGGCCGTCGCGCGCTGCGAGCGGATCACCGTCGCGGTGGATCTACGGGAGGACTGGCCGGGCGCGCTGGCCGCCGCAGGGCACGACCCGGCGATGCCGACCGTGTGGATCGCCGAAGGACTGCTGATCTACCTGCCCGGGGACGCGGTGGAACTCCTGCTGGCCCGGATCGGCGCGCGGTCGGCGGCGGGCAGCCGGATGGGGCTGACGCTGGGCTCGCGCGGTGTGATCGAGCGTTTCGGCGCGGGCGCCGAGCCGGGATCGGCGGCGTCCCTGTGGGTCTCCGAGATGCCCGACGACCCGGTGGGCTGGCTGGCCGGGCACGGCTGGGAGGCCGAGAGCCACACCCTGCGCGAGCGCGCCGCCGCCTACGGCCGCCCATTCGGCACCCCGCCCCAGCGCGAGGAGCGGCCCGGCGGACTGATCTCGGCGGTCCGCCAGTAGGCGCCGCCGGGCGCGCGGAGTGCCGCCGGGCTCGCGGAGTTCAGCAACGACTCGGGCAAGTCGCGCGGGCGGGCAAGCGGGCGGGCCAGGACCGAAGCCGGTCTACGACGCACTGTCCGGGGCCGACGGAGAGACTGATCCGGTCGGCGCCGATGCCGCCCGGACTCCCGTGGCCTCCGGGGAATCCCCTGGCCGCCGGGCCAGGGGGCTCATTACCGTACGCCCATGAGCGAGAACACCTGGGCGGGGATCCGGGAGCGGGTGCTCCGGCTCGCCGGACAGCCCGGAGCGGGCAAGGTCTTCGGGGCGCGGGGACACGGCTTCCACCTTGGTCCGGTCATGAGCGAGGAGGAAGTCCGGGGGCTGGAGACGGATCTGGGCGCGGGACTGCCGGCGGAGTACCGGAGCTTTCTGTTCCAGGTCGGAAGCGGCGGAGCCGGCCCCGACTACGGTCTGATGACGCCGGCTCCCGGCGTCGACGGGTGGCGGTGGCACGGTGCCAAGCTCGCCTACCCCGCGCGGTCGACCGCCGCGAAGTTCGCCGGGCGGCCCTTCGTGGCCCCGGATCTCCAGCCCGAACTCGACGCGCTGGACGCGGAAGAGCCCGATCGGAACGCCTTCGCGGACGACGAATCGTTCAGCCGCGTGTACGCGCCCTGGGAAGCGCGGTACGACGAGCTGTACGACGCCCAGGAGGCGGGCGCCGTGTTCCTCGGCGACCAGGGATGCGGCTACGCCTCCCTGCTGGTGATGACGGGACCTCACCAGGGCGCCGTCTGGGAGGATCTGCGGCCGATGGACGAGGGGATCAAGCCGACCGGGTACGGCTTCGCCCGCTGGTACCGGAACTGGCTGGAGCGCACCGAGCAGCAGCTCGGCCTCACCCCACCCATGCCGGCCCCCGCAGAAGAGGCGCCTTGACCGGGCCGGTGGCGCCAACGCCTTCGCAGCCACAGCCGGATACGGCCGTATGAGGTCCCGTACAGCCCCTCACCTGGGCGTATCCAAGCCCGCCTCCCGACGACACCCTGTCGAAGACGGCCACTAGCCTGATACGCCATGGACGCCCACGACCTCGACCGCCAGGCCCGGACGCAGTCCGGCCTCATTCCTCCGCCCCTCGCCTCCCGTCTGCTCGACTCGGCCGCGTACGGGAAGCCGTAGCCCTCTTCCAGCAGGCCGCACCCGAGCCGGAATCCCTCGCCTGGACCGGCGCACTCTTCACCTGACCGCCCTCCCCCGCCGACCGGCCCCGCTGGCGACCACTGCGGTGCGCCCTCACCACCAGTCATACCTTCATAAAAGGGTGAATATCAGGAGATTCCCCCGACAACCCCTGCCCTGTCCACACTCCACCGACAAGGCCAGTCCTCTCCGATTGGCCTTGGCACCCGGCTCCAGTGGCCCTATACCGTCCGGCTCATGCGTATCCGAATCGTCGACGCCTTCACCGACCGGCCCTTCTCCGGCAACCCGGCCGGAGTCCTGATCCTCGACTCCGATTCCTTCCCCGACGACTCCTGGCTCCAGCGGGTGGCCGCCGAAGTCAACCTCTCCGAGACCGCATTCGCCCACCCGCTGCCCCCGGGCGGCGAGGCCGACTGGGCGCTGCGCTGGTTCACCCCCGCCACCGAGGTCGACATGTGCGGGCACGCCACCCTGGCCACCGCGCACGTCCTGCACCGCACCGGCGCCACGACCGGCACCGTCCGCTTCACCGCGCGCTGCGGCGTCCTGAGCGTCACGCCCGAGCCGGACGGCTCCCTCACCATGGACTTCCCGACCTCCTCGCTCACCCCGGTGCCCGCGCCGGACGGCCTCGCGGCGGCGCTCGGCGCCGAGCCGCTCGCCGTCCACGACACCGCCGCGCACATCGGCGATCTGGTCGTGGAACTCGCGGACGAGGCCACCGTCCGCGGTCTCGCCCCGGACTTCACGGCGATCGCCTCGCTCTCCAAGCGCGGCGTCATCGCCACCGCCGTCGCCGACCGTCCTGAGGGCGACTACCAGTTCGTCTCCCGCGGCTTCTTCCCCGGCGTCGGCATCGACGAGGACCCCGTCACGGGCAGCGCCCACACGGCGCTCGCCCCCTACTGGTCCGCCCGCTTCGGCCGCGAGGAGCTCACCGGTTTCCAGGGCGGCGCGCGCACCGGTCTGGTCCGTGTCCGGCTGCGCGGCGACCGTACGCTGCTGACCGGTCACGCCGTCACAGTCATCGACGGCGAACTGCACGCCTGAGACCCGAACAGACCCGAGCACGCCCGACCAGCCGGCCAACCACCCACCCGGCCGACCCCAGGCACGCCCCGGAGCAACACGCCGAAGGGGCGTACGGCAGCCATGCCGTACGCCCCTCCGGTCCGTGCCGCCCGCCCACTCACACCGTGGGCAGCCAGCCCACCTTCCCGGCGAGCAGTCCGTAGCCGACGAAGGCCACGATGTCGAGCAGCGCGTGCGCGACGACCAGCGGGCCGACCCGGCCCCAGCGCCGGTACAGCCAGACGAAGACCACGCCCATGACCATGTTGCCGATGAAGCCGCCGATGCCCTGGTAGAGGTGGTACGAACCGCGCAGCACCGCGCTCGCCGCGAGCGAGGAACGGGCGCTCCAGCCCAACTGGTCGAGCCTGCGCAGCAGATAGCCGACGACGATCACCTCCTCCAGTACGGAGTTCTGGATCGCCGACAGGATGAGCACCGGGTACTTCCACCACACGTCCGGCAGCGACTCCGGCACCACGGTGAGGTTGAATCCGGACGCCCGCGCCACCAGGTAGAAAACCAGCCCCGCGCTGCCGATGCCGGCCGCGACCAGCGCACCGCGGCCGAGGTCCGGCCACGGCCGGGTGCGGTCGAAACCGAGCACCCGCAGCCCGCGCGCACCCGGCGCCGACCCGGCCGCGGACCCGGCCGTCCCGACCGCCGCCCAAGCCCCAGCCCCAGCCCCAGCCCCAGCCCCCGACCCGACCGCCGACCCGGCTTCCGCCCCACCCCGCGACAGCGACCCCGGCAGCATCCGCGCCCACCCGCCCTCGCGCAGCAGCAGGTGCGCGACCAGGGCGACCGGCACGAGCGCGGTGGCGATGCCGAACAGCTGCCACGCGAGGTCGAGCCACGGCCGCCCCGGTGCGTACGAGCCGTTGAGGGTGGCCGCCTGCTGCTTGAGAGCGGCCGGCCGGGTCAGCGCCCCGATGAAACTGATGAGCGCCGACACCCCGCTCGCGCCGAGGGAGAGCGCGAGCACCAACAGGGTCTCGTCGCGCAGGATCCGGCGCGGCGCCGGACCTCCTCCGGCCGGCGGGGCAGCGTCCACCACGTGTTGCTCCGACACCACACCGCTCTCCCGTTCCCTCGCGTACTGGGTACGGGCACCCTACCTACGCGCTCCGCGCACCGCCGTCGAGCCCCACGGGCCAGGTGTGCACGGGCTCGCCGGTCAGCATCAGCGCGCGGTAGCGCCGGGTCGTCGCGGCCAGCGCGGCCGGCCGGTCGAGACCGGAGGCGAGGGCCCGGTGGAAGGTGTCGGCCTGCCAGGAGGCACCGTTCACCCGCCGCCGGCAGCGCTCCTCGATGATGCCGAGGTAGAAGTCCCGTTCGCGCGGCTCGACATGCCAGGCGTCGAGTCCTGCTGCGGCCATCGGCAGCAGTTCGTCGCGTACGAGCCGTACGGCCGGCACGGTGGCCGTTCCGCCGGAGCGGCCGGGACGCGGCCAGCGCAGCTCCGCCTCGATGCCGTGGCGGCAGGCGGTGTCGAAGTTGTGCTCGGCGTCCGCGAAGGTCATCCGCTTCCACACCGGCCGCGACTCGTCGGCGAGCGTGCGCACCAGGCCGTAGTAGAAGGCGGCGTTGGCGATGACGTCGGTGACGGTCGGGCCGGCCGGCAGCACCCGGTTCTCCACCCGCAGGTGCGGGACGCCGTCGACCCAGCCGTACACGGGCCGGTTCCAGCGGTAGACGGTGCCGTTGTGCAGGACGAGTTCGCCCAGCTTGGGCACCGTGCCCGCGTCGAGGGCCTCCAGCGGGTCCTCGTCGTCGCACAGCGGCAGCAGTGCCGGGAAGTAGCGCAGATTCTCCTCGAAAAGGTCGTACGCCGACTCCACCCAGCGTTCCCCGAACCAGGTGCGCGGCCGGACGCCCTGCGCCTGGAGTTCGGGCGGGCGGGTGTCGGTGGCCTGCTGGAAGAGCGGCGGGCGGGACTCGCGCCACAGCTCCCGGCCGAAGAGGAACGGCGCGTTGGCGCCGAGGGCGATCTGAACGCCGGCGATCGCCTGCGCCGCGTTCCAGACGGACGCGAACCGGGCGGGTGTGACCTGGAGATGCAGCTGCACCGACGTGCACGCCGCCTCGGGGGTGATCGAGGCGGACTGGCACAGCAACCGTTCGACGCCGTGGATGTCGAGGGTGATGTCCTCGCCGCGGGCCGTGAGGATCTGGTCGTTGAGGAGCGCGTAGCGGTCCGCGACCGTCAGGTTGGACAGGACCGTGTCGTCCTGGGTGAGCGTCGGCAGGATGCCGATCATCACCACCCCCGCGCCGACACTCCGTGCCTTGCGGTCCGCGTACCCGAGTCCGGTCCGCAGTTCCTCCGCGAGCCGGTCGAATACATGGCCGTCGAGCCGGTGCGGAGCGATGTTCACTTCCAGATTGAACTGCCCGAGTTCGCTCTGGAAATCGGGACTGGAGATCGCGTCGAGCACCGGAACGTTCAGCATCCGGGGCAGTCCGTCGTCACCCGCCAGATTCAGTTCGATCTCCAGGCCCAGGAGATTACGCGCGCGGTCGAACCGCTTCTCCGCGAGCAGCCGCGCCAGCGCGGCAAGGCATTGCTGAAGCTTTCCGCGATACCTCTGCCGGTCGGACAGGCCGAACAGCTCGGCCACGACCTTCTCACCCATCGAAGCCCTCCCCGTGTGGGCAGCCGCTACGACGGCCGCGAGAGTCACGGACGATGATGCCCCGCCCGCTGATCGACAACGCCTGCGAAGCGACAGTGTGAGCGAATACTCTGTACCAGAATTCTCCGGGGGCAGTCCCCAGGGGCAAGCGGCAATGGACATATACCGGGGACACTTTTCCGGAGATCGGGTCGGCGAGGAGATCGTCGCGAGATCCACCGGCCGGTGATCGGCACCGGAAGGATTCGGCCGACCTGCCTTGGCGGAGAAAGTGCAGGACGGCGTTCCGCCGGACGCATGTGTTCCATGCGATCGCCATGGACATGTGACCGGATGACGCCTTGTCAGGAATTTCGGCGGCGTCCGCCGGAAACCCCGCGCAGACGCCTGTCGTATAAACTCCACTCACGGGGCACGGAGTGCCATCGCACGGCCACCCCTTCGTGGCCCGCCTCTCCGGCCCCGTCGCCGACAGCGCTGTCGCACCCGCCACGCTTCACCGTTTCACCGCGTCCTCGTGTCTCTGTGTCCTCGTGTCTCCGTGCCTGACTCCGTGCCTGACTCCGTGTCTCCTGAGTGAGAGGCGACCCACCATGCTCCGTCTCTGTCCGGCTCCCGCACCGGCTCTCCGCTGCGTCCTGACGGCCCTCGGCTCCCCGGCGGCGGTCCGCGAGCCACGCACCCCGGCCCTGCGGGCCGTCCAGGGACCGCTGAGTGCCGAACTTCCCCTGCCCTTCCACCTGCTCGGCGGGTCCCACGGCGCGGGGGCGGCCGGAGGGACCGGGACGGCCTCGGGGCCGGCCGGACGGACGACCGGAGCACCGCCCCGCACCCGGCTGGCGGGCTGGCGTTTCCTGATCCGCTGCGGGGAGCGGTCGATCGCGGCGGCGGACACCACGCTCACGCCGGACGGCTGGTCCTTCTCCCACTTCTTCGAGGGGCCCTACGTCCCGGCCACCGAGCGAGCGCTGGCCCAGGCCGACGCGCTCGGCACGCCGTACCAGCCGAGGCTGCTCGGCGTCCCGGGCCTGTACATGCTGGCCCTGTGGCTGCACACCGACGTCGAGTCCGACGGCACCGGCACCGCGCCCGGGCCGGCCGATCTCCTCGTGCCGCTGTCCCCCGCCCCTCCCGGGTTCGCCGCGCACCACCTCTACCGGGCCGCCGATCTGCTGCCCGTGATCGGGCTGCGGCTCCCGCCGCCGCCCCTGCTCGACTCCGCCACGGCCTGACGACGGGGTACGTACGGCCATGCGCGGCCGCCCGGGAAGCAAACCCACAGCCACCCGCGACCGCGCACACCGCTCACGCCTCGCCAAACGCGCCGCACACGCCCCGCACACCGCTCACGCCCCGCACGCCACCGTCACAGCGACACTGCGACACGGCGACACGGCGACACGGCGACACGGTGCCGGGTCCCGCCCCGGCACCCTGGGCGCACTGCTGTCCGACGCCTCTCCCGATCGGACTAGCCCGCCTGGACCACTGTGAACCCCCCGAAGAGGCGGTGCAGTTGAAGCGAACCGCCCCTGCGGGTGACGCGTCATCAAGGAAGAGGACGAGGTGCCGCGAAATACCTGCGGAACGTCGTTCGTGAGGCAAGACTGGGACCGGAACCCAACCGACCTACGGGGGCGGCCATGCCAGCAAAGCGCCGCAGGACATCCACCACGACACAGCGAGAGACTCCGCCCATGTGCCAGCACAAGCCTGCTTGTCCCACCGCCGACTCCGCCGACCGGGAGGCCGCTCTTCTCGTGGCCCATCACCCGGAACAGGGCTGGAGCCTGCTGTGCAACGGTGTCCTGCTCTTCGAGGACACCGGCGAGCTGCTGCCGAACGGGCAGATCATCGCCCCGCACCGCCCGCCGACGGCCGCCGCCGTGACGGCGGCCGCCTGACCGGGGCTCGACCGGGGCTCGCGGAACGAGCCGAGGGCCGGCCCGGAGATCTCTCCGGGCCGGCCCTCTTGTGTACGCCTCGGGTGTCCCGCACCCGCCTGAACCCCGGCCGAGGTACACGCGCATGCACCCCGGCGAGAGGCCGGACCACCGACAACCGGCGGACCACCGGCGGACCACCGACGACCGGCCGCCGAGGCGGCCGGCCCCAGACGTCGGTCGCCGTAGCGGACGCCGGCTGTCGCAGCAGACGCCGACTGTCACAGCGGACGCCGGCTGTCGCCGTAGCGGACGTCAGTTGTCGTACGCGTCCAGCGGCGGGCAGGAACAGACCAGGTTGCGGTCGCCGAAGGCACCGTCGATCCGGCGCACCGGCGGCCAGTACTTGTCCGCCGTCGAGACGCCGGCCGGGAAGACCGCCTCCTCGCGCGTGTACGCGTGGTTCCACTCGCCGCCCAGCGCGGCCGCGGTGTGCGGGGCGTTGCGCAGCGGGTTGTCGTCGGCCGGCCAGACGCCCGAGCCGACCTTCTCGATCTCGGCACGGATCGCGATCATGGTGTCGCAGAACCGGTCCAGCTCGGTCAGGTCCTCGGACTCGGTGGGCTCGATCATCAGCGTGCCGGCGACCGGGAACGACATGGTCGGCGCGTGGAAGCCGTAGTCGATCAGACGCTTGGCGATGTCGTCGACGCTGACCCCGGTCTCCTTCGACAGCGGGCGCAGGTCGACGATGCACTCGTGGGCGACCAGACCGGCCGGGCCGGTGTAGAGCACCGGGAAGTGCGGCTCCAGGCGCTTGGCGATGTAGTTCGCCGCGAGGACGGCGACCTGGGTGGCGCGCTTGAGGCCCTCGCCGCCCATCAGCCGGACGTACGACCACGAGATCGGCAGGATGCCGGCCGAGCCCCACGGAGCGGCCGAGATCGGGCCGACGCCGGTCTCCGGGCCCGCGGTGGCCTGGAGCGGGTGGTTGGGCAGGTACGGGGCGAGGTGCGCGCGCACGCCGACCGGGCCGACGCCCGGGCCGCCGCCGCCGTGCGGGATGCAGAAGGTCTTGTGCAGGTTGAGGTGCGAGACGTCGCCGCCGAAGTGGCCCGGCTTGGCGAGGCCGACCAGGGCGTTGAGGTTGGCGCCGTCGACGTACACCTGACCGCCGGCGTCGTGCACCATGCCGCAGATCTCGGAGACGTGCTCCTCGAACACACCGTGGGTGGACGGGTAGGTGATCATCAGCACGGCGAGCTCGTCGCGGTGCTTCTCGATCTTGGCGCGCAGGTCCTCGACGTCGACCTCGCCGTCGTCGGCGGTCTTGACGACGACGACCTTCATGCCGGCCATCGCGGCGGAGGCCGCGTTCGTGCCGTGCGCGGAGGACGGGATGAGGCAGACCGTGCGCTCGGTGTCGCCGTTGGCGCGGTGGTAGGCGCGGACGGCCAGCAGACCGGCCAGCTCGCCCTGGGAGCCGGCGTTCGGCTGGATCGACACCTTGTCGTAGCCGGTGACCTCGGCCAGGCGCTCCTCCAGCTCGGTGATGAGCGTGACGTAGCCCTGGGCCTGCTCGATCGGCACGAAGGGGTGGATCTGGCCGAACTCGGGCCAGGTCACCGGCTCCATCTCGGTGGTCGCGTTCAGCTTCATGGTGCAGGAGCCGAGCGGGATCATGCCGCGGTCGAGCGCGTAGTCGCGGTCGGAGAGCTTGCGCAGGTAGCGCAGCATCGCGGTCTCGGAGCGGTGCGCGTGGAAGACCGGGTGGATCAGGTACGCGTCGGTGCGCAGCGCGTCGGCCGGGAGCGCGTCCTCGGTGGCCGCGTCCAGGGCCTCGATGTCGCCCGTGACGCCGAAGGCGGCCCAGACGGCGGCGAGGTGCTCGCGCGTGGTCGTCTCGTCGCAGGAGACGGAGACGTGGTCGGCGTCGACGCGGTACAGGTTGACCCCGCCGGCAAGGGCGGCGGCGACGATCTCGTCGGCGCGACCGGGCACCTTGGCGGTGAGGGTGTCGAAGAAGGCGCCCTGGGCCAGCTGGACACCGCCGTCGCGCAGACCGGCGGCGAGGATCGCGGCGTAGCGGTGGGTCCGCTCGGCGATCTGCCGCAGGCCGTCGGGGCCGTGGTAGACGGCGTACATGCCGGCCATGACGGCGAGCAGCACCTGCGCGGTGCAGATGTTGCTGGTGGCCTTCTCGCGGCGGATGTGCTGCTCGCGGGTCTGCAGCGCCAGGCGGTACGCCTTGTTGCCGTCGGCGTCGACGGAGACGCCGACGAGGCGGCCGGGCAGCGAGCGGGCGTGCTTCTCCTGGACGGCCATGTAACCGGCGTGCGGACCGCCGAAGCCCATCGGGACGCCGAAGCGCTGGGTGGTGCCGACGGCGATGTCGGCGCCGAGGGAGCCCGGCGAGGCCAGCAGGGTGAGCGCGAGCAGGTCGGCGGCGACGGTGACGATCGCGCCGAGCTCGTGGGCCTGGTCGACGACCGGCTTGATGTCGCGGATGGCACCGGAGGCGCCCGGGTACTGCAGGAGCACGCCGAAGACACCGCGCTCGGCGATCTCGGCCGGGATGCCGGCGGACAGGTCGGCGACGACGACCTCGACCCCGGTGGGCTCGGCGCGGGTCTCGATGACGGCGATGGTCTGCGGCAGGGCGTCGGCGTCGACCAGGTAGACGCCGTTCTTGACCTTGCCGACACGGCGGGACAGCGCCATGGCCTCGGCGGCGGCGGTGCCCTCGTCGAGCAGCGAGGCGCCGGAGGTGGGCAGCCCGGTCAGGTCGGCGACCATCGTCTGGAAGTTGAGCAGCGCCTCCAGGCGACCCTGCGAGATCTCCGGCTGGTACGGCGTGTAGGCGGTGTACCAGGCCGGGTTCTCCATCACGTTGCGGAGGATCACCGGCGGGGTGAAGGTGCCGTAGTAGCCGAGGCCGATCATCGGGGCGAGGACCTGGTTGCGGCCGGCGAGGACGCGCAGCTCGGCCAGTACCTCGGCCTCGGTGCGGGCGGCCGGGAGGGCCAGCGCCTCGGCGTTCTTGATCACGTCAGGCACGGCGGCGGCCGTAAGCTCGTCGAGCGATCCGTAACCGACCTGGGCGAGCATCTTGGCCCGCGCCTCGGTGTCGGGTCCGATGTGCCGCTGCTCGAACGGAATACCCTGCTCGAGTTCGGAGAGCGAAGTGCGGTTGGCGGTCATGTACGGGGGCCTCCTGGTCGTCACGACCTGCGAGGGGCACCGCGGCGCGGTTGCCCGGACGACCTCCCCCTCTGTCATCTCGACCTGAGAGCTTCACCGGCACGCCTCGCGGCGGGCCGGCTTTCACCGTCGGTGAGGACGGATGCCGTACGACGTCCGCCCTGCTTTCCAGAGTGACCTCGTCCGCGCGGTACGGGGGCCTGAGAGATTCCGGGGAGGATTTGCTCCTTCGGCGCCTCCGAAAACGTTCTTCCGGAGGACTCTCCCGCGCGGGGTCGACAGCCATAACCAGCCTACCAGCGAGGATGCTTCCCCCATCGCTCAAGTGGCCGACATCGCGGATGTGCCTTTTCGTAGTGGTGCAGAGCAGTCGCGACCCGCTGGAGGGACCGTGCAGACCGACATCGATCCGCGCAGCCTGATCGGCCGCAAGGCGTTCGACCGGAACGGGCACAAGATCGGCACTGTGGACGAGGTGTACCTGGACGACGCGACGGGAGTCCCCGAATGGGCCGCCGTACGCACCGGACTGTTCAGCCGGGACGCCTTCGTCCCGCTGGAGCCCAGCGAGCTGGTGGCGGACGGCCTCCACATCCCCTACGAGCGCACCCTGATCAAGGACGCCCCGGACTTCGGGGTCGGCCGGCACCTCTCCCCGGAACAGGAGCTTCAGCTCTACCGCCACTACAACCTGACCCTGCCGCCCGCGCCCCCGGCCGTGGTGGAACACGACTTCGGCCGCCTGGCGGGCCAGGAGGAGGGGTGAGCGGGCCGGGAGGCGGCATGCGGGCGCCGGACACCCGTTCGGTCCAGAGTCCGTCACCTGGTGTGCCAAGTCGGGAGACTTCCGTCAGGTAGGACGTTCGGAACAGGCGGACCCGGCATGCTTCCGGGAAGGTTCGAACGCCGTCCCTAAGGGGCCGAACACCGTCCCTAGGAGGACGCGCCCGTCGCGCCGCCCGGGACCAGCGGCAGTGGATCGGCGGGTTCCAGCTCCGGGTCGTCGACGGCGAAGGTGCGCACCCGGCCCGGCGCGGAGCCCGGCTCCTCGAAACGGACGGTGACCCGCCCGACGCCGCTGCCCTGTACCCAGCCGGGCCCGTACGCGGCGTGCCGGACGTCGTTGCCGGGCGCCCAGCGCCGCTCGGCGGGCCGGGGGGCGGCCTCGGGCAGCGCGGCGGCCGGCTCCTCGGACGGCCGCGCACCCGCGTCCGCCTCCGCCGGTGTCTCCGTCCCGGGCTCGGTCCCCGCCCCGACCCCAGCCCCGGCCCGCGCTCCGGCGTGCGCCGCCTCCGCCTGTGCCTCCGCCTGTGCCTCCGCCCGCGCCTCCGCCCGGGCTCCGGCCGGCACTCCCGCCAAGGCTCCGGCCTGCGCCTCCGCCCGCGCCTCTGCCTGCGCGAACAGGTCCTCCTGCGTGTAGTCCGCGAGCCCGCTCACCCCGACCCCCAGCAGCCGTACGCCGCCGGTGGTGTCCACCAGGTCGAGCAGCCGCGCCGCCGCCTCCCGCACCACCACCGGGTCGTCCGTGGGCCCGCGCAGCGTCTCGGAGCGGGTCAGCGTCGAGAAGTCGTACCGCCGCACCTTCAGGACGATCGTCCGCCCGGAGTGCCCCGACCCCCGCAGCCGCCCCACACACCGCTCGGCCAGCCGCTCCACCTCGAGCCGGATCCGCAGCCGGTCGTGCAGGTCCACGTCGAAGGTGTCCTCCACCGACACCGACTTGGCGTCGCGCTCGGCCACCACGGGCCGGTCGTCGCGCCCGAGGGCCATCGCGTACAGCGAGGTCCCGTGCGCCCGTCCCAGGAGCCGCACCAGCTCGTCCTGCCCCGCCTCCACCACCTCGTCGACGGTGACGATCCCGGCCCGCCGCAGGTGCTCGCCGGTGGCCGGGCCGACCCCGGGGATGATCCGCACCGACCGCGGCCCGATCAGCTCGCGTTCCGTGCCCGGCTCGATCAGCAGCAGGCCGTCCGGCTTGGCCTCCTCGGAGGCGATCTTCGCGAGCATCTTGGACCCGGCCAGACCGACCGAGCCGCTGAGCCCGGTCGTCGCCAGGATGTCCCGCCGCAGCCGCTCCCCCGCCGCCCGCGCGCCCGCGCTGTCGTCGGCCACGCCCCCGGCCTCCAGATCGACGAAGGCCTCGTCCAGGCTCAGCGGTTCCACGAGCGGGGAGAGCCGCCCGAGCAGCTCCATGACCTGCCCGCTGATCGCCCGGTAGAAGGTGAAGCGGGGCACCAGGTACGCGGCGTTCGGCGCGAGCCGCCGGGCCTGCCCCATGGGCATCGCCGAGTGGATGCCGAAGCGCCGTGCCTCGTACGAGGCGGTGGCGACCACTCCGCGCGGCCCGAGCCCGCCCACGACCACGGGTTTCCCGCGCAGGCTGGGCTTCGACGCCTGCTCGGCGGCGGCGAAGAAGGCATCCATGTCGAGATGCAGGATCGTGGGCGCGGCTCTCACGGTTCCGATGCTGCCCTACGCCACTGACAATCGACTCGCACACCCGTTCACCCGCCCCGTGTGGACGCGGTATGCCGGGGTACGCCGGATACGCGGCACACCGGGCACGAGGCGAGGCACGCGACGGGGAGACGGGGCCGGACGGGTCAGACGGCCTTGTCGCGGCGCCGGCGCGCCAGCTCGTCGGCGGGATTGTGCCCGACCAGCGTCTCGCCGGTGTCGACCCGCTCGCCGTGCAGCTGCGCGAGCGCCGCCTCGACGTCCCGCCACACCACGCCCACCGCGATACCGAAGACGCCCTGGCCGCCCTGGAGCAGGTCGACGACCTCGTCCGGGGAGGAGCACTCGTAGACGGTCGCGCCGTCGCTCATCAGCGTCATCCGCTCCAGATCGCAAAAACCGCGGTCCCGCAGGTGCCGCACTGCCGCCCGGATGTTCTGGAGCGCGACCCCGGTGTCCAGGAAACGCTTGACGATCTTGAGGACGACGACGTCCCGGAAGCTGTAGAGCCGCTGTGTGCCGGATCCGTACGCGGGCCGCACGCTCGGCTCGACGAGCCCGGTGCGCGCCCAGTAGTCCAGCTGCCGATAGGTGATCCCGGCCGCCGCGCAGGCCGTGGGGCCGCGATAGCCGACCGCGTCGGAGTCGACCGTCGTGCGCGTGCCCGGGTCGGTTCCGAGGCCGCCCACCCTGCTGTGAAGCGGATACGGCCCCGGCTCCCCGAGCGCACGCCCCCGGAAGCCCTCTGCCGTACCGTCGCCGCTGCTCATCACGCCGACCCTCCGTCCTTGACCTGCCCACACGAAGGTAGGCAGTCACTCGGGGTGCGTCAACGATCGCCACACTCGGCACGCCGAGTGATAATCACCCTGAGAGTGGTTTTGCGTACCGCTCCGCGGGGAAAGGCTACTCGAATGCCCTCGGGCCGCCTCCGTCGGCGGCGCCGGCGACCCTGGCGAGCGGCTCCCGTGACCCCGGCGGCATCACCGCCAAGCCCACCGTCCGGAGCCCGTCCGCAGCCCGTCCGGAGCCCACGCTCGAAGCCCCGGCGTACGGGGAGAGGGGCGGGCTCCCGGGTCCGGGCCCCTGGGGACGGGGCCGGCTCTCAGCGGTCCCCTCCGTCCCGCCTGGGCAGGTCCGGCGGGACGCCTACTGGTTGCCGCTCCCGAAGTCCTCCGGCGAGATCTGGTCGAGGAACTCGCGGAACTTCTCCACCTCGTCCTCCTGCTCGTCCGGAATCGCGATCCCCGCGTCGTCCAGCACACCGTCGCTGCCGTAGATCGGCGTGCCGGTGCGCAGCGCCAGCGCTATCGCGTCGGAAGGCCGGGCGCTGACCTCCACACCGCTGGCGAAGACCAGCTCGGCGTAGAAGACCCCGTCCCGCAGATCCGTGATGCGGACTTCGGTGAGCTCCTGCCCCACGGCCTCCAGCACATCCTTGAAAAGGTCGTGCGTCAGCGGCCTGGCCGGGGCCATGCCCTGCTGAGCGAAGGCGATCGCGGTCGCCTCGCCCGGTCCGATCCAGATGGGGAGGTACCGGTCGCCTCCCACTTCACGCAGGAGCACGATCGGCTGGTTGGAGGGCATTTCCACCCGGACACCCACAACGTCGAGCTCGTTCACACAGCAACCCTAGGCCGTGCCCGACCGGTTTGGGTAGTCGGGACGAATCCGGGGCCGCCGCGGGGGTCACTGTGGCCGAATACCGAGTGCGGTCTGGACCAGCGCGGCGTGCAGCCGGACCGAGAGTCCGGCGAGTTCCTTGGCCGTGGCCTCGGCGTGGGCCCGGGTCTGGGGGTTGCGGTGCCGCCGCAACGGCGCCACCATCTGCTCGATCAGCCCGGCCTCGCGGTCGGCGCCGGCCTTCACGGCCCGCAGATGGCGCGGTTCCAGGCCGAATCGTCCCAGATCCGCGAGGAGTTTGGCGACGGTGACGGTCTCGGCGTCGTATCCGCCGCCCGCGGCCTGGGCGATCAGGCCGTACGACTCCCACGCGGCGAGTTCCGGCTCCGTCACCTCGGCGGCGGCGAGCAGCTCGATCCGGCCCAGTCGCGCCGCGGTCGGGCGCTCACCGTCCGGCTCCCCGGGTCCGTCGAGCGGATCCTGCGGCTGGCCCGGCGCGGGCAGGACGACCTGTTCACCCCGGGCCAGGGCGTCGAGATGCTCGCGGATCACCCTCAGCGGGAGATAGTGGTCCCGCTGCATCCGCAGGATCTGGGCGAGCCGCTCCACGTCCTGCGCACTGAACTTGCGGTAGCCGGAGGCCGTCCGCCGGGGCTCCACGAGCCCCTCGGCCTCCAGGAACCGGATCTTGGAAACGGTCACTTCGGGAAACTCGTCGCGCAGCCTCGCCAGCACCGTGCCGATGCTGACGAGACCGTCGCCTGCGGCGGTGCCGAAGCCGGCACCGCCCGACGCTGTACGCACCATGGACCTTCCCTGAAGGTTCTCCGGGGCGTGTCACACGCCCCGCTGGCTCGCGAAGAACACGAGCCGGTACTTGCCGATCTGCACCTCGTCCCCGTTGGAGAGCACGACCGAGTCGATCGGCTCACGGTTGACGTAGGTGCCGTTGAGACTGCCGACATCGCTCACCTTGAACGTGCCGTCAGGCTGACGCCGGAACTCCACGTGCCGACGCGACACCGTCACGTCGTCGAGGAAGATGTCGCTCTGCGGGTGGCGGCCGGCCGTGGTCAGCTCGCCGTCCAGCAGGAAGCGGCTGCCCGAGTTCGGGCCGCGGCGCACGATGAGCAGCGCCGCACCGGTGGGCAGTGCCTCGACGGCCGCCAGGGCCTCCGGCGACAGCGCCGGAATCTGGCCGGTCACCTCGGAGTCGTACGCCTCGAGACCCGAGATGGAGATCGTCGAGGTCGTCTCGGACGCGCGCTCCGCGACCGCTCCGGCCCGCAGCGGCGCACCGCAGTGGGAACAGAAGCGGCTGTCCACCGTATTGCGGTGGCCGCACCTCGTACACACCGGCATGGAGGCGTCCTCCGGCCGCGGCTGACCCGCGGAGGTCTGGGTCGCGTACGGGTCGGCGGTGGACTGTCCACCCGTACCCGAGGCTGATGCTTCCCCGAAACCTATGCGCGCGGCACCGGCAGGGTCAACAGAAGACGCGCCCTGAGTGCCCGAAATGTCGCCACCGGCGACCTCGTCACGGAAGAGGGGGCGCTCCGCACCCTGTTCCTCGTTCTGGGCGTGTCGCGACGCGCGGTGCCTGGCGTTGCCGCCGTCCTCGCGTCCGCTCTTGCCGAACAACTTCGCAAACAACTTCACGGGCGATTCCCCTTGACCGAAACAGACCCGCCCGTGGGGCAGGACGAACCCTGACTCAACACACCTGCCGACCCGGACATCTGGACAACGTCCGTATCCACTCGACAGTTTCCATCACGCACCACCAGTGTGGTGCGGCGACCCCCCGCAAGGCCGTGACCTTGCCGTGCCACCGTCATCACCCCCCGCCTCACTGCGAGGACGACTGAGCGTAGTCAGGCCGCTTCGCAGGTCGCAAGGCGTCGACGACGATCTTCTCGGAACGCTCCACCGTGGCCGTGGCCTGCTCCTTCTCCAGTGTCTGGACAATGCCGCCGGGGATGTTGAGCGCGGGCTCGAGATCCTCCGGCTTGCCGATGACCTTGAAGACGTACGGAGCGGCCGTCGCCGTTCCATCGATCCGCATATCGCGTCCGCTGCCCGAGAAATAGCTGTCGGCCACCACACGCACCTCGTTGACCTGGATCGCTTCCGCGCCGGCCGCCCGCAGCTCCTGGATCGCGTCGAGCAGCATGTCCGACTCCACGGCTCCGGAGGCGTCCGAGATCGTCAGCGTGATCCCGGGCCCCTCGGCGGCGACTGTACCCGCCAGGATGCCGAGCTGACGCTCCTTCTCCCGGGTCTGCTTGCGCGCCTCTTCGGCCTGGTCCGAACTGGACTCCAGCTCGGAGCGCTGCTTCTCCAGGCGGGTCTTCTCGTCCTCCAGGCGCTGGGTGCGGTCGTCGAGCTCGTCGAGGATCCGCACCAGGTCCTCCTGGCGGGCGCCGCGCAGCGCGCTGTTGTCGCTGGTCGACCTGACCTGGATGGCGAGGCCGAGACCGAGCACGAACAGCAGCAGCGCGACGACGAGTTGGGCCCGGGTGACCCGCGGCGGCCAGAGCGCGGCCACCAGCCGCTGCCGGCCGGTCACGCCCGGGTCGGGCAGGGGCGGCGGCGGGACCCGCGGGGACGCTTGCGGGGGCTGCGGCTCGGGCAGCGGCTGGGCCCGTCGCACCAGATGGGGCGAGGTGCTCCTCGGTGCCGGGCTCTCCTTGGGCAGCGGGGCCGGCTCGGGCGCCCCCGATCCGTCGGTGGCGCCGTCGCGCGGGCCGCCGTCGGCACTCCCGCCCTGACCTGCGGCCTCCTCACCGCTCACACGGCTCCGGCCGCCCTCGCCGCTCTCCCCGCTCTCGCGGGGCTTGCCGGCGGCCTCGGACGGGTCGCCCGGCTCGACGGGCGACGCGTCGGCCATGCCGGGCTCACTCGCCTTGCCGACCTCGTCGGACTCCTTGGCCTTCTCGGGCCCGTTGGACTCGCTCATCGCCGTCACGCCCTGAAGACGTGGCGCCGGATGGCGGCCGCGTTGGAGAAGATCCGGATGCCGAGCACGACCACCACACCGGTGGACAGCTGCGCGCCCACGCCCAGCTTGTCGCCGAGGAAGACGATCAGCGCCGCCACCACCACGTTCGACAGGAACGACACCACGAAGACCTTGTCGACGAAGATCCCGTCGAGCATGGCCCGCAGACCACCGAAGACCGCGTCGAGGGCGGCGACCACGGCGATCGGAAGATAGGGCTCGACCACCGCCGGAATCTCGGGCCGGACCAACAGTCCGACCACGACTCCCACGATCAGGCCCAGTACGGCGATCAAGATGTGCCCTTCCCTGTGTCGGCCGCGGCCCGCCCGGTGGCCTTGGCCGCCCCGGTGCCCCTCGGCTCTGCTGTACGTACGATCAGGCTCGGCGCGGCCGGCAGGCGCACGTCGCCCTCCGCCGAGATGCTGGTACGGATCCCGAAGTTCTCCCGCAGCGCGTGCAGGTACTGCCCGTCGGCGCTGTCCTGGAACGCCGTGCTCAGCCGTTTCCCGTCGCCCACGGCGAGCACGGTGTACGGCGGCACCAGCGGTTTGTTGTCGACCAGTATGGCGTCGCCCGCGGCCCGGATCGCGGACAGGGCGGTCAGCCGCTGTCCGTTGATCGCCACGGCTTCGGCGCCCGACTCCCACAGGCCGTTGACGATCCGTTGCATGTCGCGGTCGCGCACCCGCCCGGTGTCCGAGAAGCCGGCGCTCTCCCGGGGACCGCCGCCGCCTCCGGTGGCGGCCTCCTTGGCGTCGTCCACGACGAGTTTCAGACCGGGTCCCCGCACGGGCGTCGCGCCGGACAGCAGTGCCACCAGTTCCGCCTGGTCACCGCCGTGCCGGCTCAGCGCCTTGCGCTGCCGGGCGCCGACCTCGGTCCGCAGGCCCTCGACGTCCTGCTCCAGCTCGTCGGCCGCCGAGGTCTCGGACTCGATCCGGTCGATCAGATCCTGGCGTTCCTTGGCGACGACGGGTGCGGACACCCGGGCCTCGGCGGCGCCGAGCGTCACCACCGCCGCCGCGAGGACCAGGCCGGCCGCGAGGCCCAGCTTGGCCTTGATGGTGCGGGGCACTCCCCCGCCCTCGGCGGCGCGCCGGGCGGACGCCTCGGCGTAGCCGTCGTCCAGGGCGTGGTCGATCACATTGTTCAGCAGCGACATGGAAGCGTCCGGACGCGGCGGTGAGGTACCTGTGCTCCGAACGGGGGGCTGCTGCGACATGCCGCACATCGTCGCACGTCGTCGGCCGTACCGCCGAATGGCCCCACCCGGCGAGCCGGGAGACGGCGGCGCCCGTCTCCCGGCCGCGCGGCCCCGAGCGGGCCGCGATTCCTCAGTGACCTGCGCTCTCGACCACGGCCGACCACTCGTCGAGGAGCGTCTGGGCCGAGGCGTCGTCGGGTCCTTCGGCCCACAGATGAGTGACGGCCTCCGCCGGGTCGGGCAGCACCATCACCCACCGTCCGTCGGCTTCGACGACCCGTACGCCGTCGGTGGTGTCGACGCTGCGGTCCCCGGCCGCCTCCACCACCCGGCGCATCACGAGCCCCTTGACCGCCCAGGGTGTCGGGATGTCCCGCTTGAGGACATGGGCCCGCGGGATCCGGGCGTCGATCCGGCTCAGGGTGAGCTGAGTCCGCGCCACCAGACCGATCAGCCGGACGAAGGCCGCGGCTCCGTCGAAGACGCTGCTGAACTCGGGCACGATGAATCCACCGCGGCCGTCGCCGCCGAAGATCGTGGACTCCTCACGGCCGACCCGGGTCAGATCGTCGGGCGAGGTCGTCGTCCACTCCACCTGGGTGCCGTGGTACGCCGCGACCTGTTCGGCGATCCGGGTCGTCGTCACCGGCAGCGCGACCCGGCCGGACCGCCGCTCGGCCGCCACCAGGTCCAGCATGACCAGCAGCGCCCGGTCGTCCTCGATGATCCGGCCCCGCTCGTCGACGAGCGAGAGCCGCTCGCCCACGGGGTCGAAACGCACCCCGAAGGCGGCCCGCGCCGACGCCACGATCTCGCCGAGCCGGACGAGCCCGGCCCGCCGGCTCTCGGCGGACTCGGTCGGCCGGGACTCGTCGAGCCCCGGGTTGATCGTCAGCGAGTCGACCTGGAGCCGCCCGAGCAGACTGGGCAGAACGAGTCCGGCACTGCCGTTGGAGGCGTCCACCACGACCTTGAGGCCCGCCTCGGCGACCCCCGTGGTGTCCACGTTCCGCAGCAGCGAGCCGGTGTACGAGTCGAAGACGCTGGCCGGGAAGGACAGGTCGCCGATCTCGCCGGGGAACGCCCGCCGGTACTCCTGACGGGCGAAGACCCGGTCCAGTTTGCGCTGCCCGGCCTGCGACAGATCGGCACCGCGCCCGTCGAAGAACATGATGTCGACGGAGTCGGGCACCCCGGGCGAGGTCCTGATCATGATCCCGCCGGCACTGCCGCGGGCCGTCTGCTGACGGGCCACCGGCAGGGGTACGTTCTCCAGGTCGCGTACGTCGATGGCGCTGGCCTGCAGCGCCGAGATCACCGCGCGTTTGAGCGCCCGGGCACCCCGGGAGTGATCGCGCGCGGTGGTGACGGTCGAGCCCTTCTTCAGGGTCGTGGCATACGCGCCGGCCAGCCGGACGGCCAGCTCGGGGGTGATCTCCACATTGATGACGCCGGACACGCCACGGGCCCCGAACAGATGGGCCTGGCCCCGGGACTCCCAGATGACGGACGTGTTGACGAAGGCGCCGGCCTCGATCGTCTTAAACGGGTAGACCCGCACATTGCCCTGCACGATCGATTCTTCACCGACGAGGCACTCGTCCCCGATCACCGCGCCGTCCTCGATCCGGGCGGCCCGCATCACATCGGTGTTCTTGCCGATGACACAGCCGCGCAGATTGCACTGCTGCCCGATGTAGACGTTGTCGTGGACGACGGCCTTGTGCAGGAAGGCGCCCGTCTTGACGACGACGTTGGAGCCGATGACGGTGTGCTCCCGGATCTCGGCGCCGGCCTCCACCTTGGCGTAGTCGCCGACGTAGAGCGGTCCGCGCAGGACGGCGTCGGGGTGGACGTCGGCTCCTTCGGCGACCCAGACGCCCGGGGAGATCTCGAAGCCGTCGACGTCGACCTGCACCTTGCCCTCGAGGACGTCGGCCTGTGCCTTGACGTAGCTCTCGTGCGTGCCGACGTCCTCCCAGTAGCCCTCGGCGACATAGCCGTAGATCGGCTTGCCGTCCTTCATCAGCTTGGGGAAGACATCACCCGACCAGTCCACGGAGACGTCCGCCTCGACGTAGTCGAAGACCTCGGGCTCCATGACGTAGATACCCGTGTTCACGGTGTCGGAGAAGACCTGTCCCCAGGTCGGTTTCTCCAGGAACCGTTCGACCCGGCCCTGCTCGTCGACGATGGTGATGCCGAATTCCAGCGGGTTGGGGACCCGGGTGAGGCAGACGGTGACGAGAGCGCCCTTCTCCTTGTGGAAGGCGATCAGGTCGGAGAGGTCGAAGTCGGTGAGCGCGTCGCCGGAGATCACGAGGAACGCGTCGTCCCTCAGTGCTTCCTCGGCGTTCTTCACGCTGCCCGCGGTGCCGAGCGGCTTCTCCTCGTTCGCGTAGGTGAGCTCCATGCCGAGCTCTTCGCCGTCACCGAAGTAGTTGCGGACGAGCGAGGCGAGGAACTGCACGGTGACGACGGTCTCGGTGAGCCCGTGTCTTTTGAGCAGTCGCAGGACATGCTCCATGATCGGCCGGTTGACCACCGGCAGGAGAGGCTTGGGCATGCTCGAGGTCATGGGGCGAAGGCGGGTACCTTCGCCACCGGCCATCACGACGGCCTTCATGTCGGAAGCGTCCTCCTTGAAGAGACGACGGTCCTGCCGACTTCACCTGTCCACTCGATGGCCCTCGGGCGTCCTCGATCCTGCCGGCGCCATTGCTCGGCACAAGGACGGACGGGCTCAATCGGCCGCGGTATCCGCCTTCACGAGTCGACGGACCTGGATCACGTAGAGGATCCCTGCCCACCAATACAGACTTGTACCCCATCCGGCGAAAGCCCACCCGAAAACTTCGGCGAGTGACGCGAGCCACCCGTTTCCGTCACTGAGCAGGAGCAGCGGGAAGGCGTACATCAAGTTGAAAGTCGCAGCTTTCCCGAGGAAGTTCACCTGCGGCGGCGGATAGCCGTGCCGGCGGAGGATTCCCACCGCGACCAGCAGCATCAGCTCGCGGGCCAGCAGCACGGTGGTCAGCCAGAGCGGAAGGATCTCCCGCCAGGTGAGGCCGACGAGCGTGGAGAGGATGTACAGCCGGTCGGCGGCCGGGTCGAGCAGCCGGCCGAGGCTGCTGATCTGGTTCCAGCGCCGGGCGAGCTTCCCGTCCAGGTAGTCGCTGACTCCGCTGAACGCGAGCACGAGCAGTGCCCAGCCATCGCTCTTGGGTCCGCCGAACTCGGGGCGGAGGATCAACCACAGGAACACGGGCACGCCGACGAGGCGAGCCATGCTGAGGATATTGGGGATGGTGAGCACCCGGTTTGTCTGAACCCGAGTCTCCTGGACCTCCACCCGGGGGCCTCCTGTGGGAATGAGCTGCTGATGATGGCCCCATGACCTTACCCTCAGCCACGACGGCCGGGTGCACAGGGGTCGGTTGAACGCAGAAAAGCCCCGCACCATAAGGTGCGGGGCTTCCCCACAAAGATTGTTCGGCGGCGTCCTACTCTCCCACAGGGTCCCCCCTGCAGTACCATCGGCGCTGAAAGGCTTAGCTTCCGGGTTCGGAATGTAACCGGGCGTTTCCCTAACGCTATGACCACCGAAACACTATGAAGTTGAACTCAACCGGCAAAGGGAGTTCGTTACTTCAGAACTAACACAGTGGACGCGAGCAACTGAGGACAAGCCCTCGGCCTATTAGTACCGGTCAGCTCCACCCATTACTGGGCTTCCACATCCG